>VBCM01000127.1:0-6238 GCA_005883675.1 Betaproteobacteria bacterium
GCCTCAGCGCCTCGTCAGGTGTGTCGTAGTAAACGGCGAAGAACGCTTTCGCCGGGCCGAGCGCAAGCGTGCTTACGGCGCGGGAGGCAGCGCGCGGCGCGAGGCGGAATTTCAATTCGCGCTCGATCGCCATGAGGGATGGGGTGGCCGATGGGACTCGAACCCACAACAACGGGGATCACAACCCCGGACTCTACCTTTGAGCTACGGCCACCATTGACTGGCCTGCCCGGCGGGACTCGAACCCACAACCCCCAGCTTAGAAGGCTGGTGCTCTATCCGGTTGAGCTACGGGCAGCCGGGCAAAAAAACCGCAAAACCTGGTCGGGGTGAGAGGATTTGAACCTCCGACATCCTGCTCCCAAAGCAGGCGCGCTACCAGTCTGCGCCACACCCCGAAAATGGCGGCAAATGATACTCTTAGCGCATCTCTGGAGCAACGCGATTCCCTTGCGACAGGGGTGCTTTTCTGCTACAAAAGCGCTCCACTTTTTTGGGCTGTACTGCAATGGCTGTTGAACTGACGAGAAAAAGCTTCACGCCCTACGCGGCGAAAAAGGGCGAGGAGTACATGAACGCCAAGCAGCGCGGCCACTTCCGCAAGATCCTCGAGCAACTGAAGGCGGAGCTCTCGCAGGAGATCGATCGCACGGTGCACACCATGCAGGACGAGGCCACCGTGTTCGCCGACCCGAACGACCGCGCGAGCCAGGAATCGGACATGGCGCTGGAGCTGCGCAACCGCGATCGCGAGCGCAAGCTCATCAAGAAAATAGACGAGACCATCGCGCGCATCGACGCGAACGAATACGGCTATTGCGACAGCTGCGGCGTGGAGATCGGTCTCAAGCGCCTGGAAGCCCGCCCGACGGCGACGCTGTGCATCGACTGCAAGACGCTCGACGAGCTGCGCGAGCGGCAGGTCGCTAAGTAAAACCCCCGCTCGCCTGTAGGCTCACGATCCCCTTATCAGGGGTCAAAAAACCGTTCAACCGCTCTGCTTGGCGGTCTCGCCTTTCGGCTCGACGGCTTTCATCGACAGGCGCACGCGGCCCTTGTCGTCGGCCTCGAGCACCTTCACCTTCACGACCTGGCCTTCCTTCAGGTAGTCGGACACGGCGTTCACGCGCTCGTGGCTGATCTGCGAGATATGCAGCAGGCCGTCGCGCCCGGGGAGGAGCTGGACGATCGCGCCGAAGTCGAGAAGCCTGAGCACGGTGCCCTCGTAGACCTTGCCCACTTCGACATCCGCGGTGAGCTCCTGGATGCGCTTCTTCGCCGCCTCGCCGCCCTCGGCGGCGACGCAGGCGATGGAAACGGTGCCGTCGTCCTCGATCTCGATGGTGGTGCCGGTTTCCTCCTGGATGCCGCGGATGACGACGCCGCCCTTGCCGATGACGTCGCGGATCTTGTCGGGGTTGATCTTGATCTTGATGATGCGCGGCGCGAAGGTGGAAAGCTCGGCGCGCGAGCCCTCGATCGCCTGCTTCATGATGTCGAGGATCTGCAGGCGCGCCTCGCGCGCTTGATCCAGCGCGACCTTCATGATGCCCTTGTTGATCGACTCGATCTTCAGGTCCATCTGCAGCGCGGTGACGCCCTTCTCCGTGCCCGCGACCTTGAAGTCCATGTCGCCGAGGTGGTCCTCGTCGCCGAGGATGTCGGAGAGCACCGCGAAGCGGTTGCCCTCCTTGATGAGGCCCATGGCGATGCCGGCAACGTGCGCCTTGACCGGCACGCCGGCGTCCATCAGCGCGAGGCTGCCGCCGCACACCGAGGCCATCGACGACGAGCCGTTCGATTCGGTGATCTCGGAGACGACGCGGATCGAATAGCCGAACTCTTCGGGCGTCGGCAAGAGCCCCACCAGCGCGCGCTTGGCGAGCCGGCCGTGGCCGATCTCGCGGCGCTTCGACGGTCCCATGCGGCCGGTCTCGCCGGTGGCATAAGGCGGCATGTTGTAGTGCATCATGAAGCGCTCGCGATACTCGCCAGCCAGCGCGTCGATGATCTGCTCATCGCGCCCGGTGCCGAGCGTGACGGTGACGAGCGCCTGGGTCTCGCCGCGGGTGAAGAGCGCCGAGCCGTGCGTGCGCGGCAGCACGCCCACCCGCACGGTGACCGGCCGCACGGTGCGCGTGTCGCGGCCATCGATGCGCGGCTCGCCATCGAGGATCTGGCCGCGCACGATCTTCGACTCGAGATTGAAGAAGATCTCCTTCACCACGTTTACATCCACCGTCTTGCCGGTGACCGCGGCATCGGCGATCAACCGGTCGAGCGTCGCCTTGCGGATCTCGGTGAGGCGCGCATTGCGCGTCTGCTTCTGCTTGATGCGGAACGCTTCGCGCATGTCCGCCTCCGCGAACTCGGCGACGCGCGCGATGAGCGGTTCGTCCTTCGCCAGCGGCTGGAAGTTCCATCCCGGCTTGCCGGCGGCCTCGGCGAGCTCGTGGATCGCCTGGATCGCGGCCTGCATCTGCTCGTGGCCGTACACCACGCCGCCCAGCATCACGTCCTCGGAGAGCTCGAGCGCCTCGGATTCGACCATCATCACGCCCTGCTCGGTGCCGGCGACCACCAGGTTGAGCTTCGACTCCTTGAGCTGCGTCATGGTCGGGTTGCACACGTACTGGCCGTTCAGGTGGCCGACTCGGGCAGCGCCGATCGGCCCGTTGAACGGAATGCCGGAGAGGGTGAGCGCCGCCGATACCGCGAGCATCGCCGGGATGTCGGAGTCGATCTCCGGGTTGAGTGAAAGCACGGTGGCCACGACCTGGACTTCGTTCAGGAACCCATCCGGAAAAAGCGGCCGGATCGGCCGGTCGATGAGGCGCGAGGTCAGCGTCTCCTTCTCCGAGGGGCGGCCTTCGCGCTTGAAGAAGCCGCCCGGAATCTTGCCCGCGGCGTAGGTCTTCTCGACGTAATCGACGGTGAGGGGGAACCAGTCCTGACCCGACTTGGGTTCCCTGGCAGCGACGACGGTGGCGAGCACCACGGTATCGTCCATGCTGCAGATCACGGCGCCGTGGGCTTGGCGCGCGATCTCGCCGGTCTCGAACGTGACCTGGTGGTTGCCGTAAGTGAAAGTCTTCTTGATGGGATTCAAGGGGAGTCCTCTAAACAGAAACGCTCACCGGGCGGATGAGCGTCAGTGCTGCGACATGATGCGGGCGCTATTTGCGCAGGCCTAGCTTCTCGATCAGCCCGCGGTACCTGTCCGCGTCCTTGCGCTTCAGGTAATCGAGGAGCTTGCGACGCTGGCTCACCATCACCAGCAGGCCGCGGCGTGAATGGAAATCCTTGACGTGCGTCTTGAAGTGCTCGGTGAGGCTGTTGATGCGCTCCGTGAGGAGCGCGACCTGCACTTCCGGGGAACCGGTGTCCTTGCCTGAGCGCTGGTAATCGCGCACCACCTGCGCTTTCTGCGGGACCTGCAATGCCATTCGCGAGTCTCTCTTTCGCTTTCGTGCCGAAAATTTGAGCCGGCGATTTTAACCGATGCACTGCAGCGTCACAAGGTTTTTCGATGTTTATCAGCCGCTTGAGTAAGCCGCAGCGCCCGCAGCTCGCCTTCGGCCTGCGCGCGTCCAAGACCGATCAGCGCGCCGTCGGCGCGGTAGAGCGCCCGCAGTCCGGCTTGCAGCCCGCTGATTTTCAACGCCTGGCCGTTGCGCAGCCGCGCCTCGGCGGCGGCGTCGAGTTCGGTGGCGGGAAAGTCGGCGAGCAGCTTGCTGAGCGGCAGCAGCCGCTCCTGCGGTCCGGGCATGGCGCGCAGCCGCTCGAGCGTTACCGCCTCGTCTACGCGAAAGCGGCCCGAGCCGGTACGGCGCAAGGCGGCAACGTGCGCACCGCAACCAAGCGCGGCGCCGATGTCCTCGCCGAGCGAGCGGATATAGGTCCCTTTGCTGCATCGGACGCGCAGCTCCGCGAGGGGCAGCGCGTAGCCCAGCAGCTCGAGATCGCGTATCTCGACGCGCCGCGCAGCGCGCTCGACGCTCGCTCCCCGGCGCGCGAGCTTGTAGAGGGGCACGCCGGCGCGCTTGAGCGCCGAATGCATCGGCGGCACCTGGTCGATCACGCCGCGGAAGCGCTCGAGCACGGCGGCGACATCGTCGGCGCTGGCCGCCACTGGCCGTTCTTCCAGCACGGCGCCCTCGGCGTCGCCCGTGCTGGTGCGGCTGCCGAGCTTGAGCGTCGCCACATATTCCTTGTCCGCGTCGAGGAGCGGAGCGGCAAACTTGGTCGCCTCGCCGAATAGCAGCACGAGCAGGCCGCTCGCGAGCGGGTCGAGCGTCCCGGCGTGTCCTGCCTTCTTCGCGTGCAGCAGACGCTTCGCCTCCTGCAGTGCGCGGTTGGAAGTGACGCCGACCGGCTTGTCGAGCAGGAGCGCGCCGTCGATCATTCCTTCGGCTTGACCGAGTCGATGAGGCGCGAGAGCCGGTCGCCGCGCTCCACCGAGACGTCGTACTCGAAGCGCAGCTCCGGCGTCGTATAGAGCTTGATGCGCCGCGCGAGCTGCGAGCGCAGGAAGCCGGCCGCGCGCTGCAGGCCCTTGGCAGCGTCTTCGACATGCGCCGGGTCGAGCGTGGTGTAGAGCACCTTGGCGTGCGAGAAGTCGGGCGACACGTCTACCGCCGTTATGGTGATCATGCCCACGCGCGGATCGCGCAGCTCGCGCTGCAGGAGCTCGGAGAGCTCGCGCTGGATGAGGTCGCCTAGCTTCTGCGGGCGACCCGAATTTCTCCCAGCGGCCCTTTTCACAGGGTCCTGGCGACCTCCAGGACTTCGAACACCTCGAACTGGTCCTTCTCCTTGATGTCGCTGAAGCTCTTGAGCGACATGCCGCACTCGAAGCCCGCCTTCACCTCGCGCACGTCGTCCTTAAAGCGCTTCAGCGAATCGATTTCGCCGGTGTGCACGACGACGTTGTCGCGCAGCACGCGCACCTGCGCGCCGCGCTTCACCACGCCTTCGAGCACGTAGCAGCCCGCCACCGTGCCGATCTTGGAGATGCGGAATACCTGCCGCACTTCGACGAGGCCGATGACCGATTCCTTGCGCTCGGGCGCGAGCATGCCCGAGAGCGCCGCCTTGATCTCATCTACCGCCTCGTAAATGATGTTGTAGTAGCGCACCTGGATGCCTGCGGACTCGGCGAGCTTGCGCGCGGCGGCGTCGGCACGCGTGTTGAAGCCGATGATCACGGCGCGCGAGGCCATCGCCAGGTTGACGTCGGACTCAGTGATCCCGCCGACGCCCGCGTGCACCACCGTCACCTTCACTTCCTCGCTGCCGAGCCTGGTGAGCGCATGGATCAGCGCCTCCTGCGAGCCCTGTACGTCCGCCTTGATGAGGAGGTTCAGCACCTTCTTCTCGCCCTCGCCCATCTGCTCGAACACGTTCTCGAGCTTCGCCGCCTGCTGCTTGGCGAGCTTCACGTCGCGGAACTTGCCGTGCCGGAAGAGCGCGATCTCGCGCGCCTTGCGCTCGTCGGTGAGCACCATCATGTCTTCGCCGGCGTTCGGCACCCCGGAGAGGCCCTGGATCTCAACGGGGATCGACGGCCCGGCCGATGGCACCGGCCTTGCGTTCTCGTCGAGCATGGCGCGCACGCGGCCGAAGACGGCTCCCGTCAGCACGATATCGCCGCGGTTGAGCGTGCCCGCCTGCACCAGCACGGTCGCCACCGGACCGCGGCCCTTGTCGAGCCGGGCCTCGATCACCACGCCCTTCGCCGGCGCCTCCACCGGGGCTTTCAGCTCCAGCACCTCCGCTTGCAGCAGCAGCTGCTCGAGCAGCTCATCGATGCCCTGCCCGGTCTTTGCCGACACCGCCACCACCGGCGAGTCGCCGCCGAACTCCTCCGGCACGACGCCGTGCGTGAGCAGCTCCTGCTTCACCTTCTGCGGATTGGACTCGTGCTTGTCGATCTTGTTGAGCGCGACCACGAGGGGCACCTTGGCCGCCTTGGCATGGTTGATGGCCTCGATGGTCTGCGGCATGACGCCGTCGTCTGCCGCCACGACCAGCACCACGATGTCGGTGACTTTGGCGCCGCGCGCGCGCATCGCGGTGAAGGCCTCGTGGCCGGGGGTGTCGAGGAAGGTAATCACGCCGCGCGGCGTCTCGACGTGGTAAGCGCCGATGTGCTGCGTGATGCCGCCCGCTTCGCCGGCGGCCACTTTCGTGCGCCGGATGTAATCGAGGAGCGACGTCTTGCCGTGGTCGACGTGGC
>VBCM01000127.1:6571-7119 GCA_005883675.1 Betaproteobacteria bacterium
ACGACCGGCGGCCGCGGCTGCAGATCGGCCCCTACAGGCTCGGCGGTCTCGGCGAGGAAGGCCTCCGGGTCGTCGAGCTTCGCCGCCTTCGCCTTGTGGCCCATCTCCTCGACCACGATCATGGCGCTTTCCTGGTCGAGCGCCTGGTTGATGGTGGCCATGGTGCCGAGCTTCATCAGCGCCTTGATGACCTCGGCGGCCTTGACCGACATGCGGTGCGCGAGCTCACCGACGGTGATCGTCTCCGGCACCGCGATCTCTCGCACCACGGGCTCGGTGGGCGCGGCGAACGTGCTCGTCTCGGCGGCCCCCGCCGGGCGGTGGCGCGTGCCGCCTCGTGCGTGCCAGCCGGCCACGCCGCCGCCGACATCGCCGCGCGTCTTGATGGTGCGCCGGCGCGCCGAATCGTCGCGCAGCACCGTGGTGGGCTTCGCCTTCTTCGGCTTCTTCTCGACCTTCGCATCCGCCGCGGGCTTGGGCGCGTGCAGCGTCGTCGGCGCGCTTGCCGGCGCGGAGACAGCGGCCGCCGCCGCTGCGGCTTCGGCCGC
>VBCM01000128.1 GCA_005883675.1 Betaproteobacteria bacterium
CATGCGGATGCGGCCGTCGAGCCACGGCCCGCCGCCGAGCCCGCCGATCACCGGGATCTTCACGGCCTGCGCCACCGCCGCGCCCGCCTCGGGTCCGGAGTGCCGGAAGTCGAGCATCACCGCGCCGGCCGCTTCCAGCGCTTTCGCCTCCGCCACCAGCTCCGCGGTGGGCCGTTTTCCATGGAACTCGGCGAACACCGCCACGCCCGCCCTGGCGATCGCCTCGATCCGCGCGGCGGGCGCAAAAACCTTCAGCATGTCGGCGCCGCCCTCCTCTGCCAGCCGTCTCGCGTCCTCGAGCGACCCGGAGGGCACGTCGCACGAGAGCAGCGCGCGCGTCACGCCGCGGCGCACCGCCTTGCAGACGAGCAGCATCTCGGCGAGCGTGACCGGCGCTTCTTCCGAGCGTCCCCAGAGATTCACGCCCACGGAATCGCCGACCGAGACGAGGTCGACGCCGGCGCGCTCGGCGATCAGCGCCATCGGCGTGTCCCAGGCGACCACGCCTACGATCTTGCGGCCTTCGCGCTTCATCGCCTGCAGCGCTGTGATAGTGAGCCGGTCCATGAGCGGCGTATTTTGCCCGAGTACACTAGCCGCTCCATGATCATCGACATCCACGGCCACTACACCACCGAGCCGGCGCCGCTGCTCGCCTTCCGCGACAAGCAGCTCGCGGGGCTGGCCGACCCGATGCGGAAGCCGGCGCTCATTTCATCCTATGTGGAGCTCGGGATTACCGACGAGCAGCTCATCCAGAGCGTGCAGCCGCAATTGAAGCTGCAGCGCGAACGGGGAAGCGATCTGACCCTGTTCTCTCCACGGGCCGCCGGCATGGCGCACCACGTCGGCACCGAGGAGACCGGCATCGTCTGGTCGCGCATGTCGAACGACCTCATCCACCGCATCTGCACGCTGCTGCCGGAGAACTTCGCGCCGGTAGGCCAGCTGCCGCAGCACCCCGGCGTGCCGCCGAAAAACTGCATCCCCGAGCTCGAGCGGCTCGCGAGCCTCGGCTTCGTCGGCGTAAACCTGAACCCGGATCCGGCGGGCGGCTACTGGACCGACCCGCCGCTCACCGACAAGTGGTGGTACCCGCTCTACGAGAAACTGTGCGAGCTCGAGATGACGGCGATGATCCATGTCACCTCATCGTGCAATCCGGTGTTCCACTACACCGGCGCGCATTACATCAACGGCGACACGACCGCGTTCATGCAATTGATCCAGGGAAACCTGTTCAAGGATTTCCCGTCGCTGAAGTTCGTCATCCCGCACGGCGGCGGCGCGGTGCCGTTCCACTGGGGGCGCTACCGCGGCCTCGCGCAGGAGATGAAGAAGCCGCTGCTGAAAGATCATCTGCTCAGGAATGTGTTCTTCGATACATGCGTGTATCACCTCGCCGGCATCGAGTGCATGGCCAAGGTGATCCCGGTCGACAACATCCTCTTCGCCTCCGAGATGCTCGGCGCGGTGAAGGGCGTCGATCCCGAGAGCGGGCACAACTACGACGACACCAAGCGCTACATCGACAAGCTCGAGCTGGGTAGCAGCGATCGGGCGAAGATCTTCGAGCTCAACGCGCGCCGCGTCTATCCGCGCCTCGACAAGCGGTTGAAAGCACGAAAGGAGAAGGCATGAGCGCCACCATGCGCATCCTCGACATCCCGAAGCGCCCCGACCCGCGGCTCGTCGCCGAGCTCGCAAGAATGGTGACGCCGCATCTTTCCGACAGCATGGAGCGGCTCTACGCCGGCGGGCATCAGCTCCGGCCGATGCACAAGGAGGGCAAGCTCGCGGGTCCTGCGTTCACCGTGCGCACGGCGGCGGGCGACAACCTGCTCGTGCACAAAGCGCTCGACAGCGCGCAGCGCGGCGATGTGATCGTCGTCGACGCCGGCGGCTGGCTCGACAATGCCATCATCGGCGAGCTGATGGCGGCGCGCGCGCGCCAGCGCGGCATCGCCGGCATCGTCATCTGGGGCGCGATCCGCGACTCCGCCGAGCTCGGCGCCGGCAGCTATCCAGTCTACGCCGCGGGCGTCACGCACCGCGGACCGTACAAGAACGGCCCGGGCGAGATCAACGTGCCGGTGGTGATCGGCGGCATGCCGGTCAATCCCGGTGACATCATCGTCGGCGACGCCGATGGTCTCGTCGCCGTGCCGCAGGATCAGGCGGAGCGCGTGCTGGCGTCCGCCAAGTCGATCCTGGAGAAGGAAACGGCGTCGATGAAGCAGATCCTTGCCGGCACCGTCGACCGCAGCTGGGTCGACAAGGCACTCAAGGAAAAGGGCTACAAAATCTAATCGGGGTCAGAGCCCTATTTTTAATTGGGCTCTGACCCCGATTATTCGTTCTTGGCGCCCGAGGCGCGCACGATCGGGCCCCAGCGGCGGAGCTCATCGGCGACGAAGGCGCTGAACTCCTTCGCATCGAGCCGATTCGGCACGATGCCGTCGTGGCGCAGGCGCGCGCGTACGTCCGAGAGCTCGAGCGCGCGCCGTACCTCCGCGTTGAGCTTGTCGACGATCTCCGGCGGCAGGCCCGCGGGCCCTGACAGCGAGAACCAGACCGTCGCGACGAGATCCGGATAGCCCTGCTCCGCGAAGGTCGGGATATCCGCGTAGTCGGGCAGCCGCTCCGCGGAGCTCAGCGCAAGCGCGCGCGCCCGGCCGCCTTTGATCTGCCCCGCCGCCGTGCTGAGCGTGGTTGAGACAGCATTGATCTGGCCGCCCATCAGGTCGGTGACTGCTTGCGAGGCGCCCTTGTACGGCACGTGCACCACGTCGATGCCCGCCAGCCGCTTGAAGTATTCCGCCACGAGCTGGCCCTGGGTGCCCGGACCCGGCGAGCCGTAGGTGAGCTTGCCCGGCTCCTTCTTGGCGAGCGCGACGAACTCCTTCAGCGTCTTCGCCGGCACCGACGGGTTCACGGCGAACACCGCAGGCGGGCCGCCGAGGAGCGCGATGTGCGTGAAGTCCTTGAGCGGATCGTACGGCGTGCCGCCGGGCAGGTGCGGCGCGATCACGTGCGAGGCGATGCCCGAGATGACGAGGGTGTAGCCATCCGGCGGGCCCTTGGCGACGAATTCCGAGCCGACGACGCCGCCCGCGCCGGCGCGGTTCTCGACGACGAAGCTCTCCTTCAACTGGTCCGCGAGCTTCTGCGCGATGAGGCGGCCGAGCGTGTCGGCAGTGCCGCCGGGGGCGAAAGGCGCGACGATCTTCACCGGCCGCGCGGGCCAGTCCTGTGCCGCAAGGGTAAAGCTTGCCGTGAGCGCGGCGAGCGCGAAGAGGAATCGGGGCATGTCGCGATTCTATAATCGGCGGCGATGAACGAATGCATCGACATCCACACCCACATCGTGCCGGAGCGCTTCCCGGCGTACGCGGGCAAGGGGCGCGACGTGCCGTGGCCGTCGATGGCGCAGGCGCATGCCTGCCACAAGCACGTGATGCTCTCCGGCAAGATCTACCGCACGGTTTCCGATGGCTGCTGGAGCGTGCCGCGGCGCATCGAAGACATGGGCGCGATGCGCATCACGCGCCAGGCGATATCGCCGATGCCGGAGCTCCTCTCGTACTGGCTGCTGCTCGACGACGCGCGCTCGCTGATTCGCTATCTGAACGACACCATCGCAACGATGCTCGGCGAGGCGCCCGAGCGCTTCGTCGGCCTCGGCGCCGTGCCCCTGCAGGATGTGGATGCCGCCATCCGCGAGCTCGAGTACTGCCGCAAGCTCGGCTTCGCCGGCGTCGAGATCGCGAGCCACGTGAATGGCACCTCGATCGGCGATGCGCGTTTCGAGCCGTTCTTCGCCGCCGCTGAAGCAATGGGCGCCGCAATCTTCGTGCACGCGCTGCGCCCCGCGGGCCAGGAGCGCATCGTCGGACCCTTCTCCGAGCAGGCGGTGTGCTTCCCCGGCGACATCGGCCTTGCCTGCGCTTCCCTGATCACCGGCGGCATCGGCGCGCGCCACCCGCGTCTGCGCGTCGCCTTCAGCCACGGCGGCGGCGTGATGTCGATCCTGCTCGCGCGGCTGGTCCACGCCTGGAACGTGCTGCCGAAGGCGAAAGAGGCGCTGCCCGAGTCCCCGGCCGTGACCGCCAAGCGGTTCTACTACGATGAGCTGGTATTCGATCCGGCGGCGGTGCGCTACGTCATCGCCGCCTTCGGCGCGTCGCAGATCATGGTCGGCAGCGACTATCCGTTCGCGCTCGGCGATCCGCAGCCAGTTAAAACGCTGGAAGCTTCGCTCCTCGACGCGGCGACGCTCGCCGCGATCAGTTCAGGAAACGCGCGGCGCTTTCTCGCTCTGTAACGATCGCGGGCAGCACTGCGCTGATCGAGCCCCCGAGCACCGCATCGGCCATGCCGTCGTAGGGCGTGGGCTCGGCATTGACGATCACGGTCTTCGCGCCCGCCGAGCGCGCGATGTCGAAAGCGCCCGCGATCGGGTAGACCTGCAGGCTCGTGCCTACCGAGAGGAAGAGGTCGGCCTCGCCCGCCGCTTGCATCGCACGGTCGATCACCTCGGGCAGGAGCTGCTGGCCGAACGAGATGGTGTCGCTCTTGAGGATGCCGCCGCAGTCGCGGCAGTGCGGGTCTTCCTCGCCCGCGCGCACCCGCTCCAGGACGCGCTCCATCGGCCCGCGCATGCCGCAGCCCCAGCACATGAAGCGGCGCATGCTGCCATGCACCTCGATCACGAGCTCGCGCGAGTTGCCCGCGAGCTGGTGCAACTCGTCGATGTTCTGCGTGATGAGCGCGTGGAGCTTGCCTTGGCGCTCGAGCTCCACCAGGGCGAGATGGCCGGCGTTCGGCTTCGCGTTCCACGCGGGATGCTGCAGCCGGCTCTGCCACGAGGCTTTGCGCACCTCGGGATCGGCGAGGTAGTAGTGGATGTTGGAGAGCTTCTCGGCGAGCGGATTCTTGGTCCACACGCCCTGCGGCCCGCGGAAGTCGGGAATGCCGGAGTCGGTGGAGATGCCCGCGCCAGTGAGAACGACGATGCGCCGCGCGGCGGCGACCCAGCTTTTGACTTCCGGCGCCAAGCTACGGCATCTGGATCTTGCCGCCGCCGCCCGCGCCGCCGAGCGGCGGCAGCGGTCCCTGCGGCACGACGATCTGCGAGGCGGCCTGGCGGCGCAGGTCCTGCAATTCCTTCACCGTGCGCTCGATCGCTTCGCGCGCGAGCTGGCCGAATTTGTCCGCCGCTTCCTCGAGCGTCACCGCCGGGATCTCGAAGCCGATCGGCAGCGCACCCGCCGGCGTCAGCACCTGCGTCTCGCCCTGGTAGATCACGGCGCGCGCGCTGTCGCGCTGGCCGTCCTTCTTTACCGGCGTCAAGCGCCGGATGGTGCCGACGCGCCGGTCGGTGAAGATCTCCTCGAGGAAAAGCGCGTTCGGATCAACCTTGATGTCGTTGGTCGTCTCAGGTTTTGTAGCCATGTCAGTAGGGGTACGGCTCCACGAGCTGCCAGCCGCCGGGGCAATCTGGCACGTAGGGATAGTAGGCAGCGAGCGGCGCGCAGTAGTACCAGTAGGCAACGGGCGCGGCCACGACCGGCGCCGCGTAGTAATAGCCCGGCCAGTAGCCGGGCCAGTAATAGTAAGGACGCGGCCCGACGAAAAAAGTGCCGCCGACGAACACACGCGTGCCACCGTGAAAGTGATGCGCTCCCGCCCGTGCTGGCGCAGCCGCGGGAGCGGAGCCGCCTCCGAAGCCACGGCGGTCAGCCGCGCCGGCATCGAGCGCGCTCGCGAGCGGCACGATCGCGCTGGTTGCGATGGCGAGCCACTTCATGGGCCAAGGATAGCACCGGCTGCCCTGCGGGTATCATCGCGCGCCATGACGTGGTCCATCATCGCGCGCGATGCGACGAGCGGCGCGTTCGGCGTCGCCATCGCGACGCGCTTCTTCGCCGCTGGCGCGCTATGCCCGCATGCAAGAAGCGGCGTCGGTGCGCTCTCGACCCAGGCGCTCGTCAATCCGTACTACGGAGCCCAAGGCCTCGAGCTCCTGCGCGCGGGAGTCGCGGCGCCCGAAGTGGTCAAGCGCCTGACCGCCCCGGATGAAGGACGCGAGCAGCGCCAGCTCCACGTCATCGACATCGAGGGCCGCATCGGCCAGCACACGGGCACGGCCTGCATCGAGTGGTGCGGCGCGCTCGGCGTCCCTTTGCCGAGCGCTTGATCGCGGCGCTCGTCGCGGGCGAAGCCGCAGGCGGCGACAAGCGCGGCAAGCAGTCCGCGGCGCTCGTCATCCATGCGGGCGAAGACTATCCGCAGCTCGACCTGCGGGTCGACGACCACGCCGAGCCGCTCGCCGAGTTGAGGCGCCTGTACGAAAAGGCGCACGAGCGCTTCATCCCTTATATGCGCTGCGCGCCGAGCAAGGCGCGGCCCTGGGGCGTGCTCGATCGCGGCGCCATAGAAGAAGCGATTGCCCGCTACACAAAACCTGCTTGAAGTGCGCGGGCTGCGCACCTCGTTTGACGGCGAGCAGGGCGAGGTGCGCGCGGTCGACGGCGTCGACTTCAGCCTCGCGCGCGGCCGCACGCTCGGCATTGTCGGCGAATCGGGCTGCGGCAAGAGCGTCACCGCGCTCTCGATCATGCGCCTCGTGCCGCAGCCGCCGGGACGCATCGACGCCGGCGAGGTGCTGTTCGAGGGGGTTGACCTGCTGCGGCTGCCCGAAAGCCGCATGCGGAGCCTCCGCGAAGCGCTGCTGCGCCACCGCGACGTCGGCAAACAGGAGGCACGCGCGCAGGCGATCGAGATGCTGCGCCGCGTGCGCATGCCGTCGCCCGAGAGCCGCGCCGACGACTATCCGCACCAGCTCTCGGGCGGCATGCGCCAGCGCGTGATGATCGCGATGGCACTGGCGTGCAACCCGAAGCTGCTGATCGCCGACGAGCCGACCACGGCGCTCGACGTCACGATCCAGGCGCAGATCCTCGAGCTGATGCGCGCGCTGCGCGAGGAGCTCGGCACCGCGATCATTCTCATCACGCACGACCTCGGCGTGATCGCCGAGCTGGCCGACGACGTGATCGTGATGTACGCCGGGCAGGTGATCGAGCGCTGCAGCGTCGCGCGGCTCTTCGCCGAGCCGCAGCACCCCTACACCATCGGCCTCCTCGGCTCCATCCCGCGACTCGACCTCCAGCAAGAGCGGCTCGCCGCCATCGAAGGCTTCGTGCCCGACGCGCGAGCACACCCGCCCGGCTGCCGCTTCCATCCGCGCTGCCCATTCGCGATCGACAAATGCCGGCACGAGGTGCCGCCGCTCATGGAGATCACGCCGCAGCACGAAGCGGCGTGCTGGCTCGCGCCGCTATGAGTCAGCGCGCATCAACTCCCTTGGTTCGGGCGCGGCGGTTAGTGAAGCACTTCCCCGTGCGCAGCGGCCTCTTCGGCCGCACGCGCGGCGCGGTGCAGGCAGTGGACGACATCAGCTTCGACCTCTACCCGGGCGAGACGCTCGCGCTGGTCGGCGAATCGGGCTGCGGCAAGTCGACCGCCGGAAAGCTGCTCTTGCGCCTTATCGAGCCCACCGGGGGCAAAGTCTGGTTCGATGGCCGCGACCTCTTCTCGCTGCCCGAGCGCGAAGTGCGGTCGCTGCGCGGCGAGATGCAGGTGATCTTCCAGGACCCGTACGGCTCGCTCAACCCGCGCATGACGGTCGGCGCCATGCTCGCGGAGGCCTTGTACTTGCATGGGCTGCACGCCGGACGCGAGCGCGAGCGCGTGATCGAGCTGCTCGGCCTCGTCGGGCTCGCGTCGGAGCACGCCGCGCGCTACCCGCACGAATTCTCGGGCGGTCAACGCCAGCGCATCGGCATCGCGCGCGCGCTCGCGGTCGAGCCGCGCCTCATCGTCTGCGACGAACCGGTGTCCGCACTCGACGTCTCAGTGCAGGCGCAAGTCATCAACCTGCTGCAGGACCTGCAACGGCGGTTCGGCCTCGCCTACCTGTTTATCGCGCACGATCTCGCGGTGGTGAAGCACATCGCCACGCGCGTGGCGGTGATGTACCTCGGCAAGATCGTGGAGATCGCCGACAAGCGCTCGCTATTTGCCGAGCCGCGCCACCCATATACCCGCGCGCTTCTCTCGGCCATCCCGGTTCCCGATCCGGTGCTGAAAAAGGATCGCCTCGTGCTGCAAGGCGATGTGCCGAGTCCGCTCAACCCGCCCTCCGGCTGCCGCTTCCGCACGCGCTGCCCCTGGGCGCGCGAGCGCTGCGCGCGGGAGGAGCCGCGGCTCGGCGGCGGCGTCGCCTGCCACTACTGGCGCGAGCTCGAGCCTTTCCCGGCCGCTTCGCAATTGACGCGCGTCAATGAGAGACTGGCGCGGCTGCAGGCAGCGTTCCAAACGGGAGGAAATCCGGCATGAAATGGCTCGCGCTCATCCTTACTGCTGTTAGCTCATTGGCCGGCGCGCAGACGCTGCGCATCGGCCTCGCCGAGGATCCGGACATCCTCGACCCGACGCTCGCGCGCACCTTCGTCGGACGCATCGTGTTCGCGGGCTTGTGCGACAAGCTCCTCGATCTCGACGAGAAGCTGAACATCGTGCCGCAGCTCGCCACCTCCTACGAATGGTCGGCCGACAACAAGACGCTCACGCTCAAGCTGCGGAGCGGCGTCACGTTCCATGATGGCGAGAAGTTCGACGCGCAGGCGGTGAAGTTCAATCTCGAGCGCCACAAGAGCATGCAGGGATCGAACCGCCGCGGCGAGCTGGCCGTCGTTTCCAGCGTCGACGCG
>VBCM01000129.1 GCA_005883675.1 Betaproteobacteria bacterium
GTTGTCGTAGTTCCAGCGATGATCGATGCCGAGCGGCCCGCCGCCCGCACGTACGACAGCAGGCGCAAGCAGGGTGCAGAGCACCAGCGCGCAGGCTCGCCAACTCATCGCGCATGTTAGTCATAATGAAAACGTGAAGCTGCAGCTCAGCATCGGCATGGCGGCGAACCCGCGCACCTGGCCGATCTTCGACGGCCGCGTGCAGCCCGACGGCATCGAGCTCGTGCCGAGCGAGGTGTTCCCGTCGGAGCTCTTCTGGCGCCAGCTCAAGTTCGGCGACTTCGACATCGCCGAGATGTCGATGTCGACGCTGATGATGGCGGTGGCGGCGGGCGATGAGCGCTGGGTCGGCATCCCGGTCTTCACCACGCGCAAGATGTTCCACACTGAGATCCTCGTGCGCCGCGGCGCCGGCATCGAGAAGCCCGCGGATCTCAAGGGCAAGCGCGTCGGCGTGCCGGAGTATCAACAGACCGCCGCGCTTTGGGCTCGGGGGGCGCTCGAGCACGAGTTCGGCGTGCACGCGCGCGAGATGGAATGGTGGATGGAGCGCGTGCCGAGCCACAGCCATCGGGGCGCCGTGGGCTTCGCGCCGCCGCCGGGGGTTGTCATTCGGCAGGTGCCGGCGGAGAAGAACCTCGGCACGATGATCGTCGCCGGCGAGATCGATGCCATCGTGCACTACATCGCCAATCCCAATCTCGTCGATCGCAGCCGCATCGATCTCTCGCAGCAGCCGGACATCCGGCCGCTATTTTCCGATCCGCTGGCGGAGGGCGTGCGCTACTACAAGAAGACGGGACTCCTGCCCATCAACCACGGCATGGTGGTGAAGCGCGAGCTCGCCGCGCGCCATCCGTGGATCGTGCTCAACGTGCTGAAGGCGTTCGAGCGCGCGAACGAGATCGCCGAGCGCGAGCGCCTCGAGCAGGCGCAATACCACATCGCCACCGGCCTCGTCGCTGCCGAGGCGCTGCGCACGCCGCTCGTACGCCACGGCGTTAAGGCCAATCGCCTGGTGCTCGAGGCCGCCGCTCAGTACTCGCAGGAGCAGGGCCTGACGCCGCGACGCGTGCAGCTCGAGGAGCTCTTCGCGCCGAGCGCGCTGGAGCAGTAAATCGGGGTCAGAGCCCTAATTTAAATAGGGCTCTGACCCCGATTTCGGATGTGGCGCAGCACGAGGCTGCGGAACTCGACGTCGGTCGCGGAATCGGCGTCGAGCAGCGGCATGTCGATGAAGGCCGAGGCGCCCATGCTCTTCGCCGCGATGCCCATCGCCTCGACCATCACCGGCGCGACGGCGCGGCTGCCGATGCGGCAGGCGATGAATGGCAGGGCGCCGAATTCCGCGCGCACGAAGCGCAGCAGGTCGAACGCCTTCGTCTCGTCGAAGAACACGCCGCAGAGCACGAGACCGATGTCGCGCCGGCCGCGCAGCGCAGCCACGGCGTCGCCGTACTCGTAGACCGGGAAGACCTCGGCGTACTCGCCGAGCGCGCGGCGCACGGCGACGCCGCCCTGCGGGCGCACGGCGGCGAGGATCACGGGCTTCACGCGATCACCATCCGGTAGCGGATCTCGTCGAACGGGCTGCCGATGAGCTGCGTGTTGGTGCGCGCCGCGCCGTCGGGCGCGAAGCCCAGGCGCTGGTAGAAGCGCCGTGCGCGAGCATTGCCGCTCATCACCCAGAGCGTCATTACCGTGTGCTCGCGCGCGGCGGCCTCGCGCAGCGCGTGCGCGCAGAGCAGGCGTCCTGCGCCCTGGCGCCAGCGCGCCGGATGGACGTTCACGGCGTAGATCTCGGCGACGTCGGTCGCCTCCCGGTCGCGCGTCGGGCCGTAGAGGCAGAAGCCGGCGAGCTCGCCGTCGAGCTCGGCCAGCGCGAGCTGCGCCGGGCCGGGGCGCGCGATGGTCTTCCCCCACATGTGCGCGCGCTCATCGACGCTAAGCGATGCGAGATAGCCCTGCGGCATCAGGTTGCGGTAGGCGGCGCGCCACGCGGCGACATGTATGTCGGCGATCGCGCGCGCGTCGGCGCGCGTCGCTTCGCGCATTGTCAGCTTCGCCATTTGCCTCCGATGCCTCGCCAGCCCAGAGCGTACTCGATGCCGGCGCGCCGTAGCACCCAGGCGACGTAGCTGTTGCTGTTTGGCCCCGGCCAGTAGCGGTAACGGTGACCATGGGGATAGCGCTCGGGCTCGGCAAGCACGGCGGCGATGCGCCGCGCCTCGTCACCGTGCCAGAGCGCGGCGCGGCGCGACGGACCGCCGCCCACATCGGCCTGTGGCGCTTTCAGGTTGCAATGCACGTGACCGTAGCTCGCGCCGCCCGCGTCCCTCGTCTGCCATACTTCCCAGCGATGGCAGTCGCCGGCATCGTCGTAGACGACGAACCAGTAATGCACGGCGAGCGCGCCGATCAACGGCAGCGGCGCGTAATGCAGCTCGACTACCAAGGCGAAGAAAAAGGGGTCAGAGCAATTTTCCTGTTACAGGACCACGAGCAATTTGTTTCCGGAAAATTGCTCTGACCCCTTTTCAGGGTCGTTTCTTGCGAGGCCACCAGCGCTCCAGGAACTCCGCGGCCCATTCGCGCCCGCCGAGGCCGAAGGCGAGCGCGAGGGCGAAGACCACGCCCGCGAGCAGGATGAGGAAGGTCTCGCGCACGATGTCGCCGCCGATGTTCACCTGGTCGAGCGCGATCAGCACCACGAAGGTCAGGATCGCGTCTGGTCGATTTCGCACCGGTCACCAAGCTCGGCGATGCCACGCTGATCCTCGTCGCGCATCCGTCGCTGCCGGCGAAGACGCTGCCGCAGATGATCGAGCTCGCGCGCGCCAAGCCACTGGCCTACGGCACCTCCGGCACCGGCGGCACGCCACATCTCGCGGGCGAGCTCCTGAAGATACGCACCGGCGCGCGGCTCGAGCACGTGCCCTACAAGGGCGGCGGGCAGGCGATCGTCGATGTGGTCGGCGGGCAGATCCCCCTCGTCTTCACCGCCATCGCCACCGCGCAGCAGTACGTGCGCACCGGCAGGCTGATCGCGCTCGGGGTGCCGAGCGCCAAGCGCTCCGCGGCGTTGCCCGACGTGCCGACGTTCGAGGAAAGTGGGCTTGCCGGCTTCGATGTCACCTCGTGGGTCGGCATCTTCGCGCCGGCAAAGACGCCGGCGGCGGTCATCGATCGCCTGTACAAGGAGCTCGCGTTCGTGCTGCGCACGCCGTTCGTGAAAGAGCGCTACGCCGTGCTTGGCATCGGCAAGTGCGCGAGGACCTCGCGCGCTGGGAGAAGGTCGTCAAGGCCGCCAACATCAAAGTGGAGTGAATTACTTCGGCGCCGGCAGCGTACCTTTGTCGACCACCTCGACGCCCGCCGGCGGCACGAGCCACGGATGCGCCGAGCGCAGCCAGGAGAAGCGGCGCGGCTTGATCGATCTCGGCTCGTCCAGCGTGCCGACGCCGATCGCGCGCATGCCGGGAAGCGCTTCCGCGGTCCACGTGAGCTGCGTGCCGCAGCGCGGACAGAACTCGAAGCGCAGCCACCGTCCGCTTTCGTCCGAGCGGTGCTCGTAGGATTTGAGCTCGCCGCGCAGGATGCGAACCTCGTCTTCCTTGAAGTACGCGCCGAAGCCGGCGAGGCTGCCGGTGCGCCGCTGGCACGCGGTGCAGCTGCACACCGACGCGCGCGCCGGCTCGCCTTGCACGCGGTAGCGCACCGCAGCGCAGAGGCAGCCGCCCTCGTGGATGGTCATGAATTGCCCTAAATGAGAAAAATAGGGACTGTCCCTGTTTATGGCGCGACGGCGGCGTCGCGCTGGCCGCTTTTCTCGAGCGCCGCGGCGACGAAGCCCGAAGCCTTGAGCTCGTCGATAAAGTTGTTCAGATAGCGCGCCGCCAGCGGCCGGCCGCGCGGCACGGCGAGCGCCTGCTCGATCACCATGAAGCGCCCGGGCAGCACGCGGTACTTGGGATGCGCGGCGGCAAAGGCGACGAGCGGCTGCTTGACGCCGGCGAGCGCTTCCAGCTTGTCATGCACGAAAAGCTCGACGGAGGCCGGGGGGCTCGGCGCGCGCACCAGCGTCGCGCGCTTGATCACGCCGCGCGACAGGAAGAGGTCATAGGCGCTGCCGCGACTCACCGAGATGCGTACGCCTTCGCGATCGACGTCCTCGTTCTTCTGCAGCGGCGAGTTCGCGGGCACCAGGTAGGCGCCCTCGATGATGACGTAGGGCGGCGTGAACTCGATGTCCTTGGCGCGCTCGGGGTGCCTAGCGCCAAGCGCTCCGCGGCGTTGCCCGACGTGCCGACGTTCGAGGAAAGTGGGCTTGCCGGCTTCGATGTCACCTCGTGGGTCGGCATCTTCGCGCCGGCAAAGACGCCGGCGGCGGTCATCGATCGCCTGTACAAGGAGCTCGCGTTCGTGCTGCGCACGCCGTTCGTGAAAGAGCGCTACGCCGTGCTTGGCATCGGCGACGAGCCAGGCGTGCCTCATCAGCGCTTCTTCGCCAGCCCTTCGGCCGAGCAGGGGCTCTCGGCCGAGCAGCGATCACCGATCACGCCGATCGCCTGGATCTCGATCTCGATGCCCGGGCGCGCGAAGTTGGTCACCGTGATGAGCGCGCTGCCCGGATAGTTGCCGTTCTGGAACATGTCCTTCCTCATCTCGACGAACCGATCGCCGTAGCGCGATTCCTTGATGAACACGGTCATGCTGACCACGTTGGCGAGGCTGCCGCCGGCGCGCTTCAGCACCTGGTCGATCTGCGAGAACACCTGTTTCGCCTGCGCCTCGAAGTTGTTCGCGATGTCGTTGCCGGCGTTGTCGCGCGTCGCGGTCTGCCCCGCCACCCATACGATCTTGCCG
Source organism: Betaproteobacteria bacterium (assembly GCA_005883675.1). Taxonomy (GTDB): domain Bacteria; phylum Pseudomonadota; class Gammaproteobacteria; order Burkholderiales; family SG8-39; genus SCGC-AG-212-J23. Next base: position 4,867 of record VBCM01000129.1, read on the forward strand.
CCCTCGGTGACCACGCCCGGCGAAAAGGCGCGCGAGAGCTGGAACGGCGTCTTCTCCAGGTACTCGGCGGCGCCGGCGGCAACGGGCAGCGCGAGCAGCATGGCGGCGATCACTTTCGGCATGGGCGGCTCCTATTTATCGGTGTTGGAATGCAGCGCGATGCGGTTTCCCTCGCTGTCGAGCACGATGGCGCGAAAGCCGTGCGGGCCGATCGCCTCGATCGCCTTCAGCACGCGGCCGCCGTGCTTCTCGGCCTGGCGCACGGCGTCGCGGATGCGGCCATCAACGTTCATGTACACGAGGATGCCGCCCGCGCTCACGTTCTTCGCGTCCGGGATCAGGCAGCCGCCGTTGCCGTCGGGGCCGTGCTCGAGCACCGCAAAGCTGAAGCTGGGGGTTTTTTCCTCGTGCACCTTGATGCCCAGAACAGCGCCGTAGAAGCGGCTCGCGCGCGCGAGATTAGCCACCGGCAAATCGAACCACACTACGCGATCGGGACTCGTGTGCATTTCGCTCATTTGGGGTAGTCCTTCCTCCAGTGAAATTTGTGGAGCGCCCGGTGCAGGAGCGGCGCGAGCACCACGCCCATCGTGACGATCACCACCAGGCCGCAATAGAGGGCATAAAGACCGGCAAATAGCTTGCCGCCCCAGCTTGCCGGATCGTGGATCGGCCCCATGCCGCCGAGTAGCATCGCGGCGTTGAGGAACGCGTCGATGGCAGCGAGGCGCTCGAAGGCCATGTAACCCGCCATGCCGATCGCGAGCGAGACGAGGATGAGCCCGCACGCGCCGGCGCTATGGCCCAGCATGCGCACGATGAAGCGCTCGCGCGGCAGGATCGGGTCAACCCGCGTCTCGTACATGGCGCTCAATAGATCGCGATGGTGCGTCGGCCTCGGCGGTCGATGGCGCCACGGTACATGCCTTCGCTGTTGAAGGGCATGGCGATGTTACCGCGGCGATCCACGGCGATGAGACCGCCATCCGCGCCGAGCGCCGCGATGCCCGCGAGCGCGCCGCCTGACGCGGTTGCAAGCTTCTTGCGGCGGTAACGCATGCGCGCCGACACATCGTGCGCGAGCACCGTACGGATGAACGCCTCGCCGAGCCCGGTGCCCGAGACGGCGCACAGCTCGTCCGCATAGGTGCCCGCACCGATGAGCGGCGAGTCGCCGACGCGTCCGGGCAGCTTGCCGGTATAGCCGCCCGTGGAGGTCGCTGCCGCCAAGCGGCCGTCGCCATCGAGGGCGACGGCGCCGACGGTGCCATGGTGCCCCGCGACCCGCCTGCGCAGCGCGAGCAGGCGCGAGCGCGTGGCGAAGTACGATGGCGGCGCCATGCGCACGCCATGCTCGTGCGCGAAGCGCTCGGCGCCGCGCCCTACCAGCAGCACGTGGCGGCTTCTCTCCATCACCGCGCGCGCCGCGAGCACCGGGTTGCGGATGCGGCTCACCGCGGCCACCGCACCCGCGCGTCGCGTCGCGCCATCCATCACCGCGGCATCGAGCTCGTGCTTTTCATCCGTGTTATAGCAGGCGCCGCGGCCGGCGTTGAAGAGCGCGTTGTCCTCCAGCTCGACCACCGCCGCGCAGACGGCGTCCAGGCTGGTGCCGTTTTTCAGCGTTTCAAAACCTGCATCGAGCGCCCGCCCGAGCGCCTTCTCATAGCGCGCGGCGAACGCGCTCGTCATCTTCCGGCGCGCCATGGTGCCCGCGCCGCCGTGGATCGCGAGCGCGATCAACTCTTGTGCTCGGCGAGCAGCCGCTCGAAGCGCCGGTCGGGCACGAGCCACATGAGCGCCACCAGCACGTAGATGGCGAGCGATATCCACGGCTGCACGAACGCGAGCACCACGGCGGCGAGGTACAGCACGACCGAGACCTTGCCCTTGAAGTCGCTGCCGAGCGCTTTCGCCAGCAGCGAGTCTCGCCCATGCGTCGCGAGCAGCACGCGCGTGAGGATGAAGTACGCGATCCCCGCGCAGAGCAGGACGATGCCGTACGCGGCCACCGTGACCGGCGCGAAATGGTTCTCGTCCATCCAGCCGGTGACGAAGGGCACGAGCGAGAGCCAGAAGAGCAGATGCATGTTCGCCCACAGCGTGCCGCCGGTGACGTGATGCACGGCGTGCAGCAGGTGATGGTGGTTGTTCCAGTAGATGGCGGTGAAGACGAAGCTCAGCACATACGTCAGGAACGTCGCCGCGAGCGGCGCGAGCGCCGCGGCTTCCGCACCGTGCGGCACCTTCAACTCGAGCACCATGATCGTGATGATGACGGCGATCACGCCGTCGCTGAACGCTTCGAGCCGGCCCTTGGTCATGCGTACTTCCACCACAGGAAGCCGGCAGCCGCGGCTGGCACGCCGAAGATGACGAGGAAGATCGGCAGTTCCTCCATGAACGAATAGCCGGCCTTCGCCACGCCCATCCACAGGTTGGCGGCGGCGGCGATGAACCAGAGCGCGATGAAGAGCTTGGCGCCGAGCGCAATGGTCTCCGGCCCGCGGCCGAGAAGCCGGCCGGCGAACAGGAACAGCGCGCCGATGATCAGCCCGGCGCCGATGATGATGGCAGTGCGCATGAGGTCCCCTTTAAATGGTGACAGTCACCATTTTTGCTTGCGAAAGCAGGTGTCGAGGTGATCGTCCACCATACCCACCGCCTGCATGTAGGCGTAGCAGATGGTCGAGCCGACGAACTTGAAACCGCGCTTGAGCAGGTCTTTGCTCAGCGCATCCGATTCGGCGCTCTTCGCCGGCACGTCGCCCATCCGCCGGTGGCGGTTCACGATCGGCTTGCCGCCGACGAAGCGCCAGAGGTAGGCATCGAAGCTGCCGAACTCGCGCTGCACGGCAAGGAACGCTCGTGCGTTGGTGACGGCGCTGTCGAGCTTGAGCTGGTTTCGCACGATGCCGTCGTCCTTCATCAGCTTGCGGATCGCGGCCGGCGTGAAGCGCGCGACCTTCGCCGGATCAAAGCCGGCGAAGGCGCGGCGATAGGCGTCGCGCTTGCGCAGGATGGTTTCCCAGCTCAGACCCGCTTGCGCGCCTTCGAGCAGCAGGAATTCGAAGTGCACGCGATCGTCGTGCACCGGCACGCCCCATTCCGCGTCGTGGTAGGCGATGCCGAGCGGTGTGGTGGCCCAGGCGCAGCGAACGAGCATCAGGCGCGATTCTGGAGCAGCGCCTCGATTTCGTCATCGCCGAGATCGCGCCATTCCGCGTACGCGTCCGCCACGGCGAAGCTCGCGCCAGTGCGCACGTTGGCGCAATAGACGCTGTCGGCGAGCTTGGAGATGACGTCGAGCGCGCTTTTGTGCGCCGTCGGCACCGCCACGACGACGCTTGCAGCGCCCGCTTTGCGCAGCGTGGCGATCGCGGTGCGCATCGTCGAGCCGGCGGCGATGCCGTCGTCGACGATGATCACCGTGCGCCCTTCGATCGGGAGCGGCGCGCGGCCCGCGCGCAGGCGCGCGAGGCGCCGTTCCACCTTTGCGCGCGCGTCGTTCACCGCGCGCTCTACCTGGGCCGGCGAAAGCCCATGGCCCGATTTGCGGCTTTCGTCGAGCCACACGCTGCCGTCAAAGGCGACCGCGCCGTAGCCGCTCTCTGTCGTCCAGGGATAGAGCACCTTGCTCACCGGCGCGACGTCGAGCGGCAGCCCGAGCTCCGCGGCCATCGCCGCGGCGACCGGCACGCCGCCCGCCGGGATGGCGAGCACGAGGGCCGCGGCGCCGCGGAAGTCCGCGAGCAGCTTCGCGAGCTCGCGTCCGGCGTGCGCGCGGTCGCGAAACGGCGCTTTCATGCGACTAGACTAGCAGCCGAGGAGGCTCCCATGATCACTGGCGCGCAAGCGCTCGTCGCCTGCCTGCAGCGCGAAGGCATCGACCACGTGTTCGGCATCCCGGGCACGATGAACCTGCCGATCCTGGACGTGCTGCGCGGGACGCCGGAGATCCGCTTCGTGCTCACGCGCCACGAGCAGGGCGCGGCGTTCATGGCCTACGGCTATGCGCGCAGCTTGCATCGCCCGGCGGTCGTGACGGCGACAGAAGGACCTGGCGTCACCAATCTCGCCACCGGCATCGGCGCCGCCTACAAGGGCTACGTCCCGATCGTCAGCGTGAGCGGCGCGCAGGAGCTCTGGGTGCGGGAGAAGGACGCGAGCCAGGACATTGACCAGGTGACGCTGCACCGGCCGATCACCAAATGGGCGTACTCCATCCCCGCTGCGAGCAAGGTGCAGGAAGCGGTGCGGCGCGCTTTCCGCGTCGCGCTCGCCGAGCCGCAGGGCCCGGTGCATCTCGATGCCTCGCGCGACATCCTGCTCGAGCAGTGCGAGCCGGAGCCGATCGCGCCGGCCGCGTACCGCCCCACATCGTTACCGACCTGCGCCGCGGCCGAGCTGGACCGCGCGGCGCAGACGATTGCCCAAGCGCGGCGGCCGATCTTCCTCGCCGGCGGCGGCGTGCTGCGCGAGAACGCGCTCGGCGCGCTCCAGGCGCTCGCGGAGGCGACCGGCATCCCGGTGGCAACGCTGCAATACCATCCGGATGCCTTCCCCACGACCCATGCGCTCGCGCTCGGCCCGCTCGGCCGCAACGGCTGGTCGAGCGCGAATCGCGCGATGCCCGAGGCCGACGTCGTCATTGCGCTTGGCGCGCACATCGATCTTTTCTCCACCACCTTCAAGTACGGCATCATCAGCCGCGAGGCCAAGCTCATTCACCACAGCACCGTAGCGACCGATATCGGCGTCGTGTTCCCGGTGGCGCAAGCGGTGGTCGGATCTACGCTCAGCTTCATCGAGGGCCTGCGCGCGCGCGTCGAGCGCAAATGGGAATGGACGAGCGTCGCCAAGCTGCGCCGAGAGTGGGATGACGAACGCAGGCGCCTGCTCGACTACAACGCGCGGCCGATCCTGCCGCCGGTCGTCGCACATGCAATGCGCGAGGCGCTGCCGCCGGAGGGCATCATGGTCGTCGACGCGGGCAACGCCGGAAAGCACATGCGCGTCTTCATGGACACGCACCAGCCCGACACCTTCATGTACATCAGCGACTGGGGCTCGGTGGGCGCGGGCCTGCCGATCGCGATGGGCGCGAAGCTCGCGCGACCCAGGCAGCCGGTGATGGCGGTGGTCGGCGACATGGGGATGATGTGCAACATCGGCGAGCTGGAGACCGCGGTGCGCGAGCGCATCCCGGTCGTCTGCGTCGTGTTCAACGACTGCGGCCTGGGCAACGAGCGCGCGTTCCAGAAGGAGCTCTACGGCGGACGTCTTTTCGGCGTCGACTACGGCGACGTCGACTTCGCCGCTCTGGCGCGCGTGTTCGGGGCTTTCGGCGAGCGCGTCAAGGAGCCTTCGGAGGTTCTTCCGGCCATCAAGCGGGCGCTCGCGAGCGGTCTGCCGGCGGTCGTCGACGTGGTCATCGACCAGGACAAGCTTGCTGTCGCTTGCGTTCGTGCTACTTGCCACACCGGCTTACGCCCAGGAGAAACTTTCCGGAAGCAACGTCGATACCCGGATCGGCATGGCGTTCAAAGTATCGGACGCCGCGCTGCGCAAGCTCGTGCCCGAGGGCTGGGAGATCAGTCCGCCGAGCTCCGGACCGAGCCAAGGCGCGAACCTGAACGTCACGCTCGTCAACATGCAGACCGCCTATGACGCGGAGGGCAAGTCCGCGACTCCCTATCGTGGCGTCGCCTTCAGCGTACCGATGAAAAAGAAAGGCAGCGACGCGACGGTCCCGATGCTCATCGCCGGACTCTTCACGTCGAACTATGCGCCAGGCGCGTACGGCGTCTTCCACGCTGCGCGGGTGAGCGTCGATCGCAAGGTGCGTATCGACCTCGATGGCAAGACCACTGTCGAGGAAACATGGGAGCTGCGTGCCGACGGCGGCCATGCGTTAGACATTCACGTGCAGTACGTCGCGGGCGTGCCGGCGAATAGCAAAGTCGAGCAACGCGTGTATTCGGCGGCGAAGCCGGACTTCTTCCGCATCTATCGCTTCGAAATGGCGAGCGAGGTGGTGAAGAGCGTGCCGACGGGCGTGGACCGCGTCTCGCGCGTCTCGTTCAAGGCGGCGGGCGACAAGCTGGGTACGCTCTTCGACGGCTCGCAGCAGCTCATCAGCGTGACGGCGATCCCGTGGTATTCGCGGCTGGTGTATCTGCCGGCGCTGTAGGTGCTTGAACCGCAGCCGTCGAAGGCGCAACATGGTGGCGACAAGGGGAGGAACCATGAAACTGCTCGCAACGGCTTCGGCCGTTCTGCTTTCTGCCGCCACCACTGTTGCCGCGCAAACGCTCGACGAGCTCAAGAATGACGGCCAGCTAAATGATGCCCTGAAGACCGACAACGTCCTGACGTACGGGATGGGCTATCACCAGCAGCGCTATAGCCCGCTCAACCAGATCAACCCGGGAACCATCAAGCGCCTGGTGCCGGTGTGGAGCTTGAGCCTGGACAATAACTGGGGCGAGCAGGCGCAGCCGATCGTCTACAACGGCGTGATGTACGTGACCAATGCACGCCACACCGTGGCGATCGATGTCGGCA
>VBCM01000130.1 GCA_005883675.1 Betaproteobacteria bacterium
CATGTAGCAGTGCGCGGCGATGCGCCCGAGCGCTTCCTCGACGCCTTCCAGTCTTCCGATCGGCGTCTTGAACTGCGCGCGAACGCGCGCATAGGCGCCGGTGAAGCGGGCGAGCGCCTTGGCGCCGCCGACCGACGAGCTCGGCAGCGAGATCGCCCGGCCCGCGGCGAGGCAGCCCATCAGCATCATCCAGCCCTTGCCGGCGTAGTCGCGTCCGCCGATGATCCACTCGAGCGGCATGAACACGTCTCTTCCGCTGTTCGGCCCGTTCTGGAACACCGCGTTGAGCGGCATGTGGCGCCGTCCGATGTTCACGCCCGGCGTGCTGGTCGGCACGAGCGCGCAGGTGATGCCCAGGTCCTCCTTGTCGCCGAGAAGGTGATCGGGGTCGTAGAGCCGGAAGGCGAGGCCGAGGAGCGTCGCCACCGGCCCGAGCGTGATGTAGCGCTTGTCCCAGGTGACGCGCATGCCGAGCACTTCTTTTCCCTGCCACGTGCCTTTGCAAACCACGGCGTAGTCAGGGATGGACGCAGCGTCGGAGCCCGCCTCCGGGTTAGTCAGCGCGAAACAGGGAATCTCCAGGCCCTTGGCTAGGCGCGGCAGGTAGTAATCCTTCTGCGCATCGGTGCCGTAGTGGAGGAGGAGCTCCGCCGGCCCGAGCGAGTTCGGCACCATGACGCTGATCGCCGCCGCGCTCGAGCGCGTGGAAAGCTTCATCACCACCGTCGAGTGCGCGAGCGCGCTGAAGCCGAGGCCGCCGTACTTCCTCGGGATGATCATGCCGAGGAAGCCGCGCTCCTTGATGTACTGCCAGACGTGCGGCGGCAGGTCCTGCAGCTCGTGCGTGATCTGCCAGTCGTCGCACATCGCGCAGAGCTCCTCCACGGGCCCGTCGAGGAACGCCTGCTCCTCGGGCGAGAGCCGCGGCGCGCGCACCGCGAGGAGCTTGTCCCAGTCGGGGCGCCCGGAGAAAAGATCGGCGTCCCACCACACCGTGCCGGCGTCGATCGCTTCCTTCTCGGTCTGCGACATGTCGGGCAGGATGCGCCGATAGACCGCGAGCACGTGGTCGGTGAATGAAAGGCGCCGCAGCCACCGGATGTTTAGCACCACGGCGACGATCACGAAAAGCGCGGCGAGCACCACGTTCGTGATCGCGCCGAATGCGGCGACGTCGCTCAGGTACGCGAGCAGCGCGCCGCCCGCGATGGTCCAGGCGAGGAGCGGCGCGCCGAAGTAGGCGAGCACGAGGAAGGCGGCGATCGCGGCGGCGAAGAAGAGGATCATGGCGACTCCTTAGGCGGCCTTGCGAATGACGTTCTTGAGCGGCGCATTGAGGCCGGCCGCGAGGAAAGCGGCCAGGCGTTCTTCGAGCAGGCGCGCATCGTAGCGATCCTCCGGCTTGCAGCCGGCGATGAGCTGCACCGTATCGGTGGCGGCGAGCGTATAGGCGAGCGTGCCGAACATGAAGTGCATGCGCCAGACGAGCTCCTCGCGCGGCATCTGCGGCAGCGCGCGCTCGAGCGCGGCCTTATAGCGCTGCATGGTCGGCGCGTACATCTGGCCGATGAGCGCCCGCACCGCCTTGTTCGGCTCGTTGTAGGTGCGGCCGAGCAAGCGTACGAAGTTGCGGCCGCCGCCTTTGGCGTCCTCCATGAGCCGCAGGCCCGGCGCGATGAAGGCGCGGATGACGGACTCGGGCGAGGGCGCGCGTTCGGCGGCCTCGAGCTTGTCGAGCTCGGCAAGCCGCGCGGCGTTCATCGGATCGAGGCGCCGGCGGAACACGGCTTCGACCAGCGCGTGCTTGGAGCCGAAGTGGTAATTCACCGCGGCGAGGTTGACCCCCGCTTTCGCGGTGAGCAGGCGCATCGAGGTGCCCTCGAAGCCGTGCTGCATGAAGAGCTCTTCCGCGGCATCGAGGATGCGAGTGCGGGTTTCGTGCTGGGGCTTGACGGCGCGCAGGTTCATGAGGAAATCCGGTTCAAACGAACGTTTGAATGCTAGTCGCGGCCACCGCGAGGCGTCAAGCTCGGTTTCATGACAGGCGGCGCCCTGGTTGGCCTCGTGCTCCGCTTGCGCCGCAAATAGAATGCGCCGCTCGCATGGCGCATAACGCCGCACCGACGCAGAAGCTCCAAGGCAACGAATGGCGCGCCGTTCGGCTGCTGATTCCCTATCTCGCGGAGTACAAGTGGCGCGTGCTGCTCGCGCTTGCATGCCTGATCACGGCGAAGCTCGCCAATGTAGGCGTGCCCTTGGTGATGAAATCGGTGGTCGACCGCCTGGATGTGCAGACGGCGATGGTCGCCGTGCCGGTGGCGCTGCTCGCGACCTACGGCCTGCTGCGCTTCTCGGCGACGATGTTCGGCGAGCTGCGCGACGTGGTGTTCGTGCCCGTCACCCAGCGCGCCATCCGGCGCCTGGCGCTCGGAGTCTTCCGCCACCTGCACAGCTTGAGCCTGCGCTTTCATCTCGAGCGGCAGACCGGCGGCATGACCCGCGACATCGAGCGCGGCACGCGCGGCATCTCCACGCTGCTTTCATATCTCGTCTTCTCCATCATCCCGGTGATCCTCGAGTTCAGCCTGGTCGCGGTCGTGCTGCTCGCGAAGTTTGACTGGCGCTTCGCCGCGATCACGTTCGGCGCGGTCATCGTCTATCTCGCCTTCACGGTGGCCGTCACGGAGTGGCGCATGGCGATCCGCCGGCAGGCGAACGAGCTCGATTCGCGCGCCAACACGCGCGCCGTCGACAGCCTGCTCAACTACGAGACGGTGAAGTACTTCGGCAACGAGGAGTACGAGGCGCGCCGCTACGACGAGAACCTGCGCAAGTACGAGACGGCGGCGGTGAAAAACGAAGCGTCACTCGGCGTGCTCAACATCGGACAGAGCTTGATCATCGCCGCGGCCGTCACCGCGCTCATGGTGCTCGCCGCGCAGGGCGTGGCGCTCAGGAGCTTCACGCTAGGCGATCTCGTGCTGGTAAACGGGCTGCTGATCCAGCTCTACATCCCGCTCAACTTCCTCGGCATGGTCTATCGCGAGATCAAGCAGGCGCTCCTCGACATGGACCGCATGTTCCGGCTGCTGCACGAGCACCGTGAAGTCGAGGACCAGCCGGGCGCGCCCGAGCTGCCGCCGGGGCCGGCGACGGTGGAATTCCGCCACGTCGACTTTCGTTACGAGCGGGCGCGGCAGATCCTCTTCGACGTGAGCTTCACCATCGCCGCAGGCCATCGCGTCGCGGTGGTAGGCCATTCGGGCTCCGGCAAGTCGACCATCGCGCGCCTCCTGTATCGCTTTTACGACGTCGCTGCGGGCGCGATCCTCGTCAATGGCGCCGACCTGCGCGAGGTGAAGCAGGCGAGCCTGCGCGCGGCGATCGGCATCGTCCCCCAGGACACGGTGCTCTTCAACGACACGATCCTTTACAACATCCGCTACGGCCGGCCGGAGGCGAGCGACGCGGAGGTGTACGAGGCGGCGCGCGCGGCGCATATCCATGACTTCATCGTTTCGCTGCCGGCGGGCTACGAGACGATGGTGGGTGAGCGCGGACTCAAGCTCTCGGGCGGGGAAAAGCAGCGCGTCGCGATTGCGCGCGCGCTCCTCAAGAACCCGCGCATCCTCATCTTCGACGAGGCCACTTCGGCGCTCGACTCGCGCGCGGAAAAGGCGATCCAGGCCGAGCTCGAGCGCATCTCGGTAGGCCGCACCACGCTCGTCATTGCGCATCGCCTCTCGACGGTGATGGACGCGGACCAGATCCTGGTTCTCGCGCACGGACGCATCGTCGAGCGCGGCACTCATCCTCAACTTCTTGACGCGCAAGGCGAATACGCGCGCATGTGGGCGCTGCAACAACAACGCGCCCAAGCCGAGGCAGTCCTGGAGAACGCGGCCGCACTGTAGCCTGGCGGCGACAGCGAACCATTTCACACTAGTTCTAGAAGTTTACGGCTAGTGACTGATTTGGTTTGCGTTTTGTTTGAGCGTAGGGCAGACTGCGACAAGTCCCTGGTCCAATCAGGGCATGCATAACAGATAACGAATAAACCGCCTGCTAGGGAAGATTCACCGCAATGCAAAGGAAACTCCACCCGCTCGAGGGAATTGTCGCCGTCTTCGCGCTTTTCTTTGTCCTTGCCCTCGCCATCGGCTTTGCCCAGGCAGGCGAAGCCAAGGCTCATAAGACCGTCTACCTAAGATCGTCGTCCGTACTGGTGCTGGATGCCGACACCGGTGAAGTGGTGATCGACAAGAACGCCGACGCGGTCACGCCGATCGCATCGATCACCAAGCTCATGACCGCGATGGTCATCCTGGATCGTGGGCTCGATCTCAACCAGCGCATTGTCATCAGCCGCGAGGACACCGACTCGCTGAAGGGCACGCGCTCGCGCCTGCGCCCGGGCAACATCCTCACGCGCGGCGAGCTGCTTCTTCTCGGACTCATGGCTTCCGAGAACCGCGCAGCGGCAGCGCTTGGCCGCACGTATCCTGGCGGGCTCGAGCCCTTCGTCGCCGCGATGAACGCCAAGGCCGCGGCGCTCGACATGCGCGACAGCCGCTTTGTCGATCCGACCGGTCTTTCGCCGAACAACGTCTCGAGCGCGCGCGACCTCGTGAAGCTGGTGCGCGCGGCGCACGAATACTCCGTCATCCGCGAGTACTCGACCAAGGATCGCGCGCTGGTGCGCGTCTCCGATCGCGGCCGCCCGCTCTCGTATCACAACACCAACGGCCTGGTGCGCGCGCATCGCTGGGACGTGGAGCTCTCCAAGACCGGCTACATCAGCGAAGCGGGCCGTTGCCTGGTGATGCGCGTTAAACTCGCGTCCAAAGATCTCATCGTTGTTCTTCTCGACTCCTGGGGCCGTCAATCGCGAATCGGCGACGCCAATCGCATCAAGAAGTGGGTCGAGACGAACGCGATCGCCGGTCACTCGAGCTAGGCGGCGTCCGCTTCATCGGCGGCGAGACAGCCGCCCTCAATTTCCGCAAAGACGTCCTCGCCGGGCTCTCGCGCCCGCAGAAGTCTCTGCCACCGAAGTATTTCTACGACGCCGCCGGCAGCCGGCTCTTCGAGCGCATCTGCCGGCTGCGCGAGTATTACCCCACCCGGACCGAGCTTTCCGTAACTAAAAAAAACCTGCGCGCCATCGCGCGCTTCGCGGGCAAGGGCTGTGCGCTGCTTGAGTACGGCAGCGGCGAGAGCCTGAAGACGCGGCTCCTCATTCGCGCATTGCGGCCCTCGGTGTATATGCCCGTAGACATCTCCGCGGCGGCGCTGCGCGCGGCGGCGAAGCGCCTGGTGCGCGACTTCCCCGGGCTCGGCGTCGTCGCCATCACCGCGGACTTCTCGCAGCCGCTCGCCATTCCGGCCTACCGCGGCGCGGCGCGGCGCGTGGTCTATTTCCCCGGCTCTACCATCGGCAACCTGACGCACGAGGAAGCCCATGCGTTCCTCAAGATGACGCGCGGACAGGTGGGGCCGCGCGGCGCCATGCTGGTGGGCGTCGATCTGAAGAAGGACGCCAACGTCCTGCACGCCGCGTATAACGATGCGCAGGGCGTGACGGCTGCATTCAACCTCAACCTGCTCGCGCGCATCAACCGCGAGCTCGGCGGCGACTTCAGCCTGCGGCGCTTCGCGCACTACGCGTTCTACAACCCGCTCGGCGGCCGCATCGAGATGCATCTCGTCGCGCGCGACGCCCATAGGGCCAACATCGGCAACTACCGCTTCTCCTTCGATCGCGGCGAATCGATCCACACCGAGAACTCATACAAATATTCGGTGCCGGAGTTCGAGCGCCTCGCCACGAGCGCCGGCTTCGAGCCCGCGAAGTGCTGGACCGATCCGCGCGGCTGGTTCGGCCTCTTCGGCCTGCTCGCCGCCTGAATTCCGATCCAGGGTCGCAATTAATCTCAGTCGCCTCCGCGAAAGCAGAGGTCCAGGTACTTCCTCGAAAATCGTGGCCTTCCACTTCCGGCGAAACGACGATGGCCGGTTATTCAGCGAACCTTAATGCGACCCTGGATCGGAATTAGACCGCGCCGATGCGGCTGGTCGGCCGGTGGCCTATATTGGCCGCGCTCGGCCGGAGTGGAGAGCGAAAGCGCGGCGACCAGGTGCCCGGCGTCGTCGCGGATGCCGGCGGCGACGCAGCGCACGCCGATCTCCGCCTCCTCGTTGTCGGTCGCCCAGCCCTGGCGCTGGATGCGCTCCAGGTCGCGCTCGAGCAGCGCGAGATTGGTGATCGTGTTCTTCGTGTGCATGGCGAGGCCGGTGCGTTTGGCGTAGTCACGCAGCCGGGCGAAGCCATCCTCCAGCAGAAACAATTTTCCCGCCGCCGTGACGTGCAGCGATGCCCGAGCGCCGATCACGTGCACGACGCGCATCGCCGAGCGGCCCGACGAGCTGCGCTCGACGTAGACGATCTCGTCGTCGTGGCGCACCGAGAGATTGGCGGTCTCGCCGGTCTGCGAGTGCAGCTCGCGCATCAGCGGCAGCGCGAGCTCGCGCACGCTGATGCGGGATTTCACCAGGTTTCCGAGCTCGAGGAGCCGCATGCCGAGTCGATAGCTGCCCGGCTCGACGCGATCGACGATGCGGTCGGCCGACATCGAGGAGAGGATCCGGTGCGCGGTCGACGGATGCAGCCCCGTGTACTGCGCGATCTGCTTCAGCCCGAGCGGCTCCGGATGCTGCGACAGGACGTTGAGCAGCTTCATCATGCGCTCGATCACCTGGATCGGATTCTTCGCCTCCTCCCGCGGCATCGCCATTCCGCATTGTAAAATGCACCGCCATGCCCGTGGTGACCTGCATCGAGGATCTGCGCGAGCTGGCGAGAAAACGCGTGGCGCGCGCGATCTTCGAGTACGTCGACTGCGGCGCGTACACCGAGTGCACGCTGCGCGCCAACAAGGCCGACATCGAGGCGATCGGGCTGCGCCAGCGCGTCGGCATCGATGTCGACCGGCGCTCCACCGCGACGACCCTGCTCGGCCGGCCGGTCACCATGCCGGTGGCGCTCGCACCGATCGGGCTCCTTGGCCTGAACTGGGCGAACGGCGAAATCCTCGCCGCGCGCGCGGCGAACCATTTCGGCATCCCGTTCACGCTCTCGACGATGTCGATCTGCTCGCTCGAGGACGTGGCGCAGGCCACCGGCAAGCCGTTCTGGTTCCAGCTCTACGTGATGCGCGACCGGGGCTTCGCCGCTTCGCTCATCGAGCGCGCGAAGGCGGCGCGCTGTTCCGCTCTCGTGCTGACGCTCGACCTGCAGATCCAGGGGCAGCGCCATCGCGATTTGAAAAACGGATTGGCAGTGCCGCCGCGCCTCACGTGGGGCACGGTGTTCGACATCCTGCGAAAGCCCGGCTGGGCGCTGAACGTGATGACGAGCAAGCGCAAAAGCTTCGGCAACCTCGAGGGCCGCATCGCGAGCGCCGACAGCCTCACCACGCTCTCGCAATGGATCGCCGGGCAGTTCGATCCCACGCTCTCGTGGAAAGACGTCGAATGGGTAAAGCGCCTCTGGGGCGGGCCGCTCGTGCTCAAGGGCATCCTCGACGTCGAGGATGCGAAGCTCGCCGCGCAAAGCGGCGCCGACGCCATCGTGGTCTCCAATCACGGCGGCCGCCAGCTCGATGGCGCGGCCTCCTCGATCCGCGCGCTACCGGAGATCGCGGATGCGGTCGGCGAGCGCATCGCCGTGTGGTTCGACGGCGGCATCCGCAGCGGCCAGAGCC
>VBCM01000081.1 GCA_005883675.1 Betaproteobacteria bacterium
GGTCGACCGCGGCCGCCAGATCCATATTCGCGCCGGCGGTCCATGCGTCGTCAAAACTACCGCGGAGCAGCTCCCGCAGCTTGGCAGTCGTGTCGGTCATCAGTCGCGCGTCGATCGGTTCAAGCGCCAAGCCAAGCGTGCTGCACGCCTTGGAGACCGCGCCGCCGAGCCGGGCACCCGCGTCCGGGTCGCCGCGCGCGAGCGCAACGGCGGCGGCTGCGGCGAGGCTCCACGTGAGAGTGTGTGCGTCTCCGATCGAGCTGCTGAGCCCGAGGCTCTCGCGCAGCTTCGCCGCCGCGGCTTCGGTCTCGCCGCCGTGCAGGTCGATCACCGCGAGGTTTCCGAGGCAGCTCGCTATCCCGTACGTGTCGCCGACGGAGCGGTAGCCCTCGAGCGCGCGCTCGATCAGTGGACCTGCGCGCCGGTCGTCGACGCTCATGAGCATGTAGCCGAGGTTCGACCGGACGACCGCAGCCCCTCGAGCATCCCCGCTACGGTCTGCAAGGTCCAGCGCTTCATCGTTTATTGCCGCTGCACGCAGCGTATCGCCTAGGCAGATGTACGTCCCCGCAAGGTGGGTGAGGGCGAGCACAAGCCAGCGCGTGTCACCGATCTGCCGCAGAACATCGGCGGCCTCCTCGAAAAGGGCTCGGGAGCGCTCGAAATCGCCGCCGGCGTCGACCATATGGGCCATCCCGAACAGGCCTCGCGCTCGCGCCGTCGGAGATGCGTTCTGGCCGACGGCGAACGCCCGCTCGTACCAGAGCGACGCCTCGGCGATGCGTCCCCGGTTCCACCAGAAACGCCATATCGTCCCGGCCAGCATCAGCGCGCGTTCACCGTCGCGACTCTCGCAGGCGTACGCGAGCGCCTCGCGGAGATTGTCGTTTTCCACCACGAGACGGTCGTACCACTGACGCTGCTCGGGCCCGGTCAGCTTCGGCTCGGCCTGCTCGACCAGCTGGAGGAAAAACCCCAGGTGCCGGTCGCGGATTTCGTCCCGCTCGGAACTCCCCTCGATGCGCTCGCGACCGAACTCGCGAATCGTCTCGAGCATGAGAAACCGGCCCTCGCCGACGGGCTTCAACAGGCTCCAGTCGACGAGTGCGGTGACCTGGTCGAGGTCCGTTCGGGCGACGACCTCTGCCGCCTCGAGCGAAAAGCTGCCTGGGAAGACCGCGAGCCGATGGAAGGCTCGCTGCAGCGGCTCCTCCAGGAGGGCGTAGCTCCAACCGATCGTCGCGCGGAGCGTCTGTTGCCGTTCGGGCGCATCGCGCGTGCCGCCGGTCAGCAGCGGGAGGCTGTGAGCGAGCCGCTCCAGCAGCAACGACGGGTCGAGCACCAGCAGCGCGTCTCGGTCGCGCAGCTCCTTCAGTTCGCGCACTCCCGCGGCGAGCGCGATCGTCGCGGCGACGAGCGCCGGCTCTTGAACCGGCGCGAGGGGAACGAACACGACTCCGCCGCGGACGCTGTCGACCAGCCCGGCGGCGACCTGCAGCGCCAGGCGCGTCTTGCCGCTCCCGCCTGCCCCCGTCACCGTGACGAGACGCGCGCCGCCGGCCAGCATGCTGCGCAGCTCGGTCAACTCCCGCTCGCGACCGATGAAGCGCGTGCGCTGCTCGGGTAGGCCATGCGGGCTCGCAGTTGAAGCAGCGGCCGGCCCCGCGCCGTTCGCGCCGAGCGGCACGGTGAACCGATACCCTAGCCCCGGGATCGTTGCGATCGCTTCGGCTCCAAGGATCTTACGCAGGGCACTGATCTGCACCTGAAGGTTGTTCTCCTCCACGACCAGCCCGGGCCACGCCAACTCAAGCAACTCCTCTTTGGTGACCAACCGCTCGCGCCGCTCGACCAAGGCGAGCAGAACGTCTAACGCCCTTGCTCCCAGCGCCACCGGCAGCCCCTCCACAAGGAATTGCCGGGTGGTCGGATTGAGCTCGAACCGGCCGAAGCGATATGGGGTGTTCAAGGCAGGGCGCGGGGGACCGCTCCTCGAAGTGGCGACCCGCTGAAATCTACCGCAGCGGCTGCCGTTTCAGAAGGTTTCAGCCACGTTTCAGGCGCCTAAAGGACTGAATCGGTCCGGCAGGCAGAACCTACGCACTGCGATACAGGGGCTTTCCAACCGATTCAATTTGAGGAAATTGCCATGAACGCCAGACTGAACTTCGCCTCCCACAGCTCGAGCCTGACCGTCGCCATCGCCGCAGTGGCCACGATCATCGCCATGAGTATTCTGTGGACTGTCGTAATACTCTTCCAGAGCAGGGGCGCACCGATGGAACAGCTCGCTGCCGCCGAGCGTGCCTGCGTCCAGCATGCCTACCAATCGGAGCGTACGGCCTGCATGAATGAATGGCGTGCCGCATCGCAGCCGAAGCGCGTAGCCCGTCGATAGGGAAGATAGTCAATCGTTTCATGACGCTTCGCAAATTGCGTTTGGTGCGTCATGCCGAAACAAAAACGTGGTCGGTCCCTGATTCGGGTTAGTTTGCTGCCCTAGCGGCTGCCGGAGCGCGTGCGGGTGAGCTGGCTCGTGGTGCTGGCAAGGCGCGCGGCGAGGATCTTGATGAGCTCGACGGCGGCGTCCGGGTTCTCGCGGATCACCTTCATGAAGAGTTCCTTGGAGATCTTGAGCGTCTCGACCTTGGTGATCGCCTTGGCGGTGGCGGTGCGCGGCACTTCGCCGTAGATCGCGATCTCGCCGAGGAGGTCGTTCTTGCCCATGTTGTTGATCACGATCGGCCCCGAGGGCGTCGGCACCGAGATCTCGACCGTGCCGTCGATGATGATGTAGGCTGCCTCGCCGACGTCGCCGGCGTTGAACATCACCTGGCCGGCGTCGTACTTCAGCCGCTCCGCCGAGAAGCAAAGCAGCTTCTGCATGGCCGGCTGGATTTTGCTGAAGATTTGCACCTGCCGGATGAGTTCCACTTCCTGCTCGAGGCTCATGGCTTGCCTTTCATGCGGCGAGCAGCAGCTTCTGCAGCGGCCCGCCATTCGATTTCAACTGGGCGAAGGCGCCCTTCTCGGCGAGCTTGCCGTGCTCCATCACCAGTACGACGCCGAAGCGCTCGGCAAGGTCAGGGCGCTGCACCACCCAAACCAGCCCCCGGCCCTTGCGCTCGGCGAGGATGCCCTCGAGCAGGCGCTGTTGCGAAGCTGGATCGAGCCCCGCGACGGCGTGGTCGACGACCAGGAGCTCGGGACGCTTGATGAGCGCGCGCACCAGCGCGATCTTCTGCCGGTCAGCGATCGCGAGCCGCGCGCCGCCGACGCCCACCTGGTAATCGAGGCCGATTCTCACCACCAGCGGCCGCAGCCCGAGCTCGTCCATCAGCTCGCGCACGAGCGCCGTGATACGCGTGGCGGCTTCGGCCTGGCCGGTGACGATCTTGCCGAAGAGGATGTTGTCCTGCAGCGAGGCGGCGCTGTTGTAGCGCTGCGCGTCGAAGAATTCGATCGCGCGGCGCAGCTCCTCGGGCAGGTGGGCGGCGAAATAGCGCCGCGCCTCGACCACGCGCGCCTCGAAGCCCTCGTCGATGAGTCCCAGGCGATGCCGGTCGGCGATCAGCTTGAAAGTGAGCGAGATGAGGGCGAGGCGCTCGGCCTCCTCGATCTCCTTCAGGCCGAGCTCGCCCGCGCGCTGCAGGATCGCCTTGTACTGCGGCAGGTCCTCCTGGCGGATGAAGCTGTACTGGGCGAAGAATTCATGCCCCGGCGGCAGGTCGCTGAAGAGCTCGACCATCGTCTGGGCGACCTTGTGACCGGTGCGCAGCAGCAGCTCGTAGAGTCCCGTGTCGTGCAGCACGCGGCGCACGTACGCGTTCGCCGCCAGGTCCTCGATGTCGAAGGCGCGGCCGACCGGCGTGCCGAAGAGCAGGTTCTCGGCGAGCGTGGCGTTGCGGTTGTACTTGTTGGGATCGAAGCGCTCGACCCAGTCCTGGATGCCGAGCGACGCAAGCCGCTCACGCAGGCGCGTGCGTGCCGCGAGCACGCGCTCGGCGAGCGTGCTGTTCTTGCGCGTATCGGCGGCGCCGCGCAGGCCGAGCTCGAAGATCGTCTCCTCGAGATCGACCACCGCGAGGAGCTCGGCGATGCGGGCATCGAGCTCCTCGCGCCCGGCGACGCCGGCCGCCGCGTAGTCGATCCACTCGGCGTTGACATCGAGCGTGCTGTTGCCGCTGCGCGCCGCTTCCTGCAGCTCGAAGTCGCGCTGGCGGCGCACTTCGTCCTCATACTGCGCCGGGCGCACCGGCCGATGCTTGAGGCTATAGACGATGTTCTCGCGTACCGAGAGCGGGAAGAGATAGGCGGGCGCGCCGACGTAGGCGAGCGCGCGCCCGGTGACCGCCTCGGGAGCGCGCGTGAGATCCATCCCGCCGAGCTCGATCGAGCCGTTCGTCGGCATCACCAGCCGCGCGAGGAGCTGCGCGAGCTCGCTCGCGCCGCTCGCCGGCCGCCCGACGATCGCGATGTGCTCCTTCAGCGCGCACTCGAACGACACGCCGTCGACCACGCGCGCGCCGGCATCGTCGTGCAGCGTGATGGCGGAGACTTTGAGCCGGCCATCGCGGGGCAGCTCGGGCGCTTCCAACGGCGCCTGCAGCTCGGCGGGCGCCGTTTCCTCGGCGCTGAACTGCTCGACCACCTGGTTGTACTTGATCTCGACGTCGAGGCGCTGCTGGTCCCAGTCGATCAGCTCCTTCACCGGCGTCGGCAGGTCCTTGTACGCCGCGATGACCGCGACCAGCGCGCCGATGTCGAGACGCCCGACGATCACCAGGTAGCCGCCCACCGTATAGAAGAGGAACGGCGTCACCTGCGAGAGGAAGTTGTTCAGGAACTTGACCAGGAACTTGCGCTGGTAGAGCTCGAAGCGGATGCGAAAGATCCTTCCCAGCCGGGCGGAGATCTCGGCGCGTTCCCAGTTCGACGTATCGTGCGCGTGGATCTCCGCCGCGCCGTCGACACACTCGGCAATGCGCCCGGCGAGCGCACGCGCGGTGAGCTGCCGTTCGCGGCTGAGCACCAGCAGGCGCTTCCTCAGCCTCGGGATCACGACCGCCTGCACGCCGACCACGGCGAGCGCGATCAGCCCGAGCCAGACCTGCTGATAGACGATGAAGAACATCGCCGTAAGCGCCTGGCCGCCGAGGAAGAGCGGCGTGATGAGCGCCTCGCCGATGAAGCCGCCAAGCGGCTCGACCTCGTCCTTGACCATGGTCGCCATCTCGGCGGCCTTCACGCGGCGGAAGCGCGCGAGCGGAAAGCGCAGGATATGGTCGAAGAGCGCGTAGCGCAGGCGCCTTAGCATGCGCTCGCCCATCCAGCCCTTCATGGTGTTGATCTGGAACTTGAGCCAGCCGTTCAGGACGATGAGCGCGAGGAACAGGACCGACAGCGCCAACAGATAAGGCAGGCGCTCGAGGTCCATGCCGAGGAAGCGCCTCACCGAATCGTCGTGCGGGAAGCCGACGCCCTGGATCGCCTGGTTGATGATCGTCTTCGGCAGATCGAGCGACAGGTAGTACACCACCATCGACGCGACCACGAGCGGCACGATCAGGAGCTGATCGCGCTTGCTGTAGCGGATGATGAAGCCGAAGAGGCTGCGTTCCAGTGGAAAATCCCCTGTACCATTATATTGAATGAGGGAGAAGTCCCCTTTCACGGTGCGCTTCTGGGGCGTGCGCGGCTCCATCGCCTGCTCGGGCCCGCGCACCGCGCGCTACGGCGGCAACACCTCGTCGCTCGAAGTGCGCTGCGGCGACGAGCTGCTGCTGTTCGATGCCGGCACCGGAATGCGCTACCTGGGCAAGACGCTCGAAGGCACGCGGCTCGACGCCGACCTCTATTTCACGCACACGCACTTCGATCACGTGTGCGGGCTGCCGTTCTTCCGGCCGCTGTTCGATGCGCAGAACCGCTTTCGCCTGTGGGCGGGACACCTGCGCGGCGCGATGACGCTCAAGCGCGTGCTCGGGGAGTTCATGATGTCGCCGTTCTTTCCGGTACCGCCGGAAGTGTTCCGCTCCACCGTCGAATACCGCGACTTCAACGCCGGCGATACGCTCGCCTCGGTGAAAGGCGTACGCGTGCGTACCGCGGCGCTCAATCATCCCGACGGCGCCACCGGCTATCGCGTCGAGTACGACGGCCGCTCGTTGTGCTACGTCTCCGATACCGAGCACGTGCCCGGCAGCCTCGATCGCAACATCCTCGGCCTGATCGCCGGCGCGGACCTCGTCATCTACGACTGCATGTACACCGACGACGAGTACCGCCGCTACGTCGGCTGGGGGCATTCCACCTGGCAGGAAGGCATCCGCCTTTGCAAGGAAGCGGGCGCGCAGCGCATGGTGGTGTTCCACCACGACCCTGACCACGACGACGACATGCTCGACGGCATCGCGCGCGAAGTGGAGAAGGCGCTGCCCGGCTCGCTCGTGGCGCACGAGGGCCTGGTCCTCGAGCCCTGACTTGTCGCCAATGCGCGTCCTCGGCTGGATCGAGGACCTCGCTCCAGAACTCATCGCCATCGGCGCCGACGTGCCGCCCGCGCCGCGCTGGGACCAGGACTGGTTCCCGCGTCTCGACGCCGCCGCCGCGTACGCCATCGTGCGCATGTCGCGCCCGGCGCGCATCGTCGAAGTGGGCTCCGGGCACTCCACCCGCTTTATGGCGCGCGCCGTGCGCGACGGCGGGCTTGGCACGCAGATCACGGCCGTCGATCCCGCGCCCCGCGCGAGCATCGCCGGGCTGGGCGTTCGCTATCTGCAGCAGCCCGTGCAGTCGTGCTCGCTCGATATCTTCGACCTCGCGCCGGGCGATATCCTGTTCATCGATTCCAGCCACCAGCTCAAGCCCGGAAGCGACGTCGAGTTCCTGTTCGAGCGCGTGCTGCCGCGCCTTGCGAGCGATGTGCGCATCCACTTCCACGACGTCTTCCTGCCGGATGAGTACCCAGTGCAGTGGGCCTGGCGGCGCTATAACGAGCAGGCCGCGGTGGCAGAGCTGATCGGCGCTGGCTATGCGCTCGAGTTCTCGAGCCACACGGCGAGCGCCGGGCGGTTGAACGGCGTGCTGGGGCGCCTGCCGCTCGTGCCCGGGGCAATGGAGACGAGCCTGTGGCTCACCAAGCACTGAACCTCGCGCCGGTGATCGACTGGCTGGTGGCGGGCGCGCCGCCGGCGCGGCAGCCGCAGGACGTACTGCTCGAACTGTGCCACCGCCTGCAAGCCGCCGGATTGCCGCTGTACCGCGTCGCAGTTTTCGTGAGGACGCTGCACCCCAATGTGATCGGGCGCGGCTTCATCTGGCACGAGGCCACCGACAAGGCGGAGATCACTGAGGCGGCCTACGATTTTCTGCAGTCCGATCAGTACCTCCACAGCCCGATCCGCGCCATCTTCACCGAGCACGGCGAGGTGCGCCGGCGCCTCGCGGACCCGCGCTGCCCGCTCGATTTCCCAGTCCTGGCGGACTTTCGTAAGGAGGGGGTGACTGATTTCATCGGCTTGCCGCTGCCCTTCGTCAACGGGGAGGTGCATGCGGCGACCTTCGCCACCCGCCGCCCCGGCGGCTTCACCGATGAACAGGTCGCCGGCCTGCGTCAGGTGGCGATCCCGCTTGCGCGTCTCGCCGAGATCTACGCGCTGATACGCAAGAGCCGCAACATCCTGGAGGCTTATCTCGGCCGGCAGACGGGAGAGAAGGTGCTCGAGGGCCACATCCGCCGTGGCGACGGTGAGGAGATCCACGCGGTCATCTGGTTCTGCGACCTGCGCGACTCCACCGTGCTCGCCGACTCGATGAGCCGCGCCGAGTTCCTCCAGCTGTTAAACGAATTCTTCGAATGTGCGCTGAGCCCCGTGCTTGCGCGCGGCGGCGAGGTGCTGCGGTTCATCGGCGACGCGGCGCTCGCCATCTTCCCGGTCGACGGGAACGAGGCCGAGGCCTGCAGGCGCGCCGTGCAGGCCGCGCAGGATGCCCGCGGCTGCATGGATGCCGCCAATGCGAGCCGCGAGCGGCCACTCGCCTTCGGCATCGGCCTGCACATGGGCGATGTCCTCTACGGCAACATCGGCACGCCGACGCGCATCGAATTCACGGTCATCGGGGCGGCGGCGAGCGAGGCGGCGCGCATCGAGGCGCTCTGCAAAACGCTCGGCGTGCCGCTCATCCTGTCCGCGCCGGTGGCGCGGCACGTGCCGGGCTGCCGGCCGCTCGGCCGGCACCGCCTGCGGGGGGTCGGCGAGGCGCTCGAGCTCTTCACCTTGGAATGACCGTCGCGAATCCGCGCCAATAGGTGTAAATTGCCGCGGAATGCGCAGCATGGCGATTCCGAGCACCGCAGCAGACGGTCCCGCGGATCAGCAAACACCCCAGCAGCCGACCTCGCTCGTAGAGCTGCTCGCCGACTGGTACTGGGAGCAGGACGCCGAGTTTCGCTTCACGGTGGTATCGAGCCGCCGGGCCGGAAATAACGCCGCCGACCCCTTCCCGTACGTCGGCCGCAAGCACTGGGAGCAGCCCGCGCTCAACTTGAGCGAGGCGGACTGGGAGCGGCACCGCGCGCAGCTTGCCTGGCACCAGCCCTTCCGGGATTTCGAGGTGCAGTACGCCACCGAAGATGGGCGCAGCGTGTGGGTGTCGCTCAGCGGCCAGCCGGTGTTCGACGAGGCGGGGGTCTTCAACGGCTACCGCGGCATCGGCCGCGACGTCAGCGCGCAGAAGCGCGCCGAGGAGATGCATCAGCTCGAGCACGCGCTCGCGCGCGCGCTCGCCGAGGCGACGAGCACCTCCGAAGGGGTGCGCGGCGCGCTACGCATCATCTGCGAGCGCGAAGGCTGGGACGCGGGGCGCTGCTTCCGCGTCAACGAGGCGAGCGGCGAAATGCGCTACGCCGATGGCTGGTTTGCGCGCGAGGGGGAAATCGAGCAGCTCCTGCGCGGCTCGCGCGTGCACTGGGAAGCCGGCAAGCCCGTATGGTCGACGGACCTGCCGCGCAGCGGCCCGGCGGCGCTGAGAAGCGCCGGCAAGGGCGGCCGCTACGGCACCTTCGCGCTGCCCGTCGTGCTGCAAGGACGCACCATCGCGCTGCTGACCTTCTCTGCGCACACGACGCACGAGCCCGACCGCAGCTTCATCGACGCGGCCGGCACCATCGGCAGCCTGTTCGGCCAGTTCCTGCAGAGGAAGGACGCCGAAGAATCGCTGCGCCAGAGCGAGGCGCGCTTTCGCAGCCTCACGCAGCTCTCGAGCGACTTTTTCTGGGAAAGCGACCCCCAGCACCGGCTCACGAGCATGGTGCACGGCCCGAGCTACGCCGCGCCGATCGGCTATGGGCAGCTTGGCAAGACGCCGTGGGAGCTCGCTTCGGTGCGCCCCGACGAGGCCGGCTGGCAGGCGCACCGGGCAACGCTGGAGAGCCGGCTGCCGTTCCGCGACTTCGAGGTCGCGCGCGGGCTGCCGGACGGAGCCACGCGCTACTTCGCGGTGAGCGGCCAGCCGCGCTACGACTCGCAGGGCCTGTTCCTCGGCTATCGCGGCGTCGGGCGCGACGTCACCGAGATCGCGCTCGCGCGCGAGCGCATCGCCTCGCTCGCCTACAGCGATCCGCTGACCGGGCTCGCCAACCGCGTGAGCCTCGCGCCGGCGCTCGAGCAGGCGATCGAGCGCGCGCGGCGCCAAGGCCACAAGATCGCCGGCGTGTTCATGGATCTCGACGGCTTCAAGCAGATCAACGACCGGCACGGCCATGCCGCGGGCGATGCGTTCCTGGTGGAGGTCGCACAGCGCCTGCGCCGCCACGTGCGGGCGAGCGACCTCGTGGCGCGCCTCGGCGGCGACGAATTCTTCGTCATGCTCGAGGGCGTGCAGGACATGGTCGGCGTCGAGCGCGTGGTGGTGAAGATCATCGACGCGCTGCGCAAGCCCTACCCCGGTATCGGCGAAGCGCAGCGGCGCGTCTCGGCGACGCTTGGCGTGAGCATCTTCCCCGACGACGCGCCGGACGCGACCACGCTCATCGAGCACGCCGACGAGGCGATGTACACCGCGAAGCAGGCGGGCAAGAACGCCTACTGCCTCTACTCCACCGGTCAGAAGCCGCCCGCCGGCGCGCCGGGCGCGCCGAGCACCGCGCCGCAGCCCTAGCAAAAGAAATCGGGGTCAGAGCCCTATTTCCGCCAGCAACAGGAATTAGGGCTCTGACCCCGATTTCTTACTGGTCCTTGATGATGTGCTCCACGCGCTTGAGGAAATCGAGCTCGTGCAGCGGCTTCACGAGGTAGTCGTTCGCGCCGAGCTCGCGGCCGCGCACCGCGTCGCGATCGCGGCTGAAGCTCGTCACCATCATCACCGGAAGCGCCTTGGTGCGCTCATCCGCCCGGATGCGCCGCAGGAGCTCGAAGCCGTCGATCTTCGGCAGCATCACATCGAGCAGCACGAGCGTCGGCAGCGGATCGTAGGCGAGGAGCTCGAGCGCCGCCTCGCCGTCGGCCGCGTACTCCACCGTGTAGCCCTCGCGCTCGAGCCAGCGGGTGCTCAGATTCACCAGGTCTTCGTCGTCCTCGACGATGAGGATGCGGTGCATGATCGTCCGCTCTAGGTGCGCGCGGCGCTCGAGTATGGGTCGGCCGCGTCGCGCAGACCGTCGCCGAAGAAGTTGAACGCCAGCACCACGATGAACACCGGCACCACGGAGAGCAGCAGCCACGGGTAGAGCGCGACCACATTGATGTTCTGCGCTTCGTTCAGCAGCACGCCCCAGCTCGTGATCGGCGGGCGCAGGCCGAGCCCCAGAAAGGAAAGCGCGGTCTCGCCGAGGATCATCGCCGGCACCGAGAGCGTCGCCGATGCAATGAGATGGCTCGCGAACGAGGGTAGCAGATGGCGGCCGATGACGCGCGCGGGGCTCGCGCCCATCAGGATTGCCGCCGTGGCGAAATCCTCTTCGCGCAGCGCGAGCAGTTTTGATCGGACTGCGCGAGCGAGGCCTGGCCAATCCAGGAGCCCGAGGATGATGGTGATGCCGAAGTACACGAGGATCGGGCTCCAATTCACGGGCAGCGCCGCCGAGAGCGCCATCCACAGCGGCAGCTCGGGGAACGAGCGCACCATCTCGATGAAGCGCTGGATCACGGTGTCGATCCAGCCGCCGTAATAGCCGGAGATGCCGCCGAGCGTGAGCCCGATGATGAAGCTCACCACGATGCCGAAGAGCCCGACGGTGAGCGAGATGCGCGTGCCGTACACGATCCTGGAAAACAAATCGCGGCCGAGGCGATCGGTGCCGAGCACGTAGAGTGTCCCGCCCTCGGCCGGGCAGAGGAGATGGAAGCGGCCCTCGACCAGGTTCCAGAAGCGGTATTCGTC
Source organism: Betaproteobacteria bacterium (assembly GCA_005883675.1). Lineage (GTDB taxonomy): Bacteria > Pseudomonadota > Gammaproteobacteria > Burkholderiales > SG8-39 > SCGC-AG-212-J23. The sequence goes on from VBCM01000081.1 coordinate 11,383, forward strand.
GCCCAGGCAGAAGAAGCGCAGCCGGTAGACCTTGCCCGGGTCGTCGCTGTACTCGCGCCGCAGGTTCTCCATGTTGAGGTGCATGCGGTAGCCGTAGACGAAGGGCCCGATGAAGCGGCCCTCGTGCATGAAGTGCAGGCGCTGCGGCGGCGCATAGATGTGGCTCGTGTCGCGCGTATGCAGGTTGTACGGCGCGAGGAGCTCGCTCACCAGGATCGAGGCGTAGAACGCGGCGAGCACGATGGCCGCGGCGACCGCGATGCGGTGCCGGCGGAACTTCCACCACATGATTTTCCACTGCGAGGCGCGGTAGAAGCGCTCCTGCTCGGGCGTGAGCTTTTCCGCCTCGTACGGGTCCCACGGGTCGCGCGAAACGAAGTGTTCGACGCGCGCGTTCACTTGGCGACGCCGCCCGTCAGGCGAATGCGCGGGTCGAGCGCCGCGAGCAGCAGGTCCGAGATGAACATGCCGATCACCGTAAGGAGCGACAGGAACATCAGGAACGAGCCCGCGAGGTACTGGTCCTGGCTCCGCAGCGCTTCGAGGAGCATCGGCCCGGAGGTCTGCAGCGACAGCACCACCGCCACGATCGCCGAGCCCGAGATCACGCTCGGCAGCAGGTTGCCGATATCGGCGATGAACGGGTTGAGCGACATGCGCAGCGGGTATTTCACCAGCAGGCTGAAAGGCGGCATGCCCTTCGCTCGCGCCGTGACCACGTACTGCTTCTGCAGCTCGTCGAGCAGGTTGGCGCGCAGGCGCCGGATCATGGCCGCGGTGCCCGAAGTACCGATGACGATCACCGGGATCCACAGGTGCTCCAGAACCGAGCGCGCCTTTCCCCAGCTCCACGGCTCGCCGAGGTATTCCGGCGCCATGATGCCGCCGATCGAGAGGCCGAACTGGACGTTGGCGAAGTACATGAGCACGAGCGCCAGCAGGAAGTTCGGCGTCGCAAGCCCGATGTAGCCGAGGAAGGTGAGGCCGTGATCGCCCCAGCTGTACTGGCGCGTGGCGGCATACACGCCGATCGGAAATGCCACGGCCCAGGTGAACAGGATCACCGAGAAGTTGAGGATGAAGGAGAGGAGCAGCCGGTCGCCCACCACGTCCTTCACTGCCATGTCGTGCTCGAAGGACCAGCCGAGGTCGCCCTGCAATAGCCCGGAGAAGCCGCGCTCGGTAGGCCACAGCCCGACCCATACCGCGTACTGCTCGATGAAGGGCTTGTCGAGCCCGTACTGCTTGCGCAGGAAGTCGACCTTTTCGAGCGCCGCCGCGTCGCCCTGGCTCTTCAGCTCCGCGATCTGGTTGGAGAGAAAGTCGCCCGGCGGCAGCTTGATGATGGCGAAGGTGATGAAGCTGATCACGAGCAACGTCGGGATCATGATCAGCAGGCGATGGACCGTGTAGCGCAGCATCAGCGGTACCAGAACGTGTCCGGGTGGTAGATGCCGAAGAACGCGCCCGGGTCCCAGTTGTAGAAGCCCTGCGCCGGCACGTTCATCAGCCGGTCGCGCGCCACCACCGGCTGCGGCACGCCGGCGACCACGCCGATCACGAATTGCTGCTCGGCGTGGATCTTGAGCATCTCGCAGCTTCACCTCCGGCATGTCGGGCGACTCGCCGGCCTTGCCGCCGGTCTCGTAGTACTGGCCGAACTTGGGCCACTGGAGCTGCAGCTGGCTCGTCGGCGCGAGCTCATCGGGCGAGGTGTCTGCGGTCGGCAGCCCATTCTCGAGGCCGCTCCACACCGACATGATGGTCTCGCCGGCAAAGATGCGATTGCGAAACGCCTCGCGCTGCGACGGCTTGCTGAAGAGCTTGATGCCCACTTCGCGCCAGGTCTCGCGGAGGAGCTCGAGCACATCGGTCTGCTCGGTCGACTCGCCCGCGGTCTCGACGATGATCTCGAGCGGCCGGCCGTCGGGCAGCTTCCTCACGCCGTCGGCGCCGCGCTTCAGTCCCAGCTCGTCGAGCAGGCGGTTGGCCGCCTTGCGGTCGTAGCGCGCCCAGAGCGTGCGGTATTCGGGGCGGTACAGCGGGCTCGCGTCGAGCACGGTGTTGTTCGCCTCGACGGCGAGGCCGAAGTACAGCACCTGGTTCACGAGCGAGCGGTCGATGGCAAGCGACAGCGCGCGGCGGAAGCGCACGTCGCGCAGAAGCCCGCGCCAGACCGGGTCGCTCACGTTCAGGTTGGGAAAGAGCGCGACATGCGACCCGCGCCCCGGCCGCCACAGGAGCGTGCGGTAGCCGTTACTCTTTTCTCCCTGCTTGAGGAAGGTGTAGTTGTTGAAGTTGAGGTCGCGCGCCTGCAGGTCCGCATCGCCCGCGCCCGCCTTCGCCGGAATCAGCTTCGGGTCGGCGATCGCGAGCACGAAGCGGTCGAGGTAGGGGAGCTGGCGCCCGCGCTGATCGACGCGGTGGAAGTAGGGGTTCCTCACGGCGACGAAGCGATCGGCCGGCGGCCGCGTCGTGTTGTGCCAGGGCTGCAGCGTCGGCAGGTCCGGGTTGTCGCCCTCGTAGAGGTTGTCCATGCGGTTATGCACCGCGGACCACCGGCGCGTGGCGGTGCCCTCGGCTTCCGCCTTCTGCACCTTCGGCGAGTACTTCTTGTGGAACTGCTTGAGGTAATGCGCCGGCCGGAAGATGAAAAGCGGCGAGGCGCCCGCCATGCGCGGCAGGAAATGCGGGTTGGGCTTCTTCCAGCTATAGCGCACCGTGATCTCGTCGAGCACCTCGAACTTCGGGGCCTCGCCGTCGACCAGCAGGTCGCGCGGCGGACCCGCGGGGCTCAGCTCGCGGTTATTCGCCACGTCCTCCCAGTAGTAGCGGAAGTCCTCGGTGGTGAAGGGATGGCCGTCGGACCAGCGATGCCCCTTACGCAGGCGCAGCGTGAAGATGCGCTCTTCCTGCACGTTGAGCGACTCGAGGATGTCCGGCACGATGTTGAGATTGCGGTCGTAGCCGACGAGCCGCGCATAGCCGTATATCGTGAAGAGCCGCGTATCGCGCGAGCGCCCGGCGAGCGTGTTGAGCGTGCCGCCATGGCGCCCGGGCTGCGTTCCCGCCTCGCCGAGCGGCACGACGAGCGGCTGCTGCGGCAGGCGCTCTTCGACCGGCGGCAGCTTGCCGGCACGCACCGCCTCCGCGAGCGACGGCGGCTCGATGTACGCCCACGCTGCGCGGGTGAACAGCAGAAATGTGAGCAGCCATCTCATGCGCGGGCGCGCACCAGGTGCTCCTCGCCGACCTGCACCATGCCCGGCGCCGAGCCGTTGGCGATACGGAACTCGCTCGACCACGCCGCGGGATCGGAGGCCTTGCCCTGCATGAGCGCGTCGAAGTCGAGCTTGCGCCCGAGATCCGGGTCCGGCACCGCCGCGAGCAACGCCTTGGTGTAGGGGTGCTGCGGATTGCGAAAGAGCTCGGCTGCCGGCGCGAGCTCGACCAGCCGCCCGGCACACATCACCGCAATGCGGTCGGCGAGATAGTTCACCACCGCGAGGTTGTGCGAGATGAAGATGTAGGTGAGGTTCAGCGCCTTGCGCAAATCCAGAAGCAGGTTCAGCACCTGCGCCTGCACAGATACATCGAGCGCGGACACCGGCTCGTCCAGCAGCAGGAGCTCGGGTCCCAGCGCCAGCGCGCGCGCGATGCCGATGCGCTGGCGCTGCCCGCCCGAGAAGCTGTGCGGGTAGCGGCGCAGGAACCGTACGTCGAGGCCGACGAGCGCCATCATCTCCTTCACCCGCTGGAAGCGCTCGTCCTCATCACCGATCTTGTGGATGACGAGCGGCTCGCTCACGATGTCGTAGGCGGTCATGCGCGGGTTGAGCGAGCTGAAGGGGTCCTGGAAGACGAACTGCACCTTGCGCCGGTAGTCGAAGAGCTCGGCGCCCTTCAGCGCGAGCACGTCCCTCAGCACGCCGTGGTTGTTGTAGATGATCGAGCCCGCGTCCGGCGTGATCGAGCGCAGGATCATGCGCGCGGTGGTGGTCTTGCCGCAGCCCGACTCGCCGACGAGACCCAGGCATTCGCCGCTCGCCACCTCGAAGCTGACGTCGTCCACCGCGACGATATCCTCCGCTTCGCGTTTTCCCGAAACGGCGCGGCGCCGCAGGCCGAAGCGCTTGGTGAGCTGCTGCACCTGGAGCAGCGTTCCCTCGGGCGGCGGCGTGTAGTTTTCGCGGGTTGCGATGAGGTGCTCGTCCGTCACCAGCACCTCGCGGATTGGCGTCAGCCGCTCTCCGGGCACCATGTTGAAGCGCGGCACGGCGCGCATCAGCGCCTGCAGGTAGGGGTGGCGCGGGTCGCGGAAGATGTCCTCGACGCGGCCCGCCTCCATGACGCGGCCGCGATACATCACCACCACCTGGGCGGCCATGTTGGCGACCACGCCCAGGTCATGCGTGATGAGCAGCACGGTCATGCCCAGCTCGCGCTGCAGAGCGCCGATGAGCTGGAGGATCTGCGCCTGGATGGTCACGTCGAGCGCGGTGGTCGGCTCATCCGCGATCAGCAGCGCCGGCCGGCAGATGAGCGCCATCGCGATCATGGCGCGCTGGCGCAGACCGCCCGAGAGCTCGAATGGGTAGGTGCGCTCGGCCTTCACGGGATCCGGGAAGCCGACGAGCCTCAGCGTCTCGATCACGGCGGCGTGCCGCTCCGCGCGGCCGATGCCGTCGCGGTGCAGCGCGAACGCCTCGCCGACCTGGTCGCCGATCGTGTGCAGCGGCGAGAGTGCGGTCATCGGCTCCTGGAAGATGATCGAGATGCGATCGCCGCGAATGCGCTGCATGCGTGCGCCCAGCGCATCGAGCCGCGAGAGATCCAAGACGCTGCCCGGCGCCTTCGGATCGCGAAACAGGATCTCGCCCGATTCGATGTGTGCGATGCGCGGCAGGATGCCCATGATCGCCTGCGCCAGCACCGACTTGCCGGAGCCCGATTCGCCGACCAGCGCCACCGTGCCGCCCTCGGGCACGCGGAAGGACGCGCCGTCCACCGCTTTGACCGTGCCGGCGTCGACGTCGAGATAGACCCTCAGGTCCCGGATGGTGAGCAGATCAGCCACTTCCTCCCCCAGCGAAGGCGGGCCAAAGTATAAGCGGCGCCTTCAGGCCGCCGTAGGGAAAAGCGCGGCCGCGTCCAGCCAGCGCGCGCCGCCGCGGCGCGTGCGCTCGAATAACCGCTCGAGGAATCGCCACGCCGGCGCATCGTGCACTGCATGGTGCGTCAGCACACCGGTCGGCTCGCCGCTTTGCCGGCCGAGATGGCTCATCACCGCGCCGAGCGCGGCCTCCTCGCCGACGAAGCCGCGCGTGCCGCGCCAGTCGACGATGTCGACGTGCGTATTGACCTGCGTGACACCGTCCACTAGGTGCGCCGCACGCGGCCCGTAGGCGCTTAAGCCATACAGCCCGACCGCTGGCAAGCGCGCGACCAGCGCGTGTTTGCAACGGTTCCACGGCGGCACCAGCACCGGCAGGAAACGCGGGCCGGCAAGCCGCGCCAGCCGCTCGCGCGCGGCCGCCAGGCGTGCGATCGCCTGCTCGTCGGGCTCGGCGGCGGAGAATTCGGTTTTCTTCTCGACCGGTGCCGCGCGGTTGCGATGATCCGTGCCATGCATCAGCACGCGCACGTCATGACCGGCGAAGAGCTCCGGCACGGCGGCGAGCGGCACCACGGCGAGGGCTACCGGTACACCGGTCGCTTCGGCGAGGGTCAGCAATTGCCGCAGCGGCGGCGCCGGCGCGGTTGCGTCATCGTCGCGCCACCAGAATTCAGGCGTGTGCCCCGCGTCGCGCAACCGCGCGAGCTCTTCATCCAGCGCTCGCCAGTTCATCGTCGGAGGGTTTTTGCTTTGCACACGAAAACCCCCCGACAACAAAGCCGCATCACGAGACCCACTCCTTCAGCAACTCAGCGCTACGCTGCGCGCCGCCGAGATCGACGAGGTCGGCGGCCGGGCGCGGCGCGCGCGCAGCACGGTTGACCGCATCGGCAAGCGCCTGCGCCGTGAGCGCCGCTTCGCTCAGCATGATCGCGGCGCCGCGCGCGGCGAGGAGCTCAGCGCGCACCGACTGCTCGGTTTCGCCGCCAGCGGCGAACGGCACGAGCACCGCGCGTACCCGCGCCTGCAATGTCTCGGCGACCGTGTTGTAGCCCGCCTGGCTCACCGAGAGCGCGCAGCTCGCGAGGAGCTCCTGGAAGTCCGCTCGGCTTCTCTCGAGCACGATGCCGGGCTTCGCTTCGCGGCCGAGCTCGCGGAAGTCCGCCTCGCTGCAGTTGAGGCCCGCGAGCAGGCGCCAGGTGCTGCCGCGAAGCAGCGTGTGCTCGCGCGCCGCGATCGCCGTCTCGAGAAGCCGCCGGCCGACCGCGCCGCCGCCGGCGGACACCAGCACCTCGGCTGCGGCGGCCGCTGGGCTTGCAGCCGGTGCCACGACATAGCCCGTGTAATGGAGGCGTGCCTCGAGTGTGCGTGCGGAGCCGAAGGTGCGCTCGAAGCTCGCGAGGCGCGGGTCGCCGTGCACGAGGATGCGATCGAAAAAGCGCGTGGCAAGCTCCGCGGTCTCCTGCTCGCGATCGGGGCGCGGCTGCAAGAGATCGCGCACCGAGCACACGACCAGGGGCCGCGGCGCGAGGCGCCGCGCGTCCTCGAGGAGCGGCATCAGCTCGAAGCGCATCTGCCGCCGACCGAAGGGAAAGAGCTCGACGAGGAGCACGTCGGCGCGCAAGGCGCGCCAGACATCGAGGAGCGCCGCCGCGCGGCCCCGCTTCCACTCCTCGTCCACGGGCCGCCCGCTCTCGTCGAGCAGCGTCTTGAACTTCGCATCGGCCGCGCTCGCCGGCGAAAGCTGCACATCCACGGCGATGCCGCTTACCGGCGCGCCGCCGCTCACCAGCACCACCTGGAAGCCCGCGGCGCGCAGCGCCTGCGCGAGCGTAGCGGCGCGCTTCAGGTGCCCGATGCCGAGCAGGTGCTGGACATAGAAAAAGACCTTCATCGCAGGTTCAACGCCTCGAGCGCCGGCGCGCCGCCGGCGCCGAGCCGGAAGAGATGCACCGCGTGCCAGTCGAGCTTCGCCGGCGGCGCGCCGCGCAGGTCCCAGCCCGTGGCCGCCGCGTAGATCGCGCGGATTACGCCGCGATGCGTCACGGCGAGGGTCGGCACATCGACGTCCATGAGCCAATCGCGTGCGCGCGCGAGCACCTCGCGCGGGCTCTCGCCTCGCGCGGGGCGGAAGTCCCAGCCACGCGCCTCGTTCTCGCGCATCGCCTCGCCGAGCTCGGCGCGCAACTCCGCGAGCAGGCGTCCTTCCCAGTCGCCCCAGTGCATTTCCACGAGTCGCGCTTCAACGCCCGCGCGGCGCGCGCCGATGAGCGCTGCAGTCTCGGTGCAGCGCGAGAGCGGGCTGGTGACGACGCGCATCTCCCGGCAGCGGAGGGGCAGGCGCAAGCCGGCGAGCGCGGCGCGACCCGCATCGGAGAGCGGCACATCGCTGCGTCCCTGGATGCGTCCCTCGGCGCTCCACGCAGTGTCGCCATGGCGCAGCAGCGCGAGGAGCGTCATCTACAGCGCGGCGAGCGCGGCCTGCAGGCGCGCGCCGGCGGCCGCCAGGCTACGCTCCTCGGCAACATGGCGCGCGGCTTCGCGCCCGAGCGCGGCGCGGCGCCCGGCATCGACGAGCAGCGCGCGCACCGCCGCGGCAAAGGCGTCTTCGTCGCCATAGGGAACGAGGCTACCGGTTCGCCCGTCGAGCACGATGTCGGGCACGCCGCGCGTCGCCGCCGCGACGACCGGCACGCCCGCTGCCTGCGCTTCGAGGAGCGCCATGCCGTAGGCCTCGTTCACCGCCGGCCAGGCGTAGAGATCGCATGATGCCAAGAGCTCGGCGATGCGCCGCTGGCCGAGCGCGCCGAGGAAAGCGACGCGGCGGTCGAAGAGCTTCTCCACCTCGGCGCGCATGGGGCCGTCGCCTGCCACGAGTAACCGGCAGTCAACGTCGCTTAGCTGCGCGAGCGCGGCCGCCAACACGCGGTAGGAGGCGAGCTTGTCGCCGCTACGCATCATCGCCACCACCGCAATCCAGGGCACTGCGGCATCGAGCGCATGCTGGGCCGCGAGCTCGGCACGCAGGCGCAGCCGCTCGGCCCGCGCCGCGGCGTAAGGCGCGCTGTCGAGGAACGGCGGCAGGTGGAGGATGCGCTTCTCGTCGACGAGCTGGCGCAGCCCGCCAATATCGTCGCGCGAGGGCGAGATCACGAGCGACGCTTTGCGGATCGCGGCTGCGGTCGCCTCGTGGCCGAGCGCCCACGAGCCGTGCGCGCGCTTCGGGGCGTACGACGCTTCGGCGACCACGTAAGGGATGCCGAGCGCCTCGCTGATTGCGGGTCCGAGGTAATCGGGTGCCTTGTAGTAGAGGTGATAGGTGAACCAGAGCTCGGGGCGCGCCGTCGCCGCGCGCGCGCGCCACCCGTCGGCGAGCTGCGCGGCGAGCGTCTCGCCCTGGGCCGCGAGCGCGCGCTGGCGCGCCGCGTCGCCGTCGCCGTCGTAGGTGCGGAAGGTGGACGCGAGCTGCACTTGATGCCCCGCCGCAGCGAGCGCGTCCATCAAGAGCCCCGCTACGCGCCGATCGCCCGAAGGCGTGCCGTGCGTCGGCGACTTAAGCGGTGCGTAGTAGGCGATCCTCATTCGCGGGCCCGAGGCCGAAGCGCGCGGCAAGCCGCTCGAAATTCGCCTCCAGCGCGAACTCGGTGCGCACGCGCGCCTGGCCGGCGTCGCCGAACCGGCGCCTGAGTGCCGGATCGCGGATCAGCGCTTCCAGCGCCGCGGCGAGCGCCGGTACATCGTTCTCTGCGACCAGCAACCCGGTGCTGCCGTCGCGCAGCAGCTCTGGGATGGCGGAGACCCGCGTTGCCACGCACGCGAGCCCCTGGCTCTGCGCCTCGGCGAGCACGTTCGGCAGGCCGTCTCGGTCGCCGTCGCGCGCGATGCGGCAGGCGAGCGCGAAAAGATCCGCCGCCCGATACTCCGCGAGGAGCTCGTCCTGTGCGAGTGCGCCGCGCCAGTCAATGCGCTCGGCGATGCCGAGCGCGCGTGCCCGGCGGCGCATCCTTGCGGCGAGCGGGCCGCCGCCTACGTGCACGAAGCGCCAATGCAGCTCCGCCGGCAGGCGCGCCAGCGCCTCGAGCAGGACATCGGTGCCCTTCTTCTCCACCAGGCGCGCGACCGAGAGGACGCGCACGGCGTGGCGCGCATCACTGCCGTCGGCCGCGCCGCGCAACGTACGATGCGCAGGGAAGCGCGCGAGATCGATGCCGTGGTAGGCGAGCTCGACGCGTCCCGGCGGCGCGAGCGCGGCGAGATGCGCGTGGTTCGCGCGCGTGCAGGTCACGAGCCAGTCGCACGCGGCGAGCTTCTCGCGCTTTTCCCACTCGGGCGTGGTCCAGATGTCCTTGGCATGCGCCGAGGCGCTCCACGGCAGCCCGCGCAGGAGGCCCGCATAGCGCGCCACCGACGCCGGCGTATGCAGGAAGTGCGCGTGCAGCCGCCCGACATCGCGCGGCAGCTCGGCGGCGAGCACCAGCGCCTGGCCGAAGCGGCGGACACGATTGGGCGTCGGATCGCGCGCCAAGTCTTTCAACCATTGCTCGCGCGCCGCTTTGTATGTAGGTAATTTGCGAACGGTGAACCAGGCGCGCAGCACGCGCAGCGGCTCGCGATAGAGGTACTCGGGCAGGTAGTGCACCGCGGCGCGGATCTCGCGATGCACCGGGTGCGCTCGCTCGTCGGTGGGACGGCGCAGCGAGACGATCAGGATCTCGAGGCCGCGGCGCTCGAGCGCGGCGATCTCCTGCGCGATGAACGCTTCGGAGAGGCGCGGATAGCCCTTGAGGACGAAGGCGACGCGCAACTTAATGGATGCGGGAGACGCGGGCGGGCGCGACGGCCTCTTCGGCGGGCTCGATCCAAGGCGCCACCAGCCGCGACACGTTGATCAGGCCCTCGAGCAACCCCGGGACCACGACTTCCGAGGGCCGCTTCTGGCGCGGCAGCGCCCGCAGCGCCGCCGCCATCACCGACGGCTCGTAGCCGGCGTCGTCGGAGAGCATGCTGACCAGGCCCAGCTCCGCCGCGCGCGAGGCGCGGATGTGCTGCTCGAGGCGCGGCGCGGTGCGCGGCACGATGAGCGCGCGCTTGTCGAGCGAGATCACCTCGCAGAAGGTGTTATAGCCGCCCATCGCCACGACGCCGGCGGCGCGCGCCACCAGCGTCTCGAGCTGCTTGTGGAAGGTGATCGCGTCGACGCGCTTCAATTTCGCCGCGCGATCCATGAACTCCGCCTGGCGCTCCGGCTGCATGAAGGGGCCGAGCACGAGGAGCGCCGGATACGGCAGCAGCGGATCGTGTTCGTAGGCGCGCAGCACCCAGTCGATCAGCGCCTCGCCATCGCCGCCACCGCCGGTCGTCACGAGAACGAACGGGCGCTTGGCGATCTCTGGCAGGCGCGCGGGCGCGCCGCTCGTGGAGACCTCGCGATGCAGGTAGCCGGTATAGACCATCTTCTGGCGCACACGCGGCGGAAGGGCGATGCCCTCGAGCGGATCGCAGATCTGCGGCAGGCCGTAGACCCAGATCTCGTCGTAGAGGTCGCGCAGAGCGGGCATCGCTTTCTTGCGCTGCCACTCGGGCTCGAGGAGGCGCGGCTCGTCCATCACGTCGCGCAGCCCGAGTACCAGGCGCGTGCCGCGGCGCTTGAGCGCCTTCAGCGTGGGCAGCACTTCGCCCCTGAGCCCGACCGGCTCCTTGTCGACGATGAAGAGATCCGGGTCGAAGATCTCCGCGGTGTGCTGGATGATCGAGGCGCGCATCGACAGCGTCTCGGCGATGTCGAGGTGCAGGTTGAGCGGCGTGTACTCGCCGTTGCGCAGCTTGATGACGCCGGGCACGCGCACGAAGTCGACGCGCGCGCGGAAGTCGAAGCTGCCGATGATCGGCGAGCCGGAAAGGATCAGGACCGAGAGCTGCTTGTAGCGCTCGACCAGCGCATGCGCGATCGCGCGGCAGCGGCGCAGGTGGCCGAGTCCGAAGGTGTCGTGGCTGTAGATGAGTATGCGACCATCCTTGCGGCTCGCTCGCATACCGGGCCTCCCCTCCCAAAGGAAGGGCAATTCTCGGCTCAAATTTCCTCCCGGGCAAGACAGGCCTTGCAGGCACCGCAGGGCCGAAAACCCGCCGCCGCGCGCACCGGGCGCCGGCACGACCAGGTCATCTCCAGCAGCTCGCCGGGCAGCGCCGCGGCGAGCTCGCGCTTGGCTGCGTGGTACACGGGGTAGATCCATTCGATGCGCGGCGCGCCGAGCTTGCGCGCGCGATAGCACTCGTAGAGCGCGTCGAACACGCGGCGCTGGCGCGCCGAGCGGTTCTCGATATCGGTATCGCGCGCGAGCGCAGCCACCGCGATGCGATCGCAGGCAGGTGTGTCGATCGCCACCTGGCAGGCGACGAACGCCACGCACAGGTAATCGATCGGAATCGCCTCCAGCTCGCCGAAATCGAGCGCGGACTGCGAATAGCGGAAAGGCCGGTAGCGGCTGCGGCACCACGCGACGATGCGCTCCGCCGCCGCCTGCTCGGCCTCGGCGCGGTTCTCGCGATTCGCCATGCGGATGTGATGCACCCGCAGCTCCTCGGCGCTCTCGGCGAGGAGCTTCACCAGCATCGCGGTGCTGTCGAGGCCGCCGGAGAACATGACGAGCGTGGTCATAGAAGTAGAGGCAGAGGCAGCGGAAATTCTATTAGCATTGCCGCCATGAACGTCCGGCAGCTCTTCGAGCTCGGCGGCAAGCACGCGCTCGTCACCGGCGGCTCGCGCGGCCTCGGCCTGCAGATCGCCGTCGCGCTCGGCGAGATGGGCGCGAAAGTGGCGATCACCGCACGCAAGAAGGACGAACTCGACCAAGCCGTCGCGCAACTGCGTGCGCGCGGCATCGAGTGCGATGCGTTGGTCTGCGACCTCGGCAAGCGCGAGGCGATCGTGCCGCTGGCCGACGATGTGCTGCGCCGCTACGGCCGCGTGGAAATCCTGGTGAACAACGCCGGCGCCACCTGGGGCGCGCCGGCCGAGGAGCACCCGCTCGAAGCGTGGGACAAGCTCGTCAATCTCAACCTCACCGCCGTGTTCGTGCTCACCCAGCACATCGGCCGCAAGTCGATGATCCCCGCGCGCTGGGGGCGCGTCATCAACGTGGCGTCGATCGCCGGGCTGATGGGCCAGGATCCGCGCATCGTGCGCACCATCGCTTACAACGCCACGAAGGGCGGCGTCGTCAACTTCACGCGCGCGCTCGCCGCCGAATGGGGCGAGCACGGCATCACCGTGAATGCGATCTGCCCCGGGTTTTTCCCCTCCAAGATGACCCAGGCGACGCTCGACACCACGGGCGAGCTGATCCGCGACTGGACGCCGAACAAGCGGCTGGGCAACGACGAGGACCTGAAGGGCCTCGCGGTGCTGCTGGCCTCAGAAGCGTCGCGACACATCACCGGCCAGGCGATCGCGGTGGACGGCGGCGCGACGGTGATATGAGCGACGCATTGCAGTTCGCGCGCGACTATCAGAAGCGCATCCCCTTCATCCAGCACCTGCAGATCCGCACCGAGGCGCTCGACAAAGGCACGGCGCGGCTCTCGGTGCCGGTCGAGCCGCATCTCACCAACAGCTTGGGCACCGTGCACGGCGGCGTGATCATGTCGCTCCTCGACGTCGCGCTCTGCACCGCGGCGCGCACCCTGCATCCGGAGTCGGTGGGCGTGATCACCATTAATCTCAGCACGTCGTTCATCGGCGCGGGCGGCGGCGCCAAGCTCTACGCCGACGCGCGCGTGCTGCAGGACGCTCGCAGCATGAGCTTCGTCGAGGGCGAAGCGAAGAACGAGGACGGCACGCTGGTAGCGAAAGCCATCGCCACCGTGCGCGTGCTCCACAAGGAGAAGCGATGAAGCGCGAAACCTTGCCCCGAGGCAAAGCGAAGATCCAGGCCACCACGCGCGGCGTGCACCATCTCGCGCTCAACACCGAGGATATGCGCACGACGATGGATTTCTACACGCGCCTCGTCGGCATGCCGCTCGTGCACGCGATGAAGGTGCCGCCCGGCCTCGGCACCGGGCCGGGCAATCGCGGCAATCCCCCCTACGAGGAGATCCGGCACTACTTCTTCGACATGGGCAACGACTCGCTGCTCGCGTTCTTCGAGATGCCGCGCGGCGCCGAGCCGCGCGCCAAGCGCGACGCCATCGGCGGCATGCAGCACGTGGCCTTCGCCGTGACGCCGAAGAATTTCGCCGCGCTGCGCAAGCGCCTCGCCGCGGCGAACGTGCCCTGCGACGGCCCGATCGACATCCTGCCCGGGCTCGTCTCGATCTACTTCCTCGACCCGAACGGCATCCGGCTCGAAGCATGCTGCCAGCCCGCGGCCGCCGAGCGGCCGCGGGTGATCCGCTCGGTGGCGCAGCGGCGCGACGACGCGCGCGGCGAGCTGGAAAGCATCGACCCGGCGTGGGCCGCGGCTACAATTGCGGCGGGGAGGTTCAAATGAGCGCAAATCCGCAAGCGGCCGCGACCGGCATCGCGCACGCGAGAGTCGTGCCGATGGGCAACGGGTGGAACTGGATCGCCAGCGCGTGGCCGATCTTTAGCCGTGCTGCCGGCGTCTGGATCGGCATGGTGGTCGCGCTTTTGCTGATCATCATCGTCGCTCACCTGATCCCCTTCATCGGGGCAATCGCGATCCAGATCCTGTGGCCGGTGTTCGTCGGCGGCCTGATGATCGCGAGCCGCACCATCGACGGGGGCGGGCAGGCCCGGTTCAGCCAGCTCTTTGCCGGGTTCCAGCAGCGCACGGGGACGCTCGTCACGCTGGGCGTCGTGTGGCTCGTCGTTTCCTTCCTCATCGTGGCAATCGTGGTCGGGATCACCGGCGTTTCGGTGTTCGCTCTCATGGGCGCGAATCCGGAGCAGGTATTCGCCGCGGCCGCCACGGCGCTCCTCGCCGCACTGCTCATACTCGCGCTGATGCTGCCGCTCGTGATGGCCACCTGGTTCGCCCCGGCCCTCATCGTGTTCCAGGGCATGGGGGTGGCCGCGGCGATGAAGGCGAGCTTTATCGGCTCCCTGAAGAACGTCCTGCCGTTCCTCCTGTACGGCATCATCGCAATGGTGGCCGGCGTGATCGCGTCCCTGCCCGTCGGGCTGGGCTGGCTCGTGCTCGGCCCGGTGCTCACCGCCTCGGTGTACACGAGCTACCGCGATATCTACTTCGAATAGCGCCGACGCTAGCTCTTCGGCGCCTCAAGCCCGCCGATCAGGAAACGGTTCCACGTCGGGCTGATGATGATCTCGTTCACGCAGACGCGCGGCGGCAGCGTGGCGATGAAGGCAAGCGTGCGCCCAAGGTCCTCCGGCTGCAGCATCTTCGCGCGCACTTCCGGCGTGGGAGGCACTGGGCGCTTCTCCAGGATCGGCGTCGCCGCCTCGCCGGGCAGCACCGAGGTCGCGCGGATGCCGTTCGTACATTCCTCAAGGTTGATGGACTCCGTGAGGGCGATGACCGCCCGCTTGGTGGCGTTGTAGCCCGGCCCGGTGAGCGTGCTGGCGTAGCGGCCGGCCCACGACGAGATGTTGATGATGAGGCCGTCCTTGCGCGCGCGCATGCCGGCAAGCACCGCCTGCACGCAGTAGAACATCCCCGAGAGGTTGACCGAGACGATCTCGTCCCAGCCTTCGGCGCTGACGTCGCGGAAGCTGCGTTTGGGCAGGTTGATGCCGGCGCTATTCACCAGGATGTCGACGCGCCCGTGGCGCTTGTGGATGTCCGAGGCGGCGGCAGCGACCTGGTGCTTGTCGCCCACGTTGCAGACGCAGATCTCGGCCTTTGCATGCTTCGCCGCCGCCTCGAGCGTCGCGCGCGTGCGGCCGGCGAGCACCACTTTCGCCCCCAGCTTCGCAAACTCGATCGCGGCGGCGAGGCCGATGCCCGAGCCGCCGCCGGTGATCCACGCGACCTTACCGTCGAGCGTATTGCTTGGCACCGAAGAGCACCTCCGCTTGTTCTTTGCTGAAGCCCGGCGTCTGGCGCCGGCGTTCGGCGAGCACTTCCAGCGCCTTCTTGACCGCGGGGCGCTCTGCGATGCGATCGCGCCAGCGCTTGACGTGGGGATGTTCGTCGATGTTCACGCCCTGGCGCTCCGGCGCGCGCAGCCACGGCATGGTCGCCATGTCGGCGATGGTGTACTCGTCGCAGGCGAGCCACTCGCTTTTCGCGAGCTGCCGGTCGAGCACGCCGTAGAGCCGGTTGGCCTCGTTCTTGTAGCGGTTCATGGCGTACTCGATTCTCTCCGGCGCATAGCCGAGGAAGTGATGCGCCTGGCCGAGCATCGGGCCGACGTGGCCCATTTGCGTCATCACCCACTGCATCACCTGCCAGCGCTTGCGAATGTCCTTCGGCAGGAATTTGCCGGTCTTCGAGGCGAGATAAAAAAGCATGGCGCCCGACTCCGCGAGCGCGAACGGCTTTCCGTCGGGCCCCCGCTGATCGATCATCGCCGGGATCTTGTTGTTGGGCGAAATCGCGAGGAAGTCGGGCTTGAACTGATCGCCCGCGCCGATATCGATGGGATGCACCCGGTACTCGAGGCCCGTCTCCTCGAGCATGATGTGGATCTTGTGCCCGTTCGGCGTAGGCCAGGTATAAAGGTCGATCATAGTTTCACCAGTTGTTTTCCGAAATTCTTTCCCGCGAGCAGATCGATCAGCCCGCGCGGCGCATTTTCGAGTCCTTGCACCACCGACTCGCGGTAGTGCAGCTTGCCCTCGGCGAAATAGCCGCCGAGCGCTTTGAGCGCCTCGCCGTAGCGATCCTTCCAGTCGAACACGATCATGCCCTGCACGCGCAGCCGGTTGACGAGGATCGCGCGCCAGTTGCGTACGCGGTACGGATCGGTCGAGTTGTAGTCTGAGATCGTGCCGCAGACGACGATGCGGCCGAAGAGGTTCGCGCGCGCGAGCACGAGGTCGAGGATCTCGCCGCCGACGTTGTCGAAGTAGACGTCGACGCCATTCGGGCACGCCGCTTTCAAGTGCTCGCGGACCGCACCCGCCTTGTAGTCGATGCACGCGTCGAAGCCGAGCTCCTCGCTTACGTAGTTGCATTTTTCCCAGCCGCCGGCGATGCCGACCGCGCGGGCGCCCCAGAGCCTGGCGAGCTGCCCGACGACGCTACCGACCGCGCCGGAGGCCGCGGACACGAGCACCGTCTCGCCGGGCTTCGGCTGGCCGAGCTCCTTCAAGCCGAAGTACGCGGTCATCCCCGGCATGCCGAGCAGGCCCAGGTAATAGCTGAGCGGGGCGCGCGCGGCATCGAGCTTCGTCGCGTCATTGATACAGCCGTAGAGCTGCCAGCCGAGCTGGGTCAGCACGACGTCGCCGACTTTCATTTTCGGATGGCGCGATTCCAGTACCTCGCCGACCGTCTGGCCGACCATCACCTCGCCGATCTCCACGCCCTTCGCGTAGCTCTTCGCATCGCTCATGCGCCCGCGCATGTACGGATCGAGCGACAGCCACAGGTTTCGCACCAGCACCTCGCCGTCCGCGGGCCGCGGCAGCGGCGCTTCGTCAATGCGGAAATTCGCTTCGCTCACGGGCCCGGCAGGGCGGCTCGCGAGCAGCACGCGCTTGTTCGTCATAGCGCGGCGAGGCGCGCGAGATGATGGTCGGCGTCGCCGTACTCGCGGGCAAGCACCGTCAGGCGCCGGAACGTGTGGCTCACCTTGAGCTCCTCGCTCATGCCCATGCCGCCGTGGAGCTGCACCGCCTCCTGGCTCACGTGCCGCGCGGCGTCCGCGACCTTGATCTTGGCAGCGGAGATGGCGCGCGAGCGCTCGCGCGCATCGATCGCGGCGTCCGCCTTGCTCGCGGCGAGGCAGGCCATCGAGCGCGCCTGCTCGAGCGAGATCACCATGTCGACCATGCGGTGCTGCAGCGCCTGGAAGGTGCCGATCGGCACGCCGAACTGCTTGCGCGTCTTGAGGTACTCGAGCGTCGTGTCGCAGGCGAATTGCATCGCGCCTACCGCTTCGGCGCAGATCAACGCCGTGCCGAAATCGATCGCTTCCTCGAGCGCCGCGAGACCGCCCTCGAGCGGCTCGGCCGGCGTGTCGCGAAACATGACATCGGCCGCGAGCCGCTCATCGACCGTGCGGTAGGGCTTTATTTCCACCGCGCTGCGCTCGACGAGGTACAGGCCGATGCCCGCGTCGCTTCGCGCGCTCACCACCAGGCGATCCGCGGCCGGCGCGCCGATCACTGCGTTCTTTTCACCGCTGAGCCTGCCCTTCGCCGAGCGCACTTGCACCGCATCGAGCGCGAAGCGCGCGCCTTTCTCCGCGTGGGCCACTGCGAGCTTCGCGCGGCCCTCCACGACGGAAGGGAGCAGCGCGCCCTGCTGCGCGGACGAGCCCCCGCGCTCGATGAGGCGCGCGGCGAG
This sequence comes from Betaproteobacteria bacterium, assembly GCA_005883675.1. Lineage (GTDB taxonomy): Bacteria > Pseudomonadota > Gammaproteobacteria > Burkholderiales > SG8-39 > SCGC-AG-212-J23. The sequence continues at coordinate 28,939 of VBCM01000081.1, forward strand.
CACATGCGCTACGTACGGCTCGACGACCAGCGCATCGCCGAACGCTTCCATCACGCCCATGAGATCGACTGCGCCGCCGCCGAAGCCGCCGTGCTCCGCGCCCATCGGCAGGCCCATGAGTCCGAGCTGCGCGAGCTGGGACCAGGCCTCCGCGCTCCAGCCCTCGCCGGCGACGATTCGCTTGCGCGCCTCGAAGTCGTAGCTCTTGCCGAGGTAGCGGCGCACCGAGTCTGCCAGTAGCTGCTGCTCTTCGTTGTAGTCGAAGTTCATAGACCTGCCGTTACGCTTTACAACCCAAGGGTGCTCTTCGCGATGATGTTGCGCTGGATCTCGTTCGAGCCGGCGTAGATCGTGGTCTTGCGCATGCTGAGGTAGCGGCTGCGCACGGCGACGGAAAGCGGGTCGCTCGCAACCGGGTCCGTTGCTTCCAGCATGAGCTCGGCGAGGCCCTGCTGGATCTCGGTGCCCCTGATCTTCAGCATCGAGACGTCCGCGCCCGGCGGCTGGCCGGTGCGGCGCATGCGGTCGAGGAAGCGCAGGTTGGTGATCTCGAGGGCAGTGAGCTCGACCTCGATGCGCGAGAGCCGGTCGCGCCAGCGCTGCTCCTGCATCAGGTGCGCGCCATGGCGCTTGAGGGTGGCGAGCTGGCGCTTCGATTCGCCGATGCGGCCGGTGTTCATGCGCTCGTAGCCGAGCAGGTACTTCGCCACGGTCCAGCCCTTGCCCTCCTCGTACACCAGGTTTTCCGCCGGCACCTTCACATCGTCGAAGAACACTTCGTTCACGTCGTGCGCGCCATCCATCAAGATGAGCGGCCGCACGGTGATGCCGGGTGTGCGCATGTCGATGAGGAGAAACGAGATGCCTTCCTGCCGCTTGGCGGCGCCGCTGTCGGTGCGCACGAGGCAGAAGATCCAGTCGGCGTAGTGCGCGAGCGTGGTCCAGATCTTCTGGCCGTTGACCACGTAGTGCTCCCCGCGCCCGCCGTTTACCCTTCGGGCGCTGGTCTTCAGCGACGCGAGATCGCTACCGGAGCCGGGCTCCGAGTAGCCCTGGCACCAGAAATCGTCGCCGTTATAGATCCGTGGCAGAAAGCGCTTCTTCTGCGCCTCGGTGCCGAAGCGAAGCAGCACCGGGCCGCACATCGCCAGGCCGAACGGAATCAGCGGCGGGCTGCCGGCGTAGCCGAGCTCCTCCTCGAAGATGTAGCGCTGCACCACGCTCCAGCCGGTGCCGCCCCATTCGCGCGGCCAGGCCGGCGCTACCCAGCCTTTGGCTGCGAGGATGCGGTGCCAGCGCAGCAACTCGTCTTTCGAGAGGTGCGCATAGCTCTCCACCTTCTGGCGCAGCTCGGCGGGCAGGTTGGCCGCGAGCCACGAGCGCATCTCGTCGCGAAAGGCGAGCTCCTCAGCGGAGTAGTTGAGATCCATGACGGCGGGGAAGGGCGCAAAGTCTAACCCACCCGCGCAAATCGGGGTCAGAGCCCCATTTAAATAGGGCTCTGACCCCGATTTCTGGTTGTTTGATACGCGCTACAGGATGCTCACGCCTCCATCGGCGACGATGCACTGGCCGGTGATGAAAGCGGCGGCATCGGACGCGAGGAATACCGCGATGCCGGCGATGTCGCGCGGCTCGCCCAGGCGCTTGAGCGGCGTCGCGGCGATGCGCTCGGCGCGCCGCGCTTCGTCCTCCCATAGCGCACGGGCGAAGTCGGTCTTGATAAGTCCAGGAGCGATGGCGTTCACGCGCACGCGCTGCGGGCCCCATTCGGCGGCGAGGTTGCGCACCAGGTGGTGCCCGGCGGCCTTCGAGATGCCATAGGCGCCGATCACGTTATTCGCGAGCAGGCCGCCTATCGATCCCACGAGCGTAAAGCTGCCGCCGCCCGAGCTCGCCATGGCGGGCAGCGTCATCGCCGCGAGCCATAGCACACTTTTCACGTTGTTGCCGATGATCTTGTCGAACGCATCGTCGGCGATATCGGTGAGCGGGCCGTAGTAAGGATTGGTCGCCGCGTTCGCCACGACGATGTCGATTCCGCCCCCCCATGCGTCGCGCGTAGCGTCCACGAGCGCCTGCAAGTCCTCCTTGCGCGAGACGTTGCACGGCCGGGCGAGCACCGGGTAGCCCGCGCGCTCGAATTCCACGCGCACCGCCTCGCAGGCGTCCGCTTTGCGGCTCGAAATGGCGACGCGCGCCCCGGCGCGCGCCAGCTCCTCCGCGATCGCTCTGCCGATGCCGCGCGTCGAGCCCGTGACGAGCGCCACCTTGCCGCTCAGGTCGAAGAGCGAGCTCATTTCACATTGCGAAATCTCGTACGACTAAGTTGACACATCGCCGCCCATCGCCAGAATAGCGAAACGCGAAACACCCCGCTTTAACTCCCAAGAAACACACAGGAAGGAAATAAGACGATGGGCGCTCCCGAACCCGCGGCACCGCTTTCGCAACCAGTCGGCACTTTCAGCTACGAGCACGAAGGCGACCGGCAGTTCGCGACCACGCTGGCCCGCGGCCTCGAAGTGCTGCGCTGCTTCACCCCGCTCGAGCCGCTGCTCGGCAACAAGGAGATCTCGGTGCGCACCGGGCTGCCCAAGCCGACCGTGTCGCGGCTGACCTACACGCTCACCAAGCTGGGTTATCTGCGGCACAACATGCGCCTGGGCAAGTACCAGCTCGGCTCCGCGGTGCTCTCGATCGGCTATCCGCTGCTCGCCTCGATGAACGTGCGCCAGGTGGCGCGCCCGCTCATGAAGGAGCTCGCCGACTACTGCAATGGCTCGGTGTCGATGGGCGTGCGCGACCGGTTGAACATGGTGTATGTGGAGTCGTGCCGCAGCGGCAACGGAATCACCACGCTGCCCGACATCGGCACCTCGGTGCCGATCTCCCAGTCGGTGATCGGCCGCGCCTTTCTCGCCGCCTGCACGCCGCCCGAGCGCGAGGCGGTGCTTAACCACATGAAGGTGAAGGAGCCCGAATCGCATCGCAAGTACCGGCCCTCGATCGACAAGGGGCTGGAAGACATCCGCGCGCGCGGCTTCTGCGCCTCCACCGGCGAGCTGCGCCGCGAAGTGCATGCGGTCGGCGTGCCGATGCGCCGCACGGTCGATGGCGAGATCGTCGCCTTCAACTGCATCGTGCCGGCGTTCATCGTGAAGAAAGGCCAGCTCGAGGACGACCTCGGGCCGCGGCTCGTCGCCATGGTGCGCAACATCGAGGCGTCGCTCGGCCTGCACTGAATTCGGGGACGGAGCCCGAACTGCGGGCATCCGGTGAGCAGCGTACTCGCCTACTTCCGCGAGCTCGACACCGACGCGCAGGCCGCGGCGATCACGGCGCTGCGCGTCGTGTTGATCCTCGCGCTCGCCTGGATCCTGCAGGCGGCGGCCAATCGCCTGATCCGCATCTTCCGGCGCTACATGCAGGCGAAGGCGCCGAGCGCCGACGAGCAGGCGCGCATCGAGACGCTGGCGCGCGTGTTCCGCAACAGCGGCGCCATCGTCATCGTCATCGTCGCCGGCACGCTGATCCTGGGCGAACTCGGCATCTCGATCGCGCCAATCCTCGCCACCGCGGGCGTCGCTGGCGTTGCCATCGGCTTCGGCGCGCAAAGCCTGATCAAGGATTACTTCACCGGCTTCTTCCTGCTGCTCGAAGACCAGCTGCGCCAGGGCGATGTCGTCGAAGTCGCCGGCAAGAGCGGCCTCGTCGAAGAAGTGACGTTGCGCTACGTACGGCTGCGCGACTTCGAGGGCCATGTGCACTTCGTGCCCAATGGCGAGATCAAGGTGGTGAGCAACCGCACGCGCGGCTACGCCCAGGCAGCGATCGACGTCGGCGTCGGCTATAGCGTGGACATCGACCAGGCGCTCGCGGTGATGCGCGAAGTCGGTCAGTCGCTGCGCGCGGACGCCAAGTGGCAAGCGAAGATCGCGGACGAGGTGGAGGTGCTGGGCGTCGAGAAGCTCGACAATTCAGCCGTCGTGCTGCGCTGCCGGGTGAAGGTCGTGCCGGCGATCGAGCAATGGAACGTCAAGCGCGAGTTCTTGAAGCGGCTGAAGAAGGCGTACGACGAGCGCGGCATCGAGATTCCGTTCCCACAGCTCACCATTCATACTGCCGGGGTCAGGTCTTGAATTGCAGCATGCCGATGCCGATGCTTCAATTCAAGACCTTACCCCGCGCTTTTGGGTCCAGGTAGCGATGATTTGATGCAGGCGTTGCACGCCATCGGTGAGTGCCGCCGGACCTGGTTGCAGGATCTCCGCCGATTTCACTTCGTGCAGCTCATCGTCGCGCACTGCCGGCACTGTGTCCCAGCCCGGACGTGCGCGCACGCGCTCCGGCCTGAACTTCTTGCCGCACCACGACGCGATCATCACATCCGGCTTGCGCTCAAGCACAACATCCGGCTGCACGATGCGCCCGCTCG
>VBCM01000131.1 GCA_005883675.1 Betaproteobacteria bacterium
TGGCCATGCTGACTCCCGCTGACTCCCGAAGCGACGATTCGCGAGTATCGCGAGAGCGGTTATACACGTCGATGCGCTGCGTGCGCTACTCGTGCGCAGCATGGCGGCGGCCGGAATATTGCGCCGTGCAGGAATGACAAACCACGCTGCTCGCGCTGTCGTCGCAATGTGACGTCGTTGTCTGCACGATATACAGCAAGCAGCTTGCCGCTCACACTTTCGCGCGCATTTTTAAAACAGTGATCTGGTGAGACTAGAGCGCACTAGCGCCTGCGCTGCGCTCTTGCGCTTGAATAGGCGGTTGCGTGCGCGAGCTGATTTCCCGGTTTAAGACGTTCTTCGTGTTCGCGGGGCTCTTCAGCCTCGCGATCAATGCGCTTTTGCTCGTGCCGCCCATCTACATGCTGCAGGTGTTCGATCGGGTGCTGACGAGCCGCAGCGAGGAGACGCTCGTCTATCTCACGATCGGCGGCGTGACCGCGCTCGTCGTCATGGCGCTCCTCGACATGGTTCGGGCGCGCCTGCTGGGCGTGGCGGGCGCGGCGCTCGATCGCACGCTCGGGCCGCGCGTGCTCGATGGGTTGCTCGCGCAGACGGCCCGGCTCGGCGGCGCGAGCTACCTGAACGGGCTGCGCGACGTGAACACCGTGCGCGCGTTCCTCGGCGGCGCCGGGCTGATCGCGCTCTTCGATGCGCCGTGGCTGCCGTTCTTCCTGCTCATCATTTTCCTTTTCCATCCGGTGCTCGGCGTCGTGGCACTGGCGGGCGCGCTCGCCATGCTGGTGCTCGCGATCCTGAACGAGCGGCTGACGCGCAAGCCCGCCGAGGAAGCACAGGCGCAAGCGCGGCGCGCCGGGCGCTATATCGATGGTGCGGTACGCAACGCCGACGTGGTGACGGCGCTCGGCATGCTGCCCGCCGTGGCGAAGCGCTGGGCCCAGACGAACGATGCCGCCTTGCGCGAGCAGCTCCGGGCCGCCCGCGTGGGTGGGCTCTTCTCCAGTCTCACGCGCTTCGCCCGGCAGTTCATCCAGCTCGCCATGCTCGGCATCGGCGCCTGGCTGGTGGTGGACGAGCACGTCACCGCCGGCATCATGATCGCCGGGACGATTCTCCTCAGCCGTGCGCTCGCACCAGTCGAGACGCTCGTCGCCGGTTGGCGCAACCTGATCGAGGCGCGGCTCGCCTGGCGACGGCTCGATGAGCTGCTCGCTGCTAATCCGCCGATCGATGGGGCGACGGATCTGCCGGCGCCGAGCGGGCGCGTCGAGGCGGACCGCATCCTTTTCGGCATGAAGGGCGCGGACCGGCCCATCATCCGCGGCGTTACCTTCGCCATCGCGCCGGGCGAGGCGCTCGGCGTCATCGGTCCGAGCGCGGCGGGCAAGTCGACGCTCGCGCGCCTCCTGGTGGGCGTGTGGAAGCCGACAGCGGGCATCGTGCGACTCGATGGCGCAGACGTGGCGGTTTGGCCGCGTGAGCGCCTCGGCCCGCATATCGGCTACCTGCCGCAGGATGTGGAGCTCTTTGCGGGCACGGTGGCGGGCAACGTCGCGCGATTGGGCGAGCCGGATTCGGCCGAGGTGGTGCGTGCCGCGCAGCGGGCGCATGTGCACGACCTCATCCTGCGGCTGCCCAAAGGCTACGACACCGAAGTGGGCGAGGGCGGGCAGCTCCTTTCGCCCGGCCAACGGCAACGCATCGCGCTCGCGCGCGCGCTCTATGGCAATCCGCGGCTCGTGGTGCTGGATGAGCCGAACGCGAACCTCGACCACGAAGGCGACCAGGCGCTGCTCGCCACGCTGCGCGAACTGAAAGCAGACGGCGTGACCGTAATCATCATCGCGCATCGCACGGCGATCCTGGCGGGCGTGGACAAGCTCCTCGTGCTGCGCGATGGCGCTGCCGAGCGGTTCGGTCCCGCACGCGAGCTGATGGCGAAGGCCGCGCGACCCACGCTCGCACGAGAGGTGGCATGACGGCGCTTGAGCGCGAGTTCGATCCCTGGCCGGTGGTGCGGGCCGGGTTCCTCATTCTCGCCGCCGGCATCCTGGGCCTGGGCGGCTGGGCGCTGCTCGCGCCGCTCACGGGCGCGGTGATCGCACCCGGCTTCGTCAAGATCGATCTCAACCGTAAGGTGGTGCAGCACCAGGAAGGCGGCATCGTCTCCGCGATCCGTGTGCGCGACGGCGACCGCGTCAAGGCCGGACAGGAGCTCATCCTGCTCGACGATGTGCGGGTCGACGCGCAGCTCGATCTCCTGCGCACGCAGTACGACACTGAGCGCGCCAAGGCGGCGCGGCTGGAGGCCGAGCGCGCGTTCGCCGAGAAGCTCGTTTTTCCGCGCGACATCGCCGAACGCCAATCCGATCCGCGCATCAACGAGGTCATCGTGCGCGAGAGCGGCCTGTTCCGTGCGCGGCGCGAAACCGTGGATGCCCAGATTGCGGTGCTGCGCAAGCAGATTCGCGAGACCACCGGCGAGGCGACGGCGCTCGCCGCGCAGCTCACCGCGGAGGACCGGGCGTTGAAGCTGCAGAAGGAAGAGCTCGCGGCCAACGAGCGGCTGCTCGACCAGGGCTACGTGCAGAAGACGCGCATCCTCACGCTCGAGCGTGCCGTGGCCGAGTACGAGGCCCGCTTCGGCGAGCACCAGGCGCAGGCGAGCCAGGCACGCCAGCGCGCGACCGAGCTCGAGCTTCGCATTCTCTCGATCCGCAACGACTATGTGCAGAAGGCGGCCGATGAGCTGAAGGACACCACTGCGCGTCTCTTCGACCTCGAGGAGCGCATCCGGCCGTCGAAGGACGCCTCGGAGCGCCAGCGCATCCTCGCGCCGATCGCGGGCGAGGTGGTGGGCTTGCGCGTCTTCACGCCGGGTGCGGTCATCGGCCCGCGCGACGTCCTCATGGAGATCGTGCCGGACGACAAGCGGCTCATCATCGAGGCGCGCATCCGCCCCGATGACATCAACCATGTGCGCCACGGCTCGCACGCCGACATCCGGCTCACCGCCTACAAGCAGCGCACCACGCCGCTCGTCGAAGGCTCGGTGGTCTACGTGTCCGGCGATCGGATGGTGGACGAGCAGACCAAGCAGCCTTACTACGTGGTGCATGTGGACGTCTCGGCCCAGAGCCTCGCGAGCGCAGGCAACCTGACGCTGCAGGCCGGCATGCCGGCCGAAGTCTTCATCCGCACCGATGAGCGCACCACATTCGACTACCTGACGGCCCCGGTGACGAGCTATCTACGCCGCGCGATGCGCGAGCCGCTCTGATGCGCTTTCTCTTCGTCCACCAGAACTTTCCAGGCCAGTACCGCCATCTCGCCGCCCAGCTCGCTCGCGCCGGCCACGAGGTGGTAGCGATCGGCGAGACAGCGAATCTGCACCGCACACCGCGTCTTGCGGGCGTGAAGCTCTACGGCTACGAGGCGCCGGCCGCTGCGCCGAACGGCTTTTCCGCTCCCGTGGAGCGGGCGGTGAACCGCGGCCGGCGCGTGGCCGCCGGCGCCGCAAGGCTGAAGCAGGCCGGCTTCAAGCCGGACGTGATCGGTGCCCACATCGGTTGGGGCGAGGCGCTGTTCCTGAAGGACGTGTTCCCCGAGGCGAAGCTGCTCCTTTACTGCGAGTTCTTCTACCAGCCGCGGGGCGCGGACATGGGTTTCGACCCGGAGTTTCCGGCAACGGCGGAGAAGCTGCTACGGCTGCGGGTGATGAACGCGCCGCTTCTCATGGCGCTCGACGCCGCCGATTGCGGCTTGGCGCCGACGCGCTGGCAGCACCACCAGTTCCCGGCCGTGCAGAAGCCGCGCATCGCGGTGATCCACGACGGCATCGACACCGACGTGGTGGCGCCCGCCGGCGAGCGCGACCCCGAGCTCATCACCTATGTCGCGCGCAATCTCGAGCCCTATCGCGGCTTTCACAGCTTCATGCGCGCCATACCCGAGATCCAGCGGCGCCGGCCGCAGGCGCGCATCGTCATCGTCGGCGGGGACGAGGTGAGCTATTCGCCGCGACTGCCTGCCGGGCAAACGTACCGCCAGCGTTTCCTCGCCGAGCTCGGCGATCGCATCGATCTCTCACGCGTCGAGTTCCGGGGCAAGATTCCCTATGCTGAGTATCTCGCGCTGCTGCGGCGCTCGGCAGTGCACGTCTATCTCACGTACCCGTTTGTCCTCTCGTGGTCGCTGCTCGAAGCGATGTCCGCCGGCTGCCTCGTCGTCGCCTCGCGCACCGCGCCGGTGGAGGAGGTGATGCGCGACGGCGAGAACGGGCTCCTAGTGGACTTTTTCTCCCCCGCTGGCATCGCCGAGCGCGTGGACTACGCACTCTCACATCAGGATGAGCTAGCGCCGCTGCGCGCCCGTGCGCGCGAGACCGTCGCCGAGCGCTACGACCTGCGACGGATCTGCCTGCCGGCGCAGTTGCGGCTCGTCCACTCGCTGGTAAATCGGGTCAGGTCAACTTCTCCGGACAAATCACCAAGCCGGCCACGGCCGACACCGCCGCCCGTTAAAGAAAAAGCTGGATCGACGGCAGCATAGCGTCGCAGTCAAGGATATCGGCACGCTCTAGCCGGATTCGCAGCCGGTCGCGCTCCACGCGAGCGTGTGCCAGGCGGTCGCGGCTCGGTGTAGGTGTTGTCCTGTCGACGAATGTAGACACCGTGTAGCGCGCGGGTCGATATGTAATCCCATTAAACGACGTCGCCCGAGGGCGACAGAGAATTCGACTGTCTGGCGATATCCGCCCGCCGACATCTGGGATAAATGTTCGCTGTCGCGGCAATCGCGGCTGCCAGAGGGAGCACCATAAGCTTGAAGCTCGAATCCCCGAGCGGGCTCGGCGCATTTGCAGCGGGTGCCCGCGACCTTACCGATCTATTCCGTGCGCTCTACAACGAGACCGCATGCGCAATGGATGCCACGGTCCTTCTTTTCGCCACATACGAAGAGGCGAGCGAGACCGTGCACGTCGTGCGCCAGATGGACCGTGGCGTCGAGCACCCGGGTGGCTCGTTCCCGCTTGGCAAGGGTTTCACCAGCGAGGTGATCCAGACGGCGGCGCCGAAGCTGATCCGGCGCTGGCATGCTGATGGACCGCCGGTGCGCCTGCTTTACGGCACCGAAGCGGAGAAGCTGGAGACGCCGCAGTCGGGCGTCGTCGTTCCGATCCTCTTGGATAAGCGTGTGCTCGGCGTGTTGTCCGCGCAGAGCTATAAGCCTGAAGCCTACGACGATACCGACCTCGAGCGCCTCTGCCGGATCGCCGCGCAGGCCGCTCCCGTAATCGAGCGCCTGCGTACTACGGAACACATGGCGCGCGAGCACCAGCGGCGCGCCCTGGAGCTCGAGGCGATCCTCGCGACGATGACCGACGCCCTCATCATCGTCGATGCGCGCGGCGCGATCGTCCAGCTCAATCGGGCGGCGCGGGAGCTCCTGCGGCTTGACAATGCGAGCCTGGTCGTCGGTCAGCCGCTCGAGGAGCAGCGCCTGGCGCAGTGGCCGGCGAGCGCGCGCGAAATCGCCGCCGCACTCGTTCCGGTGGCCAAGGCGCTTCGCGCCGGCGAGAGCGTCGCGGAGCGCGATGTCGAGCTGCGCTCGAAGCGTCGGCGCGTGCTGAACGTAAGCGCGTCTGTAATGCGGGGACCGAAGGTGGGCGCGCAAGGCGGCGTGATCGTGTTCCGCGACATCACCCGGCAGCGCGAGCTCGAGCGGCTGCGCGAGGACATCTTCAGCATGGCCGCGCACGATCTCAAGACGCCCATCGCCGTGATCCGGGGCCACGCGGAGCTGCTGCTGCGGCACCTCACCTCCGGCGAGCGCGATCCCAAGGTGCTCGAGGCCGACGCCGCGTCGATCATCGGCCACACTGACCGTCTCGCGGAGCTCTTCACCACGCTGTTCGACATCTCCTGCCTGGAGGCGGGCCTCCTCACCATCGTGCGCGCGCCGACCGACCTCAGCGCGCTCGCGCGCGACGTGGTCGAAGGCATGCGC
>VBCM01000132.1 GCA_005883675.1 Betaproteobacteria bacterium
TCGGCGGCGGCTTCTACATGTTTCACACCACGCTGCAGACCAGGCTGACGCAGGTCGCGCCGAGCGCACGCGGCTCGACCGTCGCGCTCTTCGCCACCTTTCTCTTCATGGGACAGGCGAGCGGCATATGGCTCGCCTCGCAACTCGCCGATGCGGTCGGCATCGCGCCGGTATTCGGTGCCTCGGCGATCGGCCTTGCGGTGCTCACTCTGGCATTTCGTCGCCGGCTGTTAAAAGCGGCGGCGCCAAGCTGACAAAATAATTACGGACCTGTCCCCGAATTTGCGTGCGCCGTGAGGACATCGGCGACGCAGGCGGTGAGCCGCTTCGCGTAATCGATGTGCAGGAACTCGTTCGGCCCGTGCGCGTTGGAGTGCGGGCCGAGCACGCCGGTGATGAAGAACTGCGCCTGCGGGAACTTCTCGCCGAGCATCGCCATGAAGGGGATGGTGCCGCCTTCGCCCATCCACATCGCCGGCGCGCCGTAGTGCCGGCGTGACGCCTCGTCTACCGCGCGCTCGAGCCACGGCGCCGTCGGTGGCGCATTCCAGCCGGTGGCGGCCTGGCCGTACTCGTAGCGCACGCTCGCCCCATAGGGCGGATCGGCTTCCAGCAGCTCCTTCACGCGGCGCGCCGCGCGCTCCGCCTTCAGCGTCGGCGGCAAGCGCAGCGAGAGCACGAGCTGCGTCTTCGGCCGCAGCACATTGCCGGCGCTCGCGGGCACGGGCAATCCATCGGCGCCGGTGACCGCCAGCATCGGTCGCCAGCTGCGGTTGAGGATCAGCTCCCCGATGTCGCTCGCCATAGGGCGCGTGCCGCCGGCGAACGGGAACTTGCGCCACACCTCCTCGCCGAGCACTTTGGCGGCGTTTCGCGCCTGGTGCTTGCGCTCGTCGGGGATGTTTGCGTGCAGCGCCGCGTCTTTCACCATCCCGCTGTTGGAGTCATCGATGCGGTCGAGCAACGCGCGGGCGATGCGGAAGCTCGAGGCGACCACGCCGCTGGCGTCGCCTGAATGCACGCCTTCGGTGAGAACTTCAACTGTGAGCACGCCATTGACCAGCCCGCGGAGCGACGTGGTTCCCCAGAGCTGGTCGTAGTTGCCGCAGCCGGAGTCGAGACCCACGACGAACGACGGCGTGCCGATGCGCGGCGCGAGCGCCTCGAGGTACGCCGGCAGGTCGTAGCTGCCGCTCTCCTCGCAGCATTCGATCAGCACGACGCAGCGCCGGTGCGGGCGCTTGTCCTCGTGGAGCTGGCGCAGCGCGGCGAGCGCGCAGAACACCGCGTAGCCATCATCCGCGCCGCCGCGGCCATAGAGCTTGCCGTCCTGGATCACCGGCGTCCAAGGGCCCAGGCCCGCCCGCCAGCCGGTCATCTCCGGCTGCTTGTCGAGATGCCCGTAGAGCAGCACGGTGTCGGCAGATTTTTGCGTGCCGGGCACGTCGATGAACAGGCACGGCGTGCGCCCTTCGAGCCGCACGGTCTCGAGCTGCATGCCGCGAAGCGCGTGGCGCTCGCACCACTGCGCGGCGAGCCGCGCCGCCTCGTCGATGTGGCCGTGCGCCTGCCAGTCGCGATCGAAATGCGGCGACTTGGCGGGAATGCGGATGTATTCAATGAGCGCCGGGACGATCGAGTCGTCCCAGAGCTTGGCGATGGTGTTCACTTCTCCGGCGGCACGTAGCCCGAGGCGACTTCGGCGCCCGCGCCGAAGAAGTGCCGCTCGGTCTGCTCCATGAGATATTTACGCGCGCGCGGATCGGCGAGGTTCAGGCGATTCTCGTTCACCAGCATGGTCTGGTGCTTGAGCCACTGCGCCCAAGCCTCCTTCGAGACGTGCTCCCAGATACGCTTGCCGAGCTCGCCGGGATACGGCGGGAAATCCAGCCCCTCGGCCTCGCGGCCGAGCTTGACGCACTTCACCATCCGAGGCATCGGCGGATTATATGCGCTTCAAAAAGACCTTCGAACCGCGCCGCCAGTTGTAGAGCGCCTGGCGCTGCGAGGGCAGCGCCGCGACGTCCCCGGGACGAAAGCCCTGCTCGAGAAACCAGTGCGCGGCATGCGTCGTCAGCGCGAAGAGCTTGCGCAGCTTCAACGCCTTGGCGCGCTCCTGGCAGGCATGCAGCAGCCGCTCGCCGTAGCCCGCGTCGCGATACTCGGGCGCTACCGCGAGGCAGGCGAATTCCGCGCTCTTCGCGTCGGGAAACGGGTAGAGCGCCGCGCAGCCGCGGATCGCGCCGTCGTGCTCGACGACGACGAAGTTGCCGATCTCGGCTTCCAGCAGCTCGCGGCTTCGTTTCACCAGCGTGCCGTCGGCTTCGAGCGGCTCGATGAGCGCGAGCATGCCGCCGACGTCCTCGATGCGCGCCGGCCGCAGCTTCTCGAGCGCATCGGCGGTGATCATCGTGCCGACGCCGGTGTGCGTGAAAAGCTCGAGCAGCAGCGAGCCGGGCACGCGGCGCGAAAGCAGATGCGCGCGGCCGACGCCCGCGCCGAGCGCGCGCACCGCGTGCTCGAGCGTCCGGCTCGTCTGCGCGGTCAGGTCGCCTTTTCGCACGAGCGCTTCAGCCTCGCGCGCGGTGAGCTCGCTCATCACCTGGCCGCGCCGGTCGAGCGGCAGCTTGTCGGTGAACATGAGGAGCTTCTCCGCCCGCAGTGCGGCGGCCACGTTCTCGGCCACGTCCTCCCACGCCAGGTTGAACACTTCGCCGGTAGGCGAATAGCCGACGTGCGCCACGAGCACCACCTCGCCATCGTCGAGCGCGCCGCGGATCGCGGCCGCATCCACGTTGCGCACGGCGCCCGTGAACTGGAAGTCGATGCCCTTTCGCACGCCGATGGGCCGCGCGGTGATGAAGTTGCCCGAGTTCACGCGGATCTGCGCGCCCGCCATGGGCGAGCTCGGCAGGCCTTGCGAGAGCACGGCCTCGATCTCGATGCGCAGCACGCCGGCGGCCTGCTTCACCGCAGTGAGCGCCGCCTCGTCGGTGATGCGCAGGCCCTGCGCGTAGCGCGAGCGCACGCCCTTCGCCTTTAGCTCCGCCTCGACCTGCCGCCGCGCGCCGTGCACCAGGACCAGCCGGATGCCGAGCGCCGCGAGCAGGTTCAGGTCGTGGACGAAGGTGAGGAAGCGCGTGCGCTCGGTGAAGAGCTCGCCGCCGAAGGCGACGACAAAGGTGCGACCGCGGAAGGCGTGCACGTACGGCGCCACCTGGCGCAGCCAGCGGACGAACGCTTCGGAATGCTGAGGCGCGGCCATTGTATTTTTTTCAAATTGTACGGGCTAATCCGCAGCGCGATGGGCGCGGTATGCTTCGCACCCGGAGGAAGCAAGCAATGAAATCGATCCGCATCCTATTACTCGTGCCGCTGCTCGCCGTGGCGCTGCCTGCCCGCGCGGCTGCCAACGACGACGACCCCGACTGGGCCGCGTTCGGCCACATGCTCACGCTCATGCAGACGTTCGTGCGCATCGGCATGCAGCCCAATCCCGACCAGGCGCTCGCCGACCTGCTCGGCGGCCGCAACCCGGAGGCGAACCAGGCGATCGCGAGCCTCTTTGCCGGTGCGACCGCCGAGATGCCGGAGGAGTATCGCGCGCGCGTGGCGTCCATCGGCCGGGATATCGCCGGTTATGCGCTGAAGAATCCGGTGTCGTCGGCGGCCGAGACGATCTCCATCGATCGGAGCCTCCAGGCGCGCAAGGACCTGACGGCCATGGGGCTGCGCTACTACGACGAGGGCCAATTCCTCGACGCCGTGAAGCGCAACGACCGGCTCGCGGTCGAGCTGTACGTCGCCGGCCGCGGCGTAAACCTGGATGCGCACACCTGGAACGGCCGCAACGCGGTGGACATCGCACGCGACAACGGCAACACGCAGCTCGCCGATCTCCTTTCTAGAAGTCTCCCCGCAAGGCGCTAAGCGCCGCGAGGGCGGCAATGCCCGCGGTCTCGGTGCGCAGCACGCGCGGGCCGAGCCGCGCCGGCACGAAGCCCGCGTCGACGAACGCAGCCTGCTCCTCGTCGCTGAAGCCCGCCTCCGGACCGGCGGCGATGGTGAATTCCTCGCCCGCCTTGCAGGCGGCGGAGAAGCGCAGCTGCGCCGCGGGTACGAGGAGCACCTTGGTCCCGGTGGCGGCACGGTAATCGAGCGCCGGCACCGGTGCATGCACCGTCGGGATGCGATTGCGGCCGCATTGCTCGCAGGCGGCGATGGCGACCTTCTGCCAATGCGCATGGCGCGCTGCGGCGCGCTCGCCCTTGGGTCGCGCCACCGACGTGGCGGCAAGCAGGGGATGGATCTCGGCGACGCCGAGCTCGACGCTCTTTCGCACGGTGAAGTCCATGCGCTCGCCGCTCGAGATGCCTTGCGCGAGCACCAGGCGAAGCGGCGACTCGCGCTCGATCGCGCGGTGCGCGAGTACGTCGACCAGCAGTTTCAGCCGCTCGATCGAGGCAACGCGCGCCGCGTACTCGCCGCCGCGGCCGTTGAAGAGGGTGATGTCGTCGCCCGCGTGTACGCGCAGCACATGCACCGCGTGATGCGCGCTCTCTTCGGGCAGCAGGCAGCTCATGCCGGCGCGAAGCGCGGTATCGATGTAAAAGCGCGGCATGCTAGGATTTTTGCATGAAGGCGCCGCACTTCGATCTGCTAGGCGTGGATGGGCGCCGCTACACCGCGGTCACCGCCCGGGGCGACAACGGCCTGCTGGTGATGTTCATCTGCAACCATTGCCCCTACGTCAAAGCGGTGCTCGATCGCATCATTCGCGATTGCCGCGAGCTTGCCTCTCAGGGCATCGGCTCGATCGCGATCATGCCGAACGATCCCGCCGACTATCCCGAGGACTCGTTCGATAACATGAAGCGCATCGCGGCCGAGAAGCGTTTCCCGTTTCCGTACGTAATCGACGAGACGCAGGATGTGGCGCGCGCCTACGGCGTCGTGTGCACGCCCGAGTTCTACGGCTTCAATGGCGCGCTCGAGCTCCAGTACCACGGCCGCCTCGACGCGTCGCGCCGCGAAGCCGTGCCGAACGCGCGGCGCGAGCTCTACGACGCCATGGTGCAAATCGCCGCCACCGGCGCCGGACCGAAGGAGCAGCATCCCTCGGTCGGCTGCTCGATCAAGTGGCGGAGCTAGTCAGCCGCCGCACGCCACGCCACACCAGCCGCAGCAGCAGTAGCGCCGCGATCAGGCACGCGGCGAGCAGGACGAAGAACACCAGCGGATGTGCAATCGCGAGCCACAGCCCAATGGGTACGAGCGCGTCCTCCGACAGCGATGCTGCCCAGTTGGAGAAAGGCTCCGGCGACAGATTGATCGCGGCACGCGCGCCCGCCTTCGCCGCGTGCATCGCCGCGGCAAGGCTGCCGCCAAGGATTGCCGCCGCCACCATGACGGCGCTGCTCGAATCGCCGAACGCCATCGCGGCGAGCGCCGCGCCGGCGGGGATGCGAATGAAGCTGTGCACCGCATCCCACATGCTGTCGAGCCAGGGCAGCTTGTCGGCGCCGAACTCGACGAGCGTCATCAAGCCGCTCGCCGCGAGCACCACCGGGTGCTGCAGCACCTCGAGATGGCCGGGGAGCTCGACCCAGCCCAGGGCGCCCGCCAATCCCACGGCGAAGATCACCGCGTAGGCGCGCAGGCCCGCGCCCCAGGCGAGCGCCAGCGCGATGGCGAGATCGGCGAGGCTCATCTACATCGTCGCGCCTAGCATCCAGGGCGCGAACTCGTCCTCGCCGTAGCCGAACTCCTCGCTCTTCGTCTTGCGGC
>VBCM01000133.1:0-7253 GCA_005883675.1 Betaproteobacteria bacterium
ACCAGCCCGAACTGCATCTATCGCCGAGCGGTTCGTAAGCGTCGCCCACTGCGAACAAAAGCCGTCGGTCGTTGAGCCATATAAACCGCGTCACATCCGCGTCAACGAAATTGGTGATCCGCCCACCGGCCTTGGTATCAGGGTCGATCACTGCAAGAGCATCGTGCGGCCTGCCACGTACGATCGCGGCTATATGCCGTCCACCTGGTGAGATGTCGACCTGCGTATATTGAGGACGCTTGAAGAACTCCTCGACCGCCAGCGGCTCGCCACCCGCCGCGGCGGCGGCCCAGGCGACCAGGCAGCCAGCGAAGACGTAGCGCATTCTTGTCTCCCCGTGCCGGGACTTCGCCCCGGGCGGGCGAAATCTAAGCGCGTTTCAGGGGCCTTTGTCTAGCCCACTGGCCGCGGCGCGCAAATGAGAAAAATGGGGTCCGTCCCCTATTTAAGCGCGCGGTAGAGGAAGGGCAGGCTGACGTCCATCCGGTAATCGACGTCGGAGTGATCATCGTCGAACTCCTCGTAGACGTGCCGGATGCCGGCTTCGCTCAGGCGCTTCGCCAGGATGCGCGCGCCGTAGTGGATGTGGAACTGGTCGCGCCAGCCGCAATCGATGTAGATGCCGCGCAAGGTTTTTAAGTTGTTGCGGTAGCGCTGCACCAGGTTGATCGGATCGTGCTGCCGCCAGCGCGCCCAGCGTTCCGGCAGCGGCTCGCCCGATTCCAAGTTAAAGGGCACGCGGAAGCCGTTCGGCGCGCGCGGATCCGGATCGTAGGTCGCCGCCATGCAGAGGTTCATGATGCACATCACTTCCTTCGCCGGCACTTTCTCTTTTTTCCACACCTGCTGCAAAAAGCGCTTGATGCGCCCGTCGTCCATGCCCGCGGCAAGCCGGCGTTCGCTCGACGCGCCGCGCGCGTCGTAGCGTCCGGCCTTGCGCTTGGGCAGTCGGTGCTTGGCGAGCTCGTTCAGCGTGTTTGGCCAGTCGTGCCAGTAGACGAAGTCGAAGTACGCGTCGCCCGAGTGGTCGGCGATCGCGCCCCAGTAGCGCGCGTACTTCATGCCGTGGAGGATGGCGCCGTAGCCGCCGGATGACTTGCCGAAGCAGCCGCGATGCTCGCGGCTCGCGAGCGTGCGGAACTGGCGATCGACGAACGGGATCAGCTCGCGCGTGATGTAGCCGGCGTAGTTGCCGATGGCGGAGGAGTTGACGTACTGGTTGCCGCCGAGCGCGGTGAAGCAGTCCGGAAAGACAATAATCACCGGGCCCATCTTTTGTTCTCGGATGAGGCGCGCGGCGCGCTCGGGGACGTTGTAGCCGAAGTTCTTCCAGGCGACGTGGCCCATCCCCGAGCCGGTGAAGCCGACGAGGTCGAAAAGCACCGGAAAGCGCCTCAGCCGCGCGCGCTCGTCGTCGTATTGCGGCGGCAGCCACACCGCGAGCTTGCGTACGTGCGGGTCGCCGAGCGGGTTGCCTTTCAGTATCTGGGAGTGATGCTCGAGCACGACAAGGGTGCCAGGCTTGCCCGACAGGCGTTTCAGCATGGGGCATGCATTTTGCACATCCAAGGGCACTCTTTCGATACCCGGAGAAAAAGATGCTGACCTCGGGACTGCTGTTCTTCTTCCTGGCGATCCTCGCGGCCGCCTTCGGCCTGAGCGGCCTTGCCGATGCGCCGATCCAGCAGGCGGCGGTATGGATGGTCTGCGTGCTATGCCTGGTGCTCTTTGCCTTCTCGCTCCGCCGGCGCACCAAGCGCCCGTGGCGGTAGGTGAATAGCGCACAACGGCGCTCACCAGCCGGTCACTGCGCCGCCCTCGCGAGCGGCGCCACACTGCGCGCATCGCTCAGAAGAGGGGGCTGCGATGCGCAAGCTCACGCTCGACGAAATCCAGCGCGATGCCGCCCGGCGAGGCGGCCGTTGCCTGACCGAGACCTACGTCGACAGTCTCACGCTGATGGAATGGGAGTGCGCCGCGGGCCATCGCTGGCACGCGGTAGCGCACGCGATCCGGCAGGGCCACTGGTGCAAGCGCTGCGCCGACGAGCGGCTGCGCCACCCGCAGCACGCGGTGCACGAGATCGCCACGTTACGAGGGGGGAAGTGCCTGGCCAAGCGCTACACCAACAGCCAGGTGAAGCTCGAGTGGGAGTGCATGCATGGCCATCGCTGGGCTGCGAGCTTGAACTCGGTGAAGCAGGGGAGCTGGTGTCCTCAGTGCCGCTCGGACGAGCGCGCGAGGCGCCAGGTGAGCGGCAGCGCGAGCGTGCAGAGCGCCGCCATCACCCAGAAGCCCGCCGCGCCGAGCCGGCCGTACAGCGAGCCCGAGGCGAACGTCGCGAGCGCCGTCGCGCCGCCGATTCCCACCGTGCCGTAGATCGCCTGCGCGGTGCCGGCGAGCGCCGCCGGCACCGCGCTGGCGATGAGGCGCATGCAAGCGAGGTGCAGGAGCGCGAAGGTGATGCCGTGCAGCGGCTGCACCAGCGCGAGCGCGAGCACCTGCGTGCTCGTCGCCATCACGGTCCAGCGCATCACGCCGGCGAGCGCGGCGAGCGCGAGCGCGCCCGGCGGCGTGAGCCGGCGCACGAGCGCCGGTCCGATGAGAAAGAACACCACCACTTCCGCGAGCACCGCCTCGGACCAGAGGACGCTCGCCGTCGTCGGCCCCACGCCCGCCGCGCGCCAGCGGATCATGGCGAAGGCGTCGTGCATGGCGTGGCTGCCGAGGACGAGCGCCGCGATCAACACGAGGTAGCGGAACACGGGCAGCCGCACGAGCGTCATCACGCCTTCGTGCTCGGCGCGCGTCGCGCGCGGATGCGGCAGATCCGGCACGAGCGCCGCCGCGAATGCGGCGAAGCCGAGTAACGCTGCCTGCAGGCCGACGATCACGCCGAGGCCGGCGGCGGCCACCGCCTGCCCGGCGGCGAGCGTGCCAATGATGTACGCGGCGGAGCCCGTGCCGCGCACCCAGCCGTACTCGAAGCCCTCGCGCTTCGCCGCGCCGAGCGCGAGCGCATCGGCGAGCACCGTCATCGGCGCGAGCGCCGCGGCCTGCAGCGCGCTGATCGCGAGGAACCACCAGAAGCCGCGGGCCGGCAGAAAGCCAAGCGTAGTGAACGTGGCGAGCGCGATGCAGAGCACGAGCACCGTGCGCAGCGCTTCGAAGAGATCTCCAATGCGCCCGGCGAGCGGCGCGCTCACCAGGCGCACCGCCGTTCCCGTGCCGAGCACGAGTCCGAGCTCCTCGGGCGCGATGCCGCGCGAGTTGACGAACGCGGGCAGGAAGGGCGACGCCACGCCGTAGGCCGCGTACATCGCTGCGTAGAGGACGACGAACCTGGGAAGCGCGCTCATCATCGGAATTCGGGGACGGAGCCCGAACTACCGCGGCCTGCTATCGATGACAGTTCGGGCTCCGTCCCCGAATTCCGGATTTATCATCGCCGCATGAAGATCACAAAGTTAGAGACGCTGCGGCTCGAGGAATTCCCGAACCTGCTATGGCTGCGCGTGCATAGCGACGAGGGCATTATCGGCCTCGGCGAGACGCACCGCGCGGCGCCGAGCGTCGAGGCGTACGTGCACGAGTACATCGCGCCGCGCGTGCTCGGCCAGGATCCGCTGGAGGTGGAGCGCCTCTCGCGCAGCCTCGTCGGCTACTTGGGCTTTCGCGGCTCGGGCGTCGAGACGCGCGCCATCTCGGCGTTCGATATCGCGCTCTGGGACCACTACGCGCGCGTGGTGAACCAGCCGCTCTACCAGGTGCTGGGTGGCGCCTCGCGAGCGGCGATCCGCACGTACAACACCTGCGCCGGCTACGGCTACATCCGCGATACACGCGGGCAGACTTCGGCGAACTGGGGGCTGGGGGGCAAGCCCGCCGGGCCGTACGAGGACCTGGACGCGTTTCTCCACCGGGCGGATGAATTGGCGCAGTCGCTCCTCGAGCAGGGCATCGGCGCGATGAAGATCTGGCCGTTCGACACCTATGCCGAGGCGAACGAGGGCATGCACATCTCCGGCGCCGAGCTCGACGCCGCGCTGGAGCCCTTCCGCAAGATAAGGAAAGCGGTCGGCAAGCGCATGGACATCATGGTGGAGTTCCATTCGCTGTGGCGCCTGCCGCCCGCGCAGCGCATTGCGCAGGCGCTCGCCGAGTTCGACACTTACTGGCACGAGGATCCGATCCGCATGGACAGCCTCGCTCTCCTCAAAGCTTACGCGCCCTGCTCGAAGGCGCCGATCTGCGGCTCGGAAATTCTCGCCGGCCGCTGGAGCTTCAAGGATCTCCTCGAGACCGGCGTCGCGGGCATCGTCATGTTCGACCTCGCCTGGTGCGGCGGCATCAGCGAGGCGCGGCGCATCGCGGCGCTCGCCGACGCCTGGCAGCTGCCGGTAGCGCCGCACGACTGCACCGGCCCGGTCGTGTTCCTCGCGTCGCTGCACTTCTCGATCTATGCGCCGAACGCGCTAGTGCAGGAATCGGTGCGGGCGTTCTACACCGGCTGGTACCAGGAGCTCGTCACGCATGTGCCGCAGCCCGAGCGCGGCATGTTCGCTAGGCCGCCCGGACCAGGACTCGGCGCGCAATTGCTGCCGGAGCTCTGGAAGCGGCGCGACGCAAGCGTGCGCGCGAGCAGTCTTTAGCGGTAATTATTGCCGAGCGCCGCGCGCGCCGCGCTGATGCATGCCGCGGTGGCGACGACCGTGTCTCCGGACTGCGACAGGCGCTTGCGGCTAGCGCCGATGCGGATGCGCGCGAGCCGGGCGGTGCTGCGGCTCGAGGCGAGGGTTTTTTTCGCCTGGCTGATCCGATGCTGTGAGGCAATGTTCACGTTGTAGAGCGCGATTTTCGCGCGATTCGGCGAGCTCCGCATGGCTGCAGCCGCAGCGGGCGAAGGAGTTCATCACGCGCTGCGAGGAGTCGGCCAGGAGGAAAAACGAGCGGGCGAGCCGCCAGTTCGACTTGGCAAGCGAGCGCCGCGAGAGCGCGAGCAGGACTTCGCTGCCCGCAAGGAGCGTCGCGGCGCACACCGGATAGCCGTTATCGAAAAGGTGGCGCCGCTTCACAACTATGCCGCAAGCAGGCGGCGTGCCCAGCGGTTATGCTTGCGCCATGTTGAACAAGAGCTTCTCCCTCGCGCTCGCCATCGTCGTCTTCACGCTGGCGGTGGTCTTTGGCCGCATGGGCTATGCAGCGTATGAAAAGCGCGCGCAGCAGCGCAATGTGGCGGCGCTGGTGGGCGACAGCACGGCGAAGCTGCGCGAGGCGCTCGGCGCGAAGGCCACGCCCGGCCTGGTGAACGCGCTGGACGCGAATCTGCAGGCGGCCAAGGCGCCGCGGGATCCCGAGCTCGCGGATGCTGCCGAGCTCTACATCATCGGGGCGCGCGAGATCGCGCGGCGCATGGTGGGGGTGCGCGAGCTCGAGCGCCAGGCCGAGGCGAGCCGCCAGGCGCTCACCGGCCACATGGCGCGCGCCGCGCATCGCAACGACCTCTGGCTGCGCGACGCCATCGCGCTGAAAAAACGCGTCGAGGCCGAGCACTACGAGCTCGGCGTCACGCTCGGCGCGCTCGAGCAGCTGCTCTACACCTTTCCCGAGAGCGAGAAGCGCCTGCAGCCGCGCGTCGATCCGGACCTGCTGCTCGAGACGAGCTTCGTCGACGCCGCGCGCAAGCAGCTCAAGGAGGAAGGCTATCGCGCCCATGACGAGCTGATGAAAGTGCGGCGCTTCGTCCCCTAATTCCGATCCAGGGTCGCAATTATTTCCCGCAGTGAAGCCGCTGCCGCTCTGGACGAAGCTCTGGCTGCTCTTCACCGTCATCTGGGTAGTCGTCTCCGGGCTTAACGCGGGGACCATCCTCGCGTTCTCGGAGGAGCACGACAAGGCGCTGCAGCCGATCGTGCTCGGCGTCGCGGTGCCGGCGGTTCTCTATCTGATCCTGTGGGGATGGCAGCGGCTGCGGCGCAAGCCGCCCGAATAATTACGACCCTGGATCGGAACTAGGCTGCGGCGGCGGTCGCGGCGCCCCCTCGGCGAGCTTCTCGGTCGCCATCGGGTCCTCGTTGTGCAGCCACCGGAAAACCTTCTCATCGAGCGCGATTTTCTCGACGCTCGCGCGCCGCGCCGCTTCCGGCGACAGCCGCCGCTCCACCGCCCCGGGCGTGCGCGCGAGCTTTTCCAGCAGCTCGGGCGCGATGGTGAGGAGATCGCAGCCGGCGAGCGCCAGGATCTGCTCGGTCTTCCTGAAGCTCGCGCCCATCACCTGCGTCTGGTAGCCGTGCTTCTTGTAGTAGCTGTAGATCTTGGTCACCGAGGCGACGCCGGGGTCATCGTCCACCGGGATGTCGTCCACCTTGCGCGCCGCGCGGTACCAGTCGTAGATGCGCCCGACGAAAGGCGAGATCAGCGTCACGCCGGCGTCTGCGCACGCGAGCGCCTGCGCGAACGAGAAGAGCAGCGTCATGTTGCAGTGGATGCCCTCGCGCTCGAGCTGCTCCGCGGCGCGGATGCCTTCCCAGGTGGCGGCGAGCTTGATGAGGATGCGCTCGCGCGGCACGCCATGGCGCTCGTAGAGCCCGATCAGGCGCTGCGCTCGATGGATCGAGCCCGGCTTGTCGAACGAGAGCCGCGCATCGACCTCGGTCGAGACACGCCCCGCGACGTGCTTGAGGATCTCGCGCCCGAAGTGCACGAAGAGGCCGTCCATTGCCAGCGCGGTGTCGCCGCGCGCCTCCTGGATCGCCGCGTCCACGACATGGCGGAAGCGCGGATCCTGCGCCGCCGTCAGCAAGAGCGATGGATTGGTAGTGGCGTCCTGCGGCTTCCACCGCGCTACGGCCTCGATGTCCCCCGTGTCGGCGACGACGAGCGACTGGCTGCGGAGCGATTCCAGCTGATTCATCGCGCCGAATTATAGGGCCGCGTAAGCCGCCGCCGGCACGACGACCCCGCCGGGCGTAGGGGTCTGAAATTTAAGCTGTATCGCGCCTGTTCGACGGAGTAAACTGTTGGTACAACAACTAACTACCTTCCGGTCATAGGAGTCGAGTTGCAACCGACGGACATCAAAAACCCGGACTACTTCCACAAGGTAGTCGATTGCCAGTGGGCGTGCCCCGCCCACACCCCGGTTCCCGAATACATCCGCCTGATCGCGGCCGGCCGCTACTCCGACGCCTACATGGTGAACTGGGACTCGAACGTCTTCCCGGGAATCCTCGGCCGCACCTGCGACCGCCCGT
>VBCM01000133.1:7301-10180 GCA_005883675.1 Betaproteobacteria bacterium
CGACTACAAGGACGTCGACGACATCAAGAAGCACATGCCTCGCCCCGCGAACAAAAAAAACGGCAAGCGCATTGTCTGCATCGGCGCCGGCCCGGCGTCTCTCACCGTCGCGCGCGATCTCGCCCCGTTGGGCTACGACGTCACGGTGTTCGACCAGGACCCGCGCGCGGGCGGCATGATCTGGTCGCAGATCCCGCGTTTCCGCCTGCCGCTGGAAGTGATCGACGAGGAGGTGGGCTACATCCTCGACCTTGGCGTGCACTTCAAGCAGCGCAAGATCGACAGCATGAAGGCGCTGCTTACCGAGGGCTGGGACGCGATCTTCGTCGGCTCCGGCGCGCCGCGCGGCAGAGATCTGGACATCCCCGGCCGCAAAGAAGGCGCAGCGAACATCCACATCGGCATCGACTGGCTTTCCTCCGTTTCCTTCGGCCACACGAGCAAGATCGGCAAACGCGTCATCGTGCTCGGCGGCGGCAACACCGCCATGGACTGCTGCCGCACCTCGCGGCGCCTGGGCGGCGAGGACGTGAAGGTCATCGTGCGTTCCGGCTACGACGAGATGAAGGCGAGCCCGTGGGAGAAAGAGGACGCGCAGCACGAGGGCATCCCGATCCTCAATTTCCTGGTGCCGAAAACCTTCCAGCTCTCCAATGGAAAGCTGAGCGGCATGACCTTCCAGAAGGTGAAGGCGGTGTACGACGACAAAGGTCACCGCAACCTCGTGCAGACCGGCGAGCCGGATCAATTCTTCGAGTGCGACGACGTGCTGGTCGCGGTCGGGCAGGAGAACTCCTTCCCGTGGATCGAGCGCGACTGCGGCCTCCAGTTCGACAAGTGGGGGATGCCCGCGGTCGACAAGGCGACCATGCAGGCCACCGTCCCCAACGTCTTCTTCGGCGGCGACGCCGCGTTCGGGCCGAAGAACATCATCTGGGCGGTGGCGCACGGCCACGACGCCGCCATCTCCATCGAAAAATTGCTCGCCGGCGAAGATGTGCGCCAGCGCCCCGCGCCCGGCGTCACCGTGCTGTCGCAGAAGATGGGCATCCACGAGTGGAGCTACGACAACGAGATCCACGGCGACAGCCGCTACAAGGTGCCCTGGCGCGACATCAAGGAGACGCTGAAGAACGTGAAGGCGGAAGTGGAACTGGGCTTCGACGTCGCCACCGCGTGGAAGGAAGCGCAGCGCTGCTTGAACTGCGACGTGCAGACGGTCTTCAGCGATCGCCTGTGCATCGAGTGCGACGCCTGCGTCGACATCTGCCCGATGGACTGCATCACCTTCACCGGCAACGGCGAAGAGAAGGACTTGCGCAGCCGTCTGAACGCGCCGGCGAAGAATGCGACCCAGGACCTCTACGTGTCAGGCGCCCTCAAGACCGGCCGCGTCATGGTCAAGGACGAGGACGTGTGCCTGCACTGCGGCCTCTGCGCCGAGCGCTGCCCCACCGGCGCGTGGGACATGCAGAAATACTTGATCGAGATGGCACTGCCCGGCACCAATACCCTGCCCTACCACAAGAAAGCCGCTTAATTGGGGACGGACCCTATTTTTCTCATCTACAAATGAGCGCGGTCCCCTCCCCAGGAAATAGGGCTCTGACCCGGTTTTCGGATGCCCTTGATTTTTAGATGAGCGTCACACTCGCCACCCGCTCGAACCTCACCCGCAGCGAATGGGACCTGCGCGTGCAGCTCGCCGCCGCGTACCGCGTCGCCGACCATCTCGGCTGGTCGGAGCTCATCTACACGCACATCAGCGCGCGCATTCCCGGCCGCGACCACCATTTCCTCATCAACCCGTACGGCCTGCGCTTCGACGAGGTCACTGCATCCAACCTCGTGAAGATCGACCTCGATGGCAACCCGGTAGAGCCGCAGCGCCACAAGGCGAACAAGGCGGGCTTCGTCATCCACAGCGCGATCCACGCTGCGCGCGCGGACGCGGGCTGCGTCTGGCACATGCACACGCTCGCCGGCATGGCGGTCTCGGCACAGCACGAGGGCCTGCTGCCGGCGCACATGTACTCGCACAACTTCTGGCAGCGCCTCTCGTATCACGACTTCGAAGGCCCGGCGATGCGGCTCGATGAGCGCAGCCGCCTCGTCGCGAGCCTCGGTGTCGAGAACCAGGCGCTCATCCTGCGCAACCACGGCCTCCTCACCATCGGCGAAACGATCCCCGAGGCATTCATCCGTTTCTGGCGCCTGAACCGCTCCTGCGAGATCCAGCTTGCCGCGCAGGCAGCCAAGCTTCGGCTCCCTTCGGCGCAAGTCTGTGAACAGTCGTATGCCATGGGTGAAGAGTTCCTCACCGACCAGGCCGGACTCGGCGAGCTCGAGTTCGACGCCATCGTGCGCAAGCTCGAGCCTTCCTACAAGAACTAGACATGACCGCCGCGACCACAAACACCACCCCGCGCATCGAAGCGCTCAACGACTTCGTCGTGAAGTTCGCCAACGTCAACGGCTCGGGCTCCGCCTCGGCGAACGAGCTCTTCGCCAAGTCATTCCTCCGGATGGGCATCCCGGTCAGCCCGCGCAACATCTTCCCGTCGAACATCCAGGGCCTGCCCACCTGGTACGAAGTCAGAGTGACGGAGAAAGGCCACCTCGGCCGCCGCGGCGGCGTGGATCTCATGGTGGCGATGAACCCGCAGACCTGGGACCAGGACGTGCAAGAGATCGACCCGGGCGGCTACCTCTTCTACGACAACACGAAGCCCTTGCCGCCGTCGAAATTCCGCGACGACATCAACGTCATCGGCATGCCGCTCACCGAGATCAGCAACGCGACGTACACCGACGCACGCGAGCGGCAGCTCTTCAAGAACATCATCTACGTCGGCGCGCTCGCCGCCTTGATGGATATC
>VBCM01000134.1:0-3095 GCA_005883675.1 Betaproteobacteria bacterium
GGGCGTAGACGCGGGACGACACGCGGTGACGTGCGTAAAAAGTTGGTGATAGCTTGAAGCGCAATGAAAATCGCGGCAGGTCTCGCGCTCCTTCTCGCGAGCGCGGCATTCGCACAGCAGGCGGCGCCCGCCCCCACGGCCACGCTGAGCCTGCGTCAAGCCGTGGCGGAAGCGGTGCTGCGCAATCCCAACCGCGTGCGCGCGGCGCACGAGGTGACCGCCGCGGGCTTCGAGCGCGACGCCGCGGAATGGGGACGCTTCCCGACGGTCTCGGTGGACGCGGGCGCCGGGCAGTCCTCGAACTCCATAGCACCGACCAGCACCGTGCGCGTCGAGCAGCCGCTATGGGCGGGTGGACGCATCGACGGCCAGATCGATGCGGCGCGCGCCCAGGTCAGCGCCGCGGAGCTCGCCGAGCTGGACACGCGACGCCGGCTGGCGGAGGAAGCCGCCGTGGCGTACGTGGGCTGGATGGATGCCGCCGCGCGCGTCGAGATCGCGCGCGAGAGCGCGGCTGCGCTCTCGGACCTGGTCAAGTATGTGCGCCGGCGCGAGGCCGAGGGCCTGGCATCGGCTGCCGATGTCTCGATCGGCAGAGCCCGCTATAGCAGCGCCCTGGCGTTAATCGAGGAGCTAGGCGGAGCGCTCGATCAGGCACGCGCCCAGCTCGAAGCGCTGATGGTGACGCGGATCGAGCGAGGCATTCCGGTGAGCGTACCCGCCGTTGCCGAACGCTCGGTCGCGGACACCGAGGCCGCCTACGTGGCGAATTCGCAGCTTGTGGCGCAGCGACGCGCGGAAGTCGAAAGCGCGCGCGCCCAGGCTGTCGTGCGCAAGGCAGCGCTTTTCCCGAAGCTCGCGCTGCGCTTCGAGCATCTCACCTACCCGAACAATGGCGGACTCACGCCGTCGAGCGATTCGCGCACGCTGCTCGTACTGCAGTTCACCCCGGACGCGGGACTCGCGTCTTACTCGGGTGCCCAGGCCGCCGAAAGCCGCATCGAATCGGCGCGCGCTCAGCTCGCCTCGGACGAGAACGACGCGCGCCTCCGCGCGCGCGCGAACTGGGCCGAGTACATGTCGAGCGGCCGGCAGGTGGCCGAGCTCGAGCCCCAGGTCGCGGCCCTCGACGCCAGCATGGCTTCGTTCATGCGGCAGTTCGAGGCCGGCCGCAAATCCTGGCTCGAGCTCCTCAACACGCAGCGCGAGGTGGTCGACGCGAGGATCGCGCTTTCGAGGGCGCGGACCTCGCACGACCAGTCGGCGCTGCGCCTGATGGTCAATACGGGCGCATTCTGGCCCTGGCTCGCGCAGCTTCCCCAATGAAGGTCGAAACCGAAGCGCTGGGCGGGCCGATCGGTGCGGCGGCGCTCCGCCGCCTGCTCGCGCTGCGAGGGCAAAGGCTCGAGCTCGGCGAAGTGAGGCGCGCGCTCGAGCAAGCCGGAGAGCCGCGCTTCGCCGGCGGACGCGAGGCGCTCGGCGCACTCTCCGCGGCGCTCGGCAGCCTCGGGGCGACGCGCGTGCGCCTCGCGGCGACGCGGGCGGACATGCTGAGCGCACGCCATCTCCCCGCCCTGGTCGAGCACGAGGGCCGCACTTGGGTACTGCGCGAGGTGCGCGGCGAGCGCCGGCTTCTCGACCCGGGCGACGGCAAGCCTCGTGAAGTGGACCGAGCGGCGCTGGCCGGGGCCTTCGCCATCTGGCTCGATCATCCGGCCGAGCGCGCCGAGCGGGAAGGCCGCAGCACCGCGGCCCGGCTCCTCGCCCGCGCCCTCGCGGCGCGCGGCAGGCTGCTGGTCGAAGTCGCGCTCGCCACTCTGCTGACGAGCCTCCTCGCAGTCGCGACCTCGTTCTTCGCGCTCCAGGTCTACGACCGCGTCATTCCATCGTTCGCCTATGCGACGCTTCATGCGCTGGCGGGCGTCGTGGGCGTGCTGATCGCCTTCGACTTCGTGCTTCGCCTGGTGCGCGCGCACCTGCTCGATCGCGTATCGCGCGAAGTCGATATGGAAGTCTCGGTCGCCGTGTTCCGGGCGCTCTCGGGCGTACGCCTGGACGCACGTCCGGGGGCGGTGGGCACGCTCGCCGCGCAGGTTGCCGGGCTGGAAGTGGCGCGCTCCTTCTTCGCCTCGAGCGTGCTCTTCACGCTGGCCGAAGTGCCCTTCGCGCTTCTCTTCGCGGCCATCATCGCGTTCATTGCCGGGCCGATCGCCTGGGTCTACGCGGCCCTCGCGCTCGGCGCCCTGGCGGCCGCTCTCGTGGCCTGCGCCAAGCTGCGCGCGCTCTCGCGACGGCAGCTCGAGGCGGGCTTCCGGCGAAATGGCCTCCTGGTCGAGTCGATCCAGGGCGCGGAGACGATCAAGGCGTTCGGCGCCGGCTGGCGCTTCGCCGAGCGCTGGCGCGAGGCGACGTCAGAGATCGCCGCCATGGGCCTGCGCGCGCGCACCGCCATGGCGAGCGCCGCGACGGTCGCGCAGACGCTCGGCAGCGCCGCCTACGTGGGCGTCGTGCTGATCGGCGTGCACCTGGTGGAATCGGGCTCGCTCACCGTCGGCGGGCTGATTGCCTGCACCATGCTCGGCAGCCGCGTGATTGGTCCGATCGCGAGCGGCGTGGCGCTCATCACGCAGGCGCAGCAGGCGGCGCAGTCGCTGCGTGCGGTGGACGCGGTTCTCGATCTGCCGCCCGAGCGCGATGCAGGCACGGCGCTCCTCGCCCCGGCGGACCTGGGCCACGAGCTCGTCCTCGAGGGCGCGCGGTTCTTCTACGCCAACGTACCGGTGCCGCAGGTCGACGTGCCGGCGCTGCGCATCGCCGAAGGTGAGCGCGTGGCGCTGCTCGGACCTCCCGGCTCGGGAAAATCCACGCTGCTGCGGCTCCTCTCCGGCCTGTACCGCCCGGCGCAAGGCAGGGCGCTCATCGGCGGCGTCGACGTCACGCTGCTCGACGCCGAGCTGGTGCGCCGCCTCGTTGGCTACCTGCCGCAGGAAGTACAGCTCTTCCGTGGCACGCTGCGCGAGAACCTCGACCTCGCGGGAACCGTTCCCGACGATCTCCTGGTGTCGGTCGTGCGGGAACTCGGGCTCGACGCGCTC
>VBCM01000134.1:3191-12226 GCA_005883675.1 Betaproteobacteria bacterium
CACGCGCTCCAGGTCCTGCTACGCAGCCTGGCGCCGCGGGACACGCTCGTCATCGCCACGCACCGGCCCGCGGCGATCCCGTTGGCGAGCCGCATCATCGTCATGCAGCAGGGCCGCCTCGTGCTCGACGGCGAGCGCGACCGCGTGCTCGCCGCATTGAGGGCGAACGCGGAGCGCGCGGCGGCATGAGGTTTCCCTCGATCTTGGTGTGGTCAGTCAGCGTCGCGCTCGCGGCGCTCGTCGCGTGGGCGCACCATTCGGTGATCGACGAGTCGACCCGCGCGAGCGGCACCGTCATCGCCAGCAGCCGCGTGCAGGTGATCCAGTCGGTCGACGGCGGCGTGCTCGAGGAGCTCCGTGTCCACGAGGGCGATCGGGTGCGCAAAGGCGAAGTGCTCGCCGTGTTCGACGAGACCCGCACGCGCGCTTCGCTACAGGAGACCGAGGCGAAGCGGACGTCGCAACGCGCGACGCTGACCCGGCTGGAGGCCGAGCTCGAAGACGCAGAGCCGCATTTCGCGCCGGAGCTGATGAAGCGCTTCCCGGCGGTGGTGCAGGTCCAGCAATCGCTGTACCGCGAGCGCCGCAAAGCGCTCGCCGCCGAGCTGCAGGCTCTCGCGGCCGTGGCGCGGCTCGCGCGCGACGAGCTCGCCATGGTCGAGCGCCTGGTCGCCTCGGGCGACGCGAGCCAGGTCGAGCTCCTGCGCGCGCGGCGCGCGGCCACCGAGGCGGAGAGCGCGGCTGCGAACCGCCGCAACAAGTACATCCAGGACGTGAGCGCAGAGCTCGCGAAGGTGCGCGAAGACTACGAGCAGGTAGAGCAGCAGGTCACGCAGAAGCGCCAGCAGCTCGCCAACTCGGTCATCAGCTCGCCTGCGAGCGGTATCGTCAAGAACGTGAAGTTCACCACCCTCGGCGGCGTCTTGCGCGCGGGCGACGAGCTCTTGCAGGTGGTGCCGGTCGACGATCAGCTCATCGTCGAGGCGAAGGTGCTGCCGCGCGACATCGCGCTCATCCGCCCGGGCCTCCCGGCCACCATCAAGTTCGACGCCTACGACTACACGGTATTCGGCATCATCGACGGCGAGGTCACCTACGTAGCCGCGGACACCATGCGCGACGACAGCCAGCGGGCCGATAGCGCGGCGGCGACTTACTATCGCGTGCATATCCGTACCACCGCCCCGGGACCGGTGACCCGCACCGGGCGGCAGATCGACGTGCTGCCCGGCATGACGGCGCAGGTGGACATCCGCACCGGGCAGCGTACGTTGCTCACCTACTTGCTCAAGCCGGTGACGAAAACGCTGACGGAGGCGTTCAAGGAACGCTGATGAATTGTTAAACAGCAAACGCCGGAGCAGTACTTAAAGGCCCACGCCCGTGGGTGCCGGAGCAAGGCGACGCGTCATCGCGGCTTCCTACAATCGTCGACTAACTCCAACGTAGGAACGCCAAATGAACACCAGCTCGGTCCACGGCTCGCCGTCGACGGAAAACCCCATCGCATCGCAAAAGCCGGCTTCCGCCGATGCCACGAAGGCACTGCATGCGAGGCTGCGCAAACGGCCTGAGGGCGATGTCCCGGCCGATTCCGTGGCGACGGATCAGGCTGCACCCGCGCCGGACCAGGCTGCAGCGGCGACGGATCAGGACGTGCTCGTTGCGCAGGCCGCGCCGGCCGCCGCTGCCGACGGCTCGGCAGCCGCGGGTGCCGGTGCCGCGCCCGCCGCTGCCGAAGGATCGGCAGGCGCCGGTGCCGGCGCGCCGGCCGCTGCGGCGGCCGCCGGGAGCTCTGGCGGCATAGGTATTGGCGCGCTTGCTCTCGGCGCTGGCGCTATTGGCGTCGCCGCCGCCGCTGCCGGCGGAAGAGGAGGAGACAGCGCAGCTGCAGCGCCGGCCCCGGCACCGACACCCACACCGGCGCCGATGCTGACAGCCATCCACAGCTTCGCCGAATACATGGGCGCCATCAATCACGGTGGCGCCACGGCAGCAACCAATGTGAGCGTCGCAAGCCCAACGGCCGTCGTCGATGTCTCCGGCGGTTTCTCGCGCAGCGCCCTGTCGCACACGGTGACCGACCTGCGGCCCTCGATGACCTACAACGTGGCCGGCGCCAGCGCGGCAACCATCAACGATGGCGGCATCGTCGTCGACCTGCAGGGCAATCCGACGGCGGATTCACGCGTCACCGCGCACTCGGACGCCGGCGCCCACTCGAGCAATTTGATGTGGATGCAGACCATGGCCGTGCACGACGCGGCGAGCAAAGGCGCCACCATGGCTATCGCCTCGGCGACGGCGAGCGGCGCGGGCAGCGACGCGGAGATCGGGATCCAGCATGTTTCCATGGATCTCGCCGCAGCCGGCTCGGTCAACGGCCTCACCAACCTCGTCGCGACCGCGACGGACGGGGGAAGCGCGCACACGCTGGTTGGCGACGTGACCCTGCACATGATTAGCAGCGGCATCGGGACGAGCCTTGCTCCGATCTTCTCGTACATCCATATGGGCGACGGCGAAGGTGCGCAGGCCGGCATCCTCGCTTCCGCGAGCGGTGCGGGATCGAGCGCAAACGCCGGCGTGGCGGGCAACGTATCGCTGAGCGGGCATGGCGACGACGTCTATGCCTACGACAGCGGCGTCTTCGCCCAGGGAACCAATGGCGGCTCGGCGCACACCGACATCGGCGGAAACATTTCGTTCGCCGCGGACGGGCGTGAAGCGCATTCCTACATCCTGGTCGACGCGTCGACGGATGGAGCGGCATCGGCCGCCGACGTTCACGTTCACGGCAACGTCGAGCTGGACTCGGCGGGCACCCAGTCGGCGCTCACTCGGGCCGCCGTGCGCGCAGACGGCACGGGCACGGTCGAGATCGACGGCCACCTGAGCGCCGATTCCAGCAGTCCTGACTCGACGTCGAACATGCAGGTCATCGCGCAAGGCGGAAGCGGCGCGATCAGCATCGGCTCCGTCGACATGAGCATCGAGGGAGGCGGCCGCGGCTGGCTGGATCTCTTCACCGACCATAGCGGCGGCCTCAACATCGGCACCGTCAACCTGTCGGCGGCTGGCGGTTACGATATCAGCCTGCACGTGCAAAACGCCAACGACGCCGTCAACGGCTTCGTGAACAGCACCTTCCTCGCGCACACGGACTCGGCGGTCAACGTTTCGATCGGCACGGCAAACGTGGGCGGTGCGGGTGAAGTGCACATGTTCCTTAACTCGCAAACCTTCGGCACGATCAACCAGGCCGCGAGCGCCACGATGCTCGATGTCCACTACCAGCTCGCCGACCAGGATTTCGCCGGCGTAGGCGCCGCACCGATCACCACTACAACGGCGTGAATGCGGACGCGACCAATTTCACCGACGCGGGCAGCTTTAGCTCGCTCGCAGCATTGGACGCAATCGTGAACGCCGACCTCGACGGTACCCACAAGTACGTGTTCGCGGTGTACAACGGCACGGAGGATATCAACCACAACGGGATCGCCGACGACCACGGCGCCGGCATTCTCGCCTGGGACGACAACGGTACCGGCATCACTTCGGTGCTGATGCTTCCGGGTGTCGCGACGCTAGCGGCGAACGACCTCGCGTTGCCGCCGCCGCCACCGCCGCCGCCGCCGCTGGCGTAAGAACCCCGTCGGAAAATAGGGACAGTCCCTATTTTTCTTTGAGGGCCGCATTGACGCGCGGCATGACCTCCGTCGCCATCAGCTCCATCGAGCGGCGCGCGAGTCGCGCATCGACCCAGTCCATGCCGGCGTAGCAGATCTCGCCGAACGGTCCCGCCTGTTCGCGCAGCGCGAGCAGTTGATCGGCCACCTTCGCCGGTGTGCCGCAAATCACCAGCTCGTCCAGGAGCCGCTCGAGCGTGACGGCGCTGTCGTCCTCTTCCGGATGGCGCTTGAAGATGACGTGGCGCTTGGCGCGCATCATGTTGCCGCGCAGCTTGTCCCAGTAGTGCCGGTACGGGCTGCGCGCATCTTCCCGGCCATAGCGCACGGCGGTGCGCTCGTCGTCCGCGACGAAGATGGTGCGCGCGACGCGCCAGTCGGAAGGGTCGGCCTTCTTGCCGGCTTGCGCTTTCCCCTGCTGGTAGTTCGCCCAATGCGAGGGCAGCCAGTGCGGCAGGAGAAAGTTCGCCGAGAGCGGATGGAAGTCGCGCTCGCCCATCGCGATCACGCCCTTCGAGTGCGGCGCGACGACGGTGCCGACGATCTCCGGCCGCGGTTTCTGATACGGCTTGTACATCTGCCCGCGGCCGACTTCCGGCACCTGCGTGCGCCGCGTGGAAACCTTATAGCGGTTGCCGGGCAGCTCGATGTCGTAAGGCGCGTCGCGCTCCCAGATGGCGAGGATCACGTCGATCGCCTCGGCGAAGCGCTTGTTGCGCTCTTCCATCGCGAGGTCCATGCCTAACGCCTCGGCATCCGATGCAAGCGTGCCCGGACTGATGCCGAAGATGAAGCGCCCCTTGGCGAGATGATCGAACATCGCCGCGTGCGCAGCGATCAGCACGGGATGGCTCTGCGAGAGGTTGGAGGTGCCGGTGCCGAGCTTGATGGTCTTCGTTTCCGGGAGAACGGAAGCAAGGAAGATGAAGCTGTTGGTGACGTTCTCTTCCGGATCGGTAAGGTGCTCGCCGACGAACGCGTCGTAGAACCCGAGCCGGTCGGCGAGGATCAGCGCCTCGCGGTCCTCCTGCAGCGTGACCGCCGGGTCGCGCGTGCGCGGGTGGAGCGGCATCGTAAAGAAGCCAAGACGCATAAAAGGGGTCAGATCAACATTTCAACACTCACGGAATAAATCGGCCGCCGCTTGTCTCTTCGGCCGGAAATGTTGATCTGACCCCATTTATAGTACGCGCCGCATGCGTCGCGTCGTCACCGCCGTTTTACTCTGCCTCGCCGGGCTTGCCCAGGCGCAGCCCTACCCGGTCAAGCCGATCCATTTCATCGTGCCGTTCCCGCCGGGCGGCGGCAACGACACGGTGGCGCGCGCGATCGCGCAGCAGCTCGGGCCCGATCTCGGCCAGCCGGTCGTCATCGACAATCGGCCCGGCGCCGGCGGCTCGGTCGGCGCCGAGCTCGCCGCCAAGTCGCCGCCCGACGGCTACACGCTCTTCCTCGCCGGCGTCGGCAGCCACGCGGTGAATCCGAATCTGCATGCGCGCCTCGCCTATGACCCGGTGCGCGACTTCACGCCGATCACGCTGGTGGCCACTGCGCCGTCGGTGCTCGTGGTGAATCCGGCGGTGCCGGCGCGCACGGTCGCCGAGTTCACCGCTTACGCGCGCGCCAATCCGGGGAAGCTCAACTACGCCTCGAACGGCAACGGCAGCGCGGCGCAGCTCGCCGCCGCGATGTACGAGTCGATGGCGAATGTGCGCATGGTGCACGTGCCGTACAAGGGCATCGCGCCGGCGCTCACCGATCTTCTCTCCGGCGAAGTGCAGCTCATGTTCGGCACCGTGGTTGCGCTCGTGCCGCACATCCAGGCGGGGAAATTGCGAGCGCTGGCGGTGACGAGCAGGAAGCGCTCGGCGCTCCTGCCGGAGGTGCCGTCGCTCGCCGAGTCGGGCCTGCCGGACTACGAAGCGGGCTCGTGGTACGGCGTGATGGCGCCGGCGGGCACGCCGCGCGAGATCGTCGAGCGGCTGCACGGCGCGATCGCAAGAGCGCTGAAGCAGCCCGACGTGGCGCAGCGCCTCGCCGCCGAAGGCGCGATCGTCATCGGCAGCACGCCGGCAGAGTTCGGCGCGCACATCAAGGCCGAGCTTGCGCGCGTTGGCAACGTGGTGCGCGGCGCCGGCATCCGCATCGAATGAAGAACAGCTACACGCGCGGCCTCGCGGAGTTCGCCTCGCGGCTGCGCTACGAGGACATCCCGGCGGAGGTGCGCGAGCGGCTGAAGCTCCTCATCCTCGACGCGCTCGGCTGCGCGCTCTACGGCGCGGGGCTCGAGTGGTGCCAGATCCTGCGCCGCACTCTCGCCAACGTCGATAAGAGCACGGCCTGCGCGGTGTGGGGCTCGAGCGAGCGCCTGAGCGCGCCGCATGCCGCGCTCGCCAACGGCACGCAGGTGCAGGGCTTCGAGCTGGATGACGTGCATCGCGCGGGAGTGCTGCACGTCGGCGCCGTCGTGCTCCCCGCGCTCATCGCCATCGCCGAGCTTCGGCGCAATGTCAGCGGCCGCGATTTCCTCGCCGCCGCCGCCGCGGGCTACGAGGTCGGGCCGCGCGTGGGACTGTGCATGGGGCCGGAGCACATCGGGCAGGGATGGCACTCGGGCGCCACCGTCGGCGTGTTTGCCGCGGCTGCGGCGGCGGCGCGCGCGCTGCGCCTGCCCGTGGCGAAGACCGTGCATGCGCTCGGCATCGCCGGCACGCAGTCCGCGGGCCTGATGGCTGCGCAGTACGGCGCGATGGTG
Source organism: Betaproteobacteria bacterium (assembly GCA_005883675.1). GTDB lineage: Bacteria > Pseudomonadota > Gammaproteobacteria > Burkholderiales > SG8-39 > SCGC-AG-212-J23. The sequence goes on from VBCM01000134.1 coordinate 9,639, forward strand.
AAGCGCATGCACGCCGGCCGCGCCTCCCAAAGCGGCCTCTACGGCGCGCTCCTCGCCGAGCAGGGCTTCACCGGCATCGAGAACGTGTTCGAGGCCGAGTACGGCGGTTTCTGCACCACGTTCTCGCGCTCGCAGGACCGCTTCAGGCTGCGCGAATTGACGGCTGGCTTGGGCACCGCTTGGCAAACCATGGGCGTGGCGCTCAAGTTCTATGCCTGCGTCGGCAGCAACCACACGACGCTCGATGCGCTGCGCGCGCTGCAGGCGGAGCATCGCTTCAGCGCAGACGACGTCGAGCGCATCACCGTGCATGGCTCGCAGGTGACGGTCGATCACGTCGGCTGGAAGTACGAGCCCGCCGGCATGACGGCCGCGCAGCTCAACCTGCCGTTCTGCGTGGCGACGCTCCTCCTCGAAGGCGACTGCTTCGTCGAGCAGTTCCAGCCCGGCGCCGAGCGCGATGCGCGCCGCATGGCGCTCGCCGAGCGCGTGAGCGTGCTCGACAATCCGGTGATCACCGCCAAAGGCGCGAACCATCGGCACGAGGTCCGTGTGCAGGTTCAGCTGAAAGGTGGGAAAAGCCTGGAGCGCGAGCAGGCAGCGCCGCGGGGAAGTGAAGCGAACTTTGCGAGCGACGCGGACGTCATCGCCAAGTTCGAAAGACTGGCCGGGCACGCGCTGCCGGCAAAGCGCGTCGGCGAGCTGCGCACGGCCGTGCTCGGGCTGGAGATGCTCGACGATGCGGCGCCGCTCAGTGAGCTGCTCGCGGCAAAGGCTTTCTAAGGTACCTAAGTATCCGGAATTGCGACCCTGGATCGGAATTAGAGGCCGAAAGGGTAGGTCTCGGGCAGGCCGCGCAGTCGCGCGGTATCGAGCGGCGTGACGGCGCTCGTGCGGTCGAACCAGCAGTACTCGTCGAACTGGCGCGGCAGCACCGCCTGGAAGTAGTGGCTCGCGAGCTCGGTCTGCGGCCGGTAGATGACGCCGATCGCGCGCTCGAGGCGCGGCTCGGTGAGCCGGCGGCGGAGCTCCCGCTCCGGGCCCAGCGCGAGCAGGAAGGACGCGACGCCCGACTCATGGCACTGGCGCTCGTAGCTCTCGGCGTGGCTCCCCCGCACCTCCTTCACGCGCATCGGCCCATCCCAGTCGTCGGCGGCGGCGACGGTGCCGCTGTCGGTGCCGAAGCCGATGAGATAGCACTCGTTGCCATACGCCTCGCGCACGAGCTGGCCGATATTCAGCTCGCCGCGCGAGCTCATCTCGGTGTAGCGCGCATCGCCGATGTGCGAGTTGTGCTCCCACACGACCGCCTTGGCGCGGCTGCCGCCGGCCTGCAGCAGCGCCTCGAGCGTGTCGTACATGTGCCGGTCGCGCAGGTTCCATGACTCCGCCGAGCCGTAATACATGATGCGGTAATAGCGCTCGGCGTCTGCGACCACGCGCGCGTTCTGCGTCGCGTCGAAATAGCGCTCGCCGTCGCGCTCGCTGTATTGCAGGCGCTTGCGCAGCAGGTCGGTGAGCATCGACGTCACGTCGCGCTCGCATGCGCGATAGCGGCCGCTGAGCGCCATGCGGCCATAGGTCGCCGGATCGGCTTCCCAGGGCGTGAGGCAGCCGTAGCGCTCGCGCGCCACTCGTGCGGCTGCCGGATCCACATCGTCCAGATAGGCGAGCACCGCCTGAATCGATATGCTGAGGCTGTAGACGGCGAGGCCGTAGAAGCCCGCACGGTCCGCGTACGGCCGGTTCATGTTGTAGCGGTGCAGCCAGTCGACGAACGCCTGCACGTCGGTGTTGCGCCACATCCATTCCGGAAAGCGCGTGAACGCCTTCCATTCGGCGGGCGGAGTCTCGCGGTGGCGCACATAGTGGTCGATGCGCGCCGCGTCGGGCCAGTCGGCTTCTACCGCCACTATGCTGAAGCCTTTGCGTTCCACCAATTCCCGGGTGATGCGCGCACGCATGCGATAGAACTCGGAGGTGCCATGCGTCGCCTCGCCGAGCAGCACGACGCGCGCACCGCCGATGCGCTCGAGGAGCGGCTCGAGCCGCGCGTCGGCGATGCTGCTGAAGGGCTCCGCCGCCTGGGCGATGAGCTCCGGCAGGCGGGCGGGGGCGCGAGCCACGCGCCGTGCGCGCGGCGCTTCTTCCTCCCAGCCCTGCTCGCCGATGAGCGGCACGAAACGCACGGGCAGCAGGTCTTCCTCCTCGTACTCCTCCTCGCGAGTGCGCCGGACGCGCACCAGGCGCTGCTCGCGCGGCGTGTCGCCGATCGGCATCACGAGGCGCCCGCCGATGGCAAGCTGCTCGCGCAGCGCCACCGGCACTTGCGGCCCGCCGGCGGCTACGACGATTGCGTCGTAAGGCGCGGCGGCCGGCAAGCCCTTGGTACCGTCGCCCACGACGACGTGTACGTTGCTGTAGCCGAGGCGGGTGAGCACGGCCTGCGCGTCGCGCGCCAGGCTTTCATGGCGCTCGATCGTGTACACCTCGGCCGCAATGCGCGAGAGCACGGCGGCCGCGTAGCCCGAGCCGGTGCCCACTTCGAGCACGCGCTCGCCGCCTTCGAGCTCGAGCGCCTCCGCCAT
>VBCM01000135.1 GCA_005883675.1 Betaproteobacteria bacterium
GTCTGTTCGCCGCCCGCGGAGCTCGCCTTGGCGAGCGCGTCGTCAGAGCCGGTCGAGCGCGCGCTGAAGGTCACCGCGCCGGCGGCGGTCAGGTCGCGCGCGGTCGTCGCGAGCGCGGTATCGCTCGCGATGGTGAGGGCGATCGAGATGCCGACGCCCGTGTCCGCGGACTTCGTGTTGCCTTCGGCGCTCGTGTGGACGGAGCCCGCGTGCGCCGCCGAGGCCTTGAGCGAGCCCTTGATCGTCATCGCCTGCGCGTCGCCGGTCGAGTCGTCGGTGAGCGCGCCAAGCGTGGCGTGCGAATCGTTGTTCGCGACCGAAATCGCAACCACCGGCGTCACCGCGGTCTTGCCGGCCGAGCCGCCGGTGGCGACGGTCGTCATGTCGTTCTTCGACGAGGCGTCGAGCAGCACTTCGTGCGCGCCGCCGATGGTCACTTCATCGCCGATGGTGGCCGTCGTATCGGTGGTCCCGATGTTGAGCGCGATCGAGGCGCCGACGCCGACCTTGCCGGCCTTGCTCTGGTGCGCAGCGGCGCTTGCCTCGTTCAGCGCGAAGCTCTGGGCGATGAGCTTGACATCGCCGTTGTCGGTGACCGTGACGGTGGCGTTCGGCGCGAGCGTGGCGTGCGCATGGCTCAGGCCGATGTTGATGGCGAGCGAACCGGCCACGCCGGTGTCCGCGCCGCTCGCGCCCGAGGTGGCCTTGGCCGAGAAGTGGTGCGACGAGTCGTCGCCGCTCGTCAGCATCAGCGCCTGCACGATCACGCCGTCGGCGCTGATGGTCGCCTTGCCGATCGACGCATCCGCGGTGACATCGGCCACGTTGACCGCCACGGCGATGCCGATGCCGGTGCTCGAGCCGCGAGCGATGGAATGGTCGCCGTCGGCGAGCTTGATGTGATCGAAGTAGACGTCGGTTAAGGAGTGAACGTGGTCGGGGTTATCGCCAGTGCTGTTGGAGTTGTCGGTCCACGTCATGTCGATCGTGCCGTCGACGAAGGCGAGCCCCGAGTAGTCCCCGTAGTCGACGCCGACGCCGAGCTTCGACGTATCCGACATGCCGTCGCTCACCTGGACGTTGTTCGACCAGTGCTTGCCGCCGTCCGTACTGAGCGCCGCGAAGTACTGCACTTCGTCGTTCGGCGTTGCGTCCTGGTCGTTGCGCGCGTCGTACCAGGAGACGGCGACGTCGCCTGACTTCTGGTCGACGCCGAGCCACGCGTGGAACTGGCTCGCATCGCCCTCGTCGTCGTTCACGCGCACCGGCGCGTCGCCGAGCGCGTTCCAGCGCCGGCCGTCGTCGTCGGAGGCGAGCACGAAGATGTCGGTGTTGTTGTGGTCGGTCGGGTTCTTCGAGTCGTCGTCGCCGTCGCGGTCCGCCTGGTCGGTGAGGGAAACGTAGATGCGGCCGTTGTTGACGCCGCCGCTGTGGTCGACGTCCATCGACAGGCCCATCCACACGCCGCGCACGGGCTGCGCCGGGATGTCGTAACGGCCGCCGCTTGCCGGATCGTTGAAGACGTTGACGTTGCCGGTATAGATGAGCCGGTCGAGCGAGATCTCGACGCGGCGGTTGCCGACCTCATCGACCTCGTCGGCCGTCGGCACCGCGAGCCGATTCTCGCCGAAGCCGACCTGCACGATGCGACCGGGGTCGATGTCGTGCGTCACCAGATACTGGCTGACGCTCGCGGCTCGGCGCTCCGAGAGGCCGTCGTTGTAAGCGTCGCTCGCCTTGGTATCGGTGTGTCCGGCGACCGTTACGATGAGTGTCGGGTCCGCCTTCAGCATCGAGATCGTTTGATCGAGCACCAGCTTGTCGCCCGAGTCGAGGTTCGACTTGTCGGTGTCGAAGAACACTTTCTGGTCGAGGCCACCGCCCCAGGTCTTGCCGCCGTCGTAGGAGACGTCGAACATGACGTGCGACACGCCCGCCGTGCCCCATTCCTCCCACACCACGTAGAGCTCGCCGTTCGGGCCGAACCTCGGGATCGCGTCGATCGAGTGGCCGCTCGGCGCGCGCAGGTCGCCGTTGTCGCGGTGGCCGTCGACGCCGCCGACAATCACCGGGGCGCACCAGGTAAGGCCGTCGGGCGACGTCGAGGCGTAGATGACGCCGCTGCGCTGGAACGTGACGGCGAAGCGGTCCTTCGTCGTGTCGAACACGTCCGGCCCGACGGCGATGAATTCCTTGTCGTTGTCGTCGTTGATGCTGTCGCCGTCTTCGTCGGCGTCGAGCGAGCCGATGACCGCGGTATTCGCCGGCAGCCAGGTGTTGCCGCCGTCGAGCGACACGGCAACGCCGATGCCGTGGGCACGTACACCACGCGGCTGCCGTCGCGGCTGAAGACGAGGGTCGGGTCGCCGTGCGAAGCGGCCCCGCCCGTCGGCAGCGGAATGAGTTTCTCGGTCCACGTCGTGCCGCCATCGGTAGAGACCCAGACGCTGTCCTGGCTCGTCGCGTCAAAGATGCCGGGGATGTTGTTCGGAGCGACGATGATGTTCTGGTGATTCGCCGGGTTGACGGCGATCGTCGTTTCGCTTTGCTGGCCGAGGAGCTTGGTGACGTTCACGTCCCCGCCCGGCACGCCGGCCGTGGATGAGCTCACCGCCTTCACGCCGCCTTCGCGCGTCGCGCTGCCGTCGGCGATCGCGGTCGAATCGGTGTTGTTCTCGGCCTTGACGTTGAGCGCGCCGGTCGTGACGCCGGTGCCGTTGCCGGCGACGATCGTCAGTCCGTCGGGAATCGTCGCCTTGGCGGTCGCGGTGGCCACGCTCACCGCGGCGGCGCCCGCCACTTCGACCGTGCCGCTCTGCGTGTCGGCGGCCGCCTTGCCGTCGGTGCTGCCGGTAGTGCCGGCGCTGGCGCCGGCTGCGCCCGCGCGCTTGTCGGCGTATTGCTGTTGGTTGTGAACCTGGTTGTTGAGGCCGCCGCCCTGGTCCTTGCCGTCGGCCGCGCTCGCCTTGTTCTCGTCGCTGCCGGCGACGCTCGCCTTCGCTTCCGCCTTGTTGCTCGACGTGGTGCCCGCGGCGAACGTCACCGCGCCGCCCGCGGTGATATTGCGGTCGGTCGTGGCGATGACGGTGTCAGAGCCGATCGTCAGCGCAAGCGAGATGCCAAGGCCGGTATCGCCCGACTTGGTGTCGCCGCTCGCCACGGTCTCGACCGAGCCCTTGTGCGCGGCGCTCGCTTCGAGCGCGCCGGTGAGCTTGAGCTCGCCGCTCGTCGCCGCGGCGATCTTCGCGTTGCTGTCGTTGTTCGATACCGTGATCGCGATCACCGGCGTCGCCGCAGTGCAGCCGCTCGCGCCGCCGTCGGCGTGCGTCGTCATCGCGTTCGATGAGCTCGCGGAAAGCTTGATGTCGTGCGCGTCGCTGATCTGCGCGTCGCCGATCAGCGCATTGGTGTCCGTCTCGCCAATGTTGAGCACGAGCGACGCGCCCATGCCGAACTTGCTCGCATCGCCCTGCGTCGCCTTGGTGGTGGCGGCGTTGGCGACGAAGTTCTCGGCGCTGAGCGCCACATCGCCCTTGTCGGTGACCGTCAGCGTCGCCGTGTCGGCGATGCTCGCGCGCGCATTGCTGATGCCGACGTTGACCGCGAGCGCCCCGGCGACGCCGGTGTTGCCGCCGCTCGCGCCGGCGATCGCGGTAGCGCCGAAGCTGTGCGTCGCGTCGCCGCTCACGTCGGGCGTCAGCGCCTCGACTTTGAGCCCATCGGCGGTGACCTTCGCCCCGGAGCCGACCGACGCTTCGTTGGTGACATGCCCGACGTTGACCGCGACGGCGATGCCGACGCCGGTGCCGCCGCCCTTGCCGCCGCGCAGGCTGTAGACGCCCTCGGGCGCCTTTGCTTCCTGCAGGTCGAGCCGCCCGTCGGTCTTTGAAGTATCGAGGGCGTGCTCCTTGGTGTCGTAGAGCGAGACCTTGTCGCCGTCGACGCGTGAGTAATAGGTGCTGGCGTCGGTGAGCCCGATGCCATCGTCGCCGCTGCCGCTCTTGCCCTTGTAGAGGACCGCATCGCCGGTGTGGAAGCCGTGGTTCGAGGCGAGCGTGATGGTGTCGGTCGTCTCGTTGATCGTGTTCTTCGCGTCGTCGGGATCGAACTTCTGGACGTTGATGACCACCGTGCTCGCGTCCGCAGTGGTCGAGCCGTCGGTATTGTTCTCCGCGCGCAGAGAGACGGCGCCATCGGTGACGCCCGTGCCGTTGCCGGCGACGATCGTGCGCCCGTCGGGAATCGTCGCCTGCGTGTTCGAGACTGCGACCGTCACGCCGAGCGCGCCGGCGACCTGCACCGCGCCGCCTTGGCCTTCGGCCGCAGTCTTGCCGTCGGTCTTGCCGGCGACGCCGCCCTTCGCACCATTGGCGCCGGCCTGCTGGTCGGCGAAGGCTGCCTGGTTGTGCGCCTGGTTGCTGACGCCGCCGCCCTGGTCCTTGCCGTCCTTCGCGGTGGCGGGCGTGTCCTCGCCGCCCGCCGAGCTCGCCTTCGCGCGCGAGTCGCTATGCGACACGGAGCGGGCGCTAAAACTGATCGCGCCGCCCGCCGTCAGATCTCGCGCCGTCGTGGCGAGCACGCTGTCGCTCGCCACCGTCAGCGCGATCGAGATGCCGACGCCGGTGTCGGCGGACTTGGTATCGCCGGTGGCCCTCGTATCGACGGCGCCGCTGTGCTTCGCGCTCGCCTCGAGCGCGCCGGAGAGCTTCATGCTGCCGCTGCTGAGCTCGGCGAGACGCGCGCTCGTGTCGTTGTCGGCGACCGAAATGGCGACGACCGGCGTGAACGCCGTGCCGCCGCGCGAGCCGCCGGTGGCAGCCGTAGTCACCGTGTTATCCGAGTCGGCGGAAAGCTTGAGCTCGTGCGCGCTCGCGAGCTCGGCGTCCTTGCCGATCACCGCATTGGTATCGGTCCCCGCCCAGTTGAACGCCACCGACGCGCCGACGCCGGTCTTGCCGAGCCCGACCTGCGCGGCGCTCGCCTTCGCGGTATTGGTGACGTGGTTCAGCGCATCGAGCGACACGTCGCCGCTGCCGCCGGAGAGGCTGACCTTGGCGTTATCGCCGATCGACGCGGTGACCGTCGTGAGGCCGATGTTGAGCGCGAGCGCGCCGGCGAAGCCGGTCTTGGTCGCATCGCCGGCGCCGGAAATCGCCTCGGCGCTGAACTTGGCGTCGGCCGCTTTCGCTGTGAGGCTGGCGCTCGCCGCCTGGACGCTGCCGCCGGAGATGTCCGCGGTGGTCTCGGTCTTCGCAACGTTGATCGCCACTGCGATGGTGGCGCCGGTCGCGCTCGGATCGAGCTCGAGCTCGTGCGCCTTGCCGGTGCCGGTGCCGGAGAGGTCGACGCGTCCATCGGTCGCGCCGCCGGTCGCCTTGGCATGGTCGGTGGTGTCGTAGAGCTCGACCTTGTCGCCGGTGAGCGCGCGGACGTAGTAAGCGTGGCCGTCGGTGAGGCCGTCAACGTCGCTGCCGTCTGCGCCGTGGTGGTAGTTGACCTTGTCGCCGGTGTGCAGGCCGTGGTCGGTGGCGAGCTGGATGGTCTCGGCGCTGGCGTCCACCGCGCTCGAGGGATCGAACTCGGCGTGGGTGATGGTGCTGCCGTCCGCTTTGGCCGTGCTCGCATCGTGCGAGGCGGCCGAAAGCGTGAGCGCGCCGCTCGTCGAGACAGCGCCGGTCGAATCGATGTGGGCGCCGGTGTGGCTCTCGAGGCCGCTCACCGCGAGCGCGCCGGCGAACGCGAGGTTGCCCTCGCTCGTCGCCGCCGCGTCCTTGTGGTCGCCGTCCTGGTTCGGATCGGACAGTCCGTCCTGCGTCTTGGTCGGCGTCGTCGTGTTCTCGGTCGCGCCACGCGGCGTTGACTTGGCGAGCACGTCGAGCGTATGGGTGGCGTCGGCCGTGAGGTTGATCGCCGTCGCGTCGCTCACCACCGCATCGCCGCCGATCGACGCATCGGTATGCGTGAAGGCGAGCGCCAGGCCGAACGTCGCGCCCGCGCCGCCCTTCGAGCCGTCGGCGTTCGCCGTCCCCTCGACCTTGTTGGTCGCGGTGAGATCGAGCGTGGTCGCGGCATCGAGCTTCGCATCGCCATGGATCGTGACGTAGGCGTCGCTGAAGATCGTGACGCTCGCGACCGCGGCGTCCTGGTCGGTGGCGTTCTTGTTCGCGTCGCTGGTCGGGGTGCTGTGCGCGGTGACGCTGGAGGTCGCGGCGAACGTGATCGAGCCGGTGTCCGAGGTGAGCGAGCCGCCGTGCACGTCCACCTTGGCGAGCGAATGCGCATCCGCAATCGCGATCTGCGCGCTGGAGAGGCCGAAGCCCGTGACGTCGACGTTGATCGTCGAGCTCGCCGTCAGGCTGACCGAATGGGCGATGACGTTGCCGCTCGTCATCTCGATGGTGCCGGCGGAGTCGGCATGCACGAGGTCGAAGACGCTCGTGTACTGCGCGGCGTCGACGCCCATCACCGCGATGTCGAGATTGCCCGCGTGTACATGCCGCCCGAGTTCTGGATCGAGAGTTGATCCGCGGCAATCGGGGAGAGGTCTGCGGGCAGCAACTCGTCGGTGCCGTCGAAGTTGACGTGCAGCGTGGACTTGTCCCCGGCGTCCTGCGCGCCGCTGAAGCCGAAATCGATGAGCAGCTTGTCCTGGAGCTGGCCGCCGGTGAGGTTGACGTTGATGACGTGGTCCGACGGCATCGCCTGCTCGGCGATGGTCGAGCCGTCGTCGTTGTTGATGAGCCGGACGACGTCGTTGCCGCTGCCGTCCTCGGCGAACTTCAATGTCAGGTCGAGCGCGGGATCGAGGTTGCCGGCGAGCGCGCCGTAGGTGATGTCGGCCGAGAGGAGCACGCGCGGCTCGAGCGTCTCGAGGCGCATGGCGCGCCGGCGGCGTGCCTCCTGCAGCGCTTTCCTGAGCAGGCCCTGCTTACGCCACTTGGCGAGCAGGCGGAACCAGTTGGCGAGCTTGCTCCAGAAGATCTGGAACAGGCTCGGAATGCGAACGCGGTATTCGCGGCTTGCTGTGGTCTGGGTCTCGGCGCTCACCGCATGGCTGGGCCGGCGATGCGCCGATGTGCCGTGGGGTGAATGGCATGCGCGCGCATGCGCGCGCAACGCCAAAGCGTAGACATTACTATCCCCCCCCTCGCCGACACCGCCTGCCCTCTCCTCTAGCTAAGGCGACGTTCTCGCACCGGCTCCTGAGAAAGCCGGTCCACCCCGTTGCGTCTTCTACTTCTTACTGCGGACGCGCCGATCCGGGTCCCGACCGAATGCCGACGCGTTAAAAATCTTAACCGATTGCTGCAAGGTCGGAATACTTTTTTTCCAGCAATCTTTCGAAGCGGGCTTTCTGCGTTGTTTCATCGGCCTAGGCAAAGAACGTTCATGTGATAACGCATATAGACGCCGAGCGCTTCTCGCGAGCGCGGTGCCAGCGCGCTGATTACTATTTGATTACTGCCGGGTGAGCCGCCCGAGGAGCGTATTGAGCTCGTTCGGATCGACGGGCTTGATGAGGTGATAGTCAAAGCCCGCTTCCAGCGCGCGGCGACGGTCGGCGTCCTGCCCCCAGCCGGTGAGCGCAACGAGCGTCACCTCGCCCCCGTGGCGCAGCCGTAGCGCCCGCGCCACCTCATAGCCGTCCGTGCCCGGCATGGCGATGTCGAGGATCGCCACGCGCGGCCTGAACTCCTGGCCAACGCTCAGCGCCGCCGCGCCGTCGTAGGCGACGCGCACCTCGTGGCCGTAGAGCGCAAGCACGCGCTGCAGCGAGTCGGCGGTGTCGCGATTGTCGTCGGCGACGAGGATGCGTAGCGACTGCGCCGGCGCCGGCTCGGCGGGCGGCGCGCGCCATTCCGCGGCGGCCGCGCCGCTCGCGAGCGGCAGGCGCACCAGCGCCTCGGTGCCCGGCCCCGTCTCGAGCGGCCGCATCTCGAGGCTCGCCTGGTGGAGCGCGAGGATGCCGCGCGCGAGCGTGAGACCGACGCCGGGCGGCGCGCCCGCCCCGATGCCCACGCCCGTGTCCTCGATGCGCACCAGCACCGCGCCGCTCTCCACCGTGGCGGTGACGTTGATCGAGCCGCGCGCCTGCATGTGGCGCGCCGCGTTCTTGAGCAGCGTCGAGAACACGCGCGCGAGTCGTGCAGGGTCGGCGTCGATCACCACGCGCTCGCTCGGCAGCAGCACCGACAGGTGATGCCCCGCGGCGTTGATGATCGGCCGGCTCGCCTCGAGCGCCATGTCGATCGTGACTTCGAGCGGCACGCGCTCGGGCCGCAGCACGAACTTGCCTTGGGAAATGCGCTCGATGTCGAGCAGATCGTCGATCAGGCGTGAGAGCTGCTCGACCTGGCGCTCGATCACGCCCTGGGTCCACGCCACTTCCGGGTCGTGCGGCCCCTTGCGGCCGAGGATCGCCACGGCGTTGCGGATCGGCGCGAGCGGGTTTCTCAGCTCGTGCGCGAGCGTGGCGAGGAACTCGTCGCGCTTGCGATCGGCTTCTCTTGCGCTGTGGATGTCCATGCCGGTGGCGACCCAGCCCTCGACGCGGCCGGCGGCATCGAAGGTCGGCGTATAGGCCCACTTGATCCAGCGCCGCCCGAGACCGGGCAGCTCGACGAGACGTTCATACTGCACCGGCTCGCCCGCCAGCACGCGCGCGACGAACGGCTGGATCTCGCGCATGGCGCGTGCGCCAATGACGTCGCTGATGCGCAAGCCGAGGAGCTGCGTTGCCGGCCGCGACGCCCACTTGGCGTAGGTCGGATTCACCCAGAGGTAGCGGCCGTCGCGGTCGCAGCGCACTGCTGCGACCGGCACCGTGTCCGTGACGACGCGGGGCTCCTCCCCTGGTGTGTTCTGCATCGCGGAGCCGCATGGTAGCGAAGCGGCGCGCGCATCCATATCGCCGTTTCCACTACAACTGACAAAGAATTACGCCGCGGCCTGGCGCGCGCGCATGAGATCAGGCCGCAGGCTCGCGCCCTGTCGCACGAGCTCGCGCTGCACTTCGGGCGCCGGCACGTCGCGCGGCATCGCGCCGCGCCGCGCCGCGAGCGCGGCGCATGCACCGGCGGCTTGGCCCGTGGCCATCACGATCGGCATGACGCGGTACGACGAATGCGCTTCGTGGGTGCCGGAGATGCAGCGCCCGGCGACGATCAGGCCCTCGGTGTTGCGCGGCAGGAGGCTGCGCAGCGGGATGTCGTACGCCTCGCCGGGCGGCAGGCGCTTGAGCACCGTGCCGCTGCCTGTCGGGTTGTGGATGTCGATCGGGTAGGCGCCGCGCGCGATCGCGTCGTCGAACTTGCGCGCCGCGAGCACGTCATCGGCGCTGAGCTGGTAGTCGCCCATAATGCGGCGCGTCTCGCGCACGCCGATCTGCACGCCGCTCTGCGCCACGTAGGACTTTTCAAATCCGGGGACGTAGCGGCGCAGGAACTCCGCGATCTGGCGCATCTGCTTGCGGCTCGCCCACTCCGCGTAGCTGAGATCCCAGACGTCGGTGCCGAGCACCCGCGTCACCCGCGTGCTGTTGACGCTCACCTCTTCCTCGTGCGGCGTGGCAAAGAAAAGGATGTCCTCGCGCGGCAGCCGCAGCTCGCCGCGCTCGCTCGCCTCGCGCACGAGATCCCACAGGCCGTGCACGCCGCGCCACTGCTTCGGGTGCTGCGTCACGTAGGTCTCGAAATTCGCGCGCTGGAACTCGACCACGCGGAACATGAGCGTCATCGGCTGCACCAGGCCGTCCGCGCGCCCGATCTCGGAGGGCGCGCCTGCCTGCACCGCGACGTCGCCGTCGCCGGTGCAGTCGATGGTGACGCGCGCGCGCACGGCGAGCGGTCCGGCCTTCGTCTCCAGCACCGCCCCCTCGACGCGCTTCGCGCCAAGCACGCCGCTCGCGAACGAGTGGAACAGGAACTGCACGCCCGCCTCATCCAGGAGCTCGAGCGCGATCAGCTTGAACCATTCCGGAGCGAACGGCACGACATAGCCGGTGGCGAGCGAGGGCTCGATGGCGCCGCCCGCCTTCACCAGCTTTTCCAGTAAGGCCTTGAGCGCTCCGGCGATGATCGCTTCGCCGGGCCCGTGATCCGTGGGCAGGAGCGTCGTGGCGCCCTTCCTCTCCTTGGTCGGGTGCGCGGTATGGAAGGACATGAGCGGCATGACCAGCGCCGCGGTGGCGTTGCCACCGAGAAAGCCGTAGCGCTCGGCGAGCACCACGCGCGCGCCCGCCTGCGCTGCCCCCAGCGCGGCACCGAGCCCCGCGGGTCCGCCGCCTACGACCAGCACGTCCGTGTCGGCCGCGACGATCGCGCGCCGCGGCGGCAGCTCGACGCGCGCCGCGTCCTCAGGCCGCTTTAGCGACGGCAAGCGTCTTGCCCTTGTTCAGCACCTCGAGCGCGATGTGCACGGTCTTGCGCGCGCGCTCCTGCAGCGCGGGCAGCGATTTGTTGATGGTGGCGCGCAGCGCGCGCCGGTCGTCCCACGAGCCGTCAAGGTGCGCGCACAGGCGCCCGGGGTTCACGAGATTGAGCGGCGGTGCCGGCAGCTTCAGGTCCTCGAGGAAGCCCGCCACTTTGCCTGCATAGGGCAGCGCGACGAACGGCACGCCGCGCAGCGCGGCGAACACGAGGAAGTGGAGCCGCATGCCGACGGCGAAGCTGAAATGGCCCATCAGCGAAAGCAGCTGCCCCGAGGTGTATTCGCCGTTCAGCACGCGCGCGCGCTGCGCGCGCAACATCTTCGCGATCACCGCGTGGCTGTGCTGGCTGTCGAGCACCGAGCGCTCCATCGGCACGAACACGATGTCGGCGTCGAAGCGATCGACCATGAAGTCCGCCGCGTTCGCGAGCAGCCCATGGTACACGTTCGGATCGAGGTCCGGCGCGGCGACGCCCGGCTCGCGTACCGACATGCCGATGAGCTTCCTCTTCCCTTCGAGGCCTTCGATCTTGAGGATATTGCGCGGCAGCGGCTCGGGCTTTAGCAGCAGCGCCGGGTCCGCGGTCACCACCACCTCGCGCCGCACGCCCGCTTCCTCGAGGAGCTGCTGCGCGCTCTTCTCGCGCACGGTGATCGCGGCGACGCCGTCGAGTGCCTCGCGCACCGCCTTCTGCACGTTCGGGTCGGCGAGCGGCCCCGCGCCTACCGCATAGAGCATCACCGGAACGCCGTGCTCCTTCGCCACCAGCACTTCGCGCAGATAGGTGCGCGCATCGGCGTCGTACAGGATGCCGCCGCCGCCGAAAAGCAGGAGATCCAGGCGCTCGACTTCCGGCACCACTTCCGAGCGCGAGAGCTTGCGCACCGGGACCGCGCGCTCGACCTTGTGCCGGCGCTTCGTGTCGTCGGCGTCGCGCGAGAACACCGTGATCTCGGCATCGGGCACCTCGTGGTGCAGCTGCTCGAGGATCGATTGCAGGATCGCCTCGTCGCCGAGGTTGAGACCGCCGTAGGAGCCGGTGATGCCGATCTTCGGTCCGCTCATGGCGAAAACCTACTTGCAAATTCCGGGCCGGGCGCGCGCCCCCTGATCCGGTAGGATGGCCCGGATGAACGGCGATCTGAAGGAGGTCGCGGCGGCGCTCGCGCACGATCTCAACAACTTCCTGCAGGTGGTGCTGGGAAACCTCGAGCTCCTGCGGCGCCGGCGCGAGTTCGTGCCGGAGACGGTCGAGGCCGCCCTCAACGCCACGCGCCGCTCCGCCGCGCTCGCCGACCGGCTGCAGGCGCTCGGTCGGCTGCAAGCGCCTGAACCGCGCGCACTCGACCTCAACCGCTTCGCCGCGGAGCTCACGGACCTTCTCTCGCCTACGCTCGGCCGCGAAATCAGCCTCGAGCGCGAGCTCGCGCCGGATCTACCCCTGGCGTTCGTTGACCCGCGCGCGCTGCAGCTCGTGCTGCTCGAGCTCGCCGCGAATGCCAGCGCGGCGATGCCGCGTGGCGGGCGGCTCATGATCCGCACGGCGCAGGGCCCGCAGGGCTCCGTCGTGCTGGAAGTGACCGACACCGGCGACGGCATGTCGGCCGCGGCGCTCGAGCGCGCCCGGGCGCCGCTCCTTTCACGCGGCGAGCGCGGCAAGCCGGGCGGGCTCGGGCTGCACATCGTCGAAAGCTGCATCCGCGCGGGCGGCGGCCGCGTCGAGCTCGCCTCGGCGCCCGACGCCGGCACGAGCGTCAAGCTCTTCCTGCCAAGCGCCTGATTCATCCTGCTCAGTCGATGCGCGCGCCCGATAGCTTCACGACGCGTGCCATCTTGGCGTAATCGGCCCGCAGCAGCTCGCCGAACGCCTGCGGGCTCATCGCCTGCGGCACGATGCCCTGCTTGTCGAGGCGCTCGAGGATCACCCGGTCCTTGAGGAGCTTCGCCACCGCCGCGCTGATCGCCTCGACCGTCTGCGGCGGAATGCCCGCCGGAGTAGCCGCGCACGCCCGCCTCATCGACGGTGGGCAATGCGGGCAGGAACTTCGAGCGCTTGCTGCCCGTGGAGGCGAGCGCGCGCACGCGCGGATCGTTGACGTAGGGGATGGCGCCGATGTTCGCCGCGATCACCGCCTGAGCGCGCCCGGCGAGCACCTCGTTCACCGCTTCGCCCGTCGCCTTGTACGGCACGTGCACCATCTCGATGCCGGCGAGGCTCGAAAAATAGGCCATCGCGAGATGCGTGGCCGAGCCGTTGCCCGCGCTCGCGTAGTTGAGCTTGCCCGGATTCGCTCTTGCGTAGGAAACAAATTCCGCCACGCTTTTCGCCGGCACGGCGGCGCTGATCAGCAGCACGTAGTCGACGTTGCCGATGTGCGCGATCGGGGTGAAGTCTTTCAGCGGATCGTATGGCAGCCTGCTATAGAGCGAGCCGGCGATCGTGTGGCTCGCCGCCGCGAGGATCAGCGTCTGCCCATCGGGCGCGCTCTTCGCGACTGAGCCCGTGCCGATGGTGCCGCCCGCGCCGGCGCGGTTCTCGACGATCACCGTGCGGCCGAGAAGCGCGCCGAGCTCGGCGTTGAACGACCGCGCCACGATATCCTGCACGCCGCCGGCGGCGAACGGCACCACGATCCGCGTCACCGGCTGCGCCTGCGCCAGCGCCGAGATGAGCGCGAGCGCGGCGAGCGCCCATCTCATAACCCGCACCAGTCCTTGATGATCGCCTCATAGAGCGCGACCGCCTGGCGGATGCGTTCCTGGCTGCACCACTCGTCGGTCTGGTGCGCGAGCTCGGGCTCGCCGGGCCCGAGCACCACGGTCGGCGATCCGCTATAGACCTTGAGCAGGTTCGCCGCGTCCGTCATATACGTTGCCGTGCGCGGCTCCGGCCGGATTCCGAGTTGTGCGCGGCAGATGTCGAATACGCGCCCAATCCATTCCTGCTGCGGCGGCGTCCAGACCGGCGGCAGGTTGGAGAACACATCCATCTCCGCCTCGCCGAGCGTCTCGCGCAGCCGCGCGATCAGCGCCGCGTGATCCATGCCGGGCACGGTGCGGATATCGACGCCAAGCGACGCCGTATCGGGGACCATGTTGACGCCGCTCCCGCCCGCCATCGTGCCGACGTTCATGGTCGGCGCTCCCATCACCGGATGCGGCTTCGCCTGGAAGTCGAAGCGCTCGAGCGCGGCGACGGCGCGCGCCGCCTTGTAGATGGCGTTCACGCCGAGCTGCGGCATCGAGCCGTGCGCCGAGACGCCCTTGTAGCGCGCGTGGAACTTGATCGAGCCCTTGTGCCCGACGTACGGATAGTTCGCCGTCGGCTCGCCGACCACGAGCGCGCCGGCGCGGCCAAGGAGCGCGGTTCGCGCGAGATGCTGCGATCCGAGGCAGCCGCCCTCTTCCGCCGCCGTGAGCACGATGACGATGCCGGGCGTGCCGCCGAGGCGCGGCGCGACGTTGCGCGCCGCGAGCAGGATCGCCGCCACGCCCGCCTTCATGTCGGAGACGCCCCGCCCGTAGAGCCGGTCGCCGTCCGCTTCGCCGGCGAACGGATCCTTCGACCAGGGACGCGTGCCGAGCGCCACGGTGTCGAGATGCCCCGTCAAGCACAGCGGCGCCTTTGCATCGTTGCCACCCGCGCGCGCCACCACGCTGGTGCGGCCCGGCTCGTAGTCGTGGTAGGCGACGCTGAAGCCCCACTCGCCGAGGAGCGCGCCCGCGCGGCGCGCGCAGTCCTGCTCGCGGCCGGGCGGGTTGATGGTGTCGTAGGCGAGGAGCGACCGGGTGAGCGAGATGGCGTCGTCGGCGCTCATGTCGCCAATAATACAAAAGTCGCTGTAGTTACCGCTCGACAGCGCAGCGCGCTGTACGATTTTCAACGCGGCGCAAAAGCGTCAGCGGTTACGGATCGCGGCGACGCGTACCCGCCGCGCCGGCCGCGGCGCATAAGGGCCGTCCGCGATCACGTCGAGCGAGTCGAGAAACGCTTCGAGCGGCGGCATCTCCTCGCCGGAGAGCCAGGCGCTGAGCTTCTCCGCCGGCACATTGAGGACCGCGGCGAGGCGCTCATGCCCGCCGAGCGTCCGCACGGCATCGCGGAGTGCCTGGGCGTACCGAGCGCGCTGTTCCATGGGACCCTACTTGCATGCGCCGTGCCCGGTGTGTCGGTCCGCCAAGACGATGGTTCAGGCAGCGGGGCGATCGCTGCGGCGGCGTTTCGGCACGCCGGCCGCTTCCTGTGCGGCGCGCCGGTCGTGCTCGGCGAGGATCAGCTCCATCGCGCGCTCGAACACCGCGCGGGGCGGACCCGAGCGCGCTGCGAGCCAGTCATCGAGCTCGGCCGCCTGCACGCCGAGGAATGCGGCGAGCGGCTCGCGCCCGCCTTGCAGGTATTCGCACTGCTGCAGAATGCGGGCACACATCTCGGCCCATCGCGGGTGCATGGGCGCCCGCAGAGCAATCCACGTACCCGGCTCATGAGCACGGCGCGCTTTCGCTTTTCAGAGGACCTCTCGCGCTTCCTGCGACCCGCGCATCGCGGCCGGCGCTTCGCCTATGCCTGCGCGCGGGCGGCGAACCTTAAGAACGCGATCGAAGCGCTCGGCGTGCCGCATACCGAGGTGGGCGAGCTCATCGTGAACGGCGCGCCGGCGACGCTCCAGCGCATGGTGCGCGAGGGCGATGAGATCGAGGTGCTCGCGCAGCCGGCCGCCGGCACCGGCGGCCCGCATGCATTCATCGCCGACGCCCATCTCGGCGCGCTGGCGCGGTTCCTGCGCATGCTCGGCTTCGACACGGTGCACGAGCCGCGCCTAGCCGACGTCGACATCCGGCGCCTCGCGCACGCGGAGAACCGCATCGTGCTGACGCGCGAC
>VBCM01000136.1 GCA_005883675.1 Betaproteobacteria bacterium
AAGCTGCAGGCGTACAAGCGGCGGATGGGGTGGACGTTTCCCTGGGCGTCCGCGCTCGGCGGCGACTTCAACTTCGACTTCAACGTCTCAATCACCGAGGAGCAACAGCGCACCGGAGCCGCCGAATACAACTACGAGCGCGGCGGCCACGCCATGGACGAGACGGCGGTCCCGGAGCCCGTCGCCGTGAACGCGGCCATGGCCGGAACCGATGCCGCCACGTACACGCGCGAGAGGCCGGGCATGAGCGCGTTCGTGCGCGAGGACGGCGTCGTCTACCACACCTATTCCACCTATGCGCGCGGACTGGACGGCCTCTGGGGCATGTACCAGTGGCTTGATCGCGCCCCCAAGGGACGCAACGAGACGGGTGTCTGGTGGCGACGCCACGACGAGTATGACAAGCGCGCTTAGCGGAGCCAGCCCTTGGCGAGGAAGGCGTAAAGAACGCAGAGCATCAGGATGAACGTGCCGAACGCTACCTGGGCGAGTGTGAGCGGCCACGGGTTGCCGGCGATGTTCATGCCGAGCAGGCCGCCGATGATCGTCGGGATCAGCGCGAGACTGCTGACGACGGCTAGCAGGCGCATGAAGCGGTTGACGTCGTAGGAGGCGATGTTGAGGTGCAGGTCGAGGAGCGTGAGGAGCTGTTCGTGCGCCTTCTCGATCGTCTCGTGCAGGTAATCGGCCTGCTCCGCAAGCTGCCGCAGGCAGGCGTTGTCGCCACCGAGGCCCGGCAGCTCGCGCCGGCCTTCGGCGAGCGTGCCAAGGAGCGCCCGCAGGCGCCACAGATCGCCTTTGGCCAGCACGATGTTGCGCTTCAGGCGGAAGATCGCCTGGAAGAAGCTCTCCGGGCTCTCCTGCGCGGGCAGCGTCTCGAGGCCGGCGAGCTCGTGCTCGACGCGCAGCGCGAGCGCCTCGTTGCGCTCGAGCACCTCGCGAATGACATGCAGCGCGCAGCGCGTGCCCCAGGGCAGCTCATCGTTGCCCGGCCGGCTCTGCAGCTCCACCGGATGCAGCGAGAGCGAGAGCAAATGCCGCCTGGAAACGAGGAGCAGCACCGGCGTTCGCGGCTCGTCGCCCCAGCCGGGGAGCGACATCGCGAACGCGGCCCAGCGCGCGCTCGATTCGAGGCGCGGGTAGCTCGACTCGCGCAGCGCCGCATCCACCATCACGTCCGGCAGTTCCGTGATGTGGCGACCTTCTCGATGTGCGCCGCATCGAGGTTCGCGGCGTGCACCCAGCGCTCATCGGGCCGCGTGCTCCAGGCGATGAGCTCGCGCCATTCGAGCGGCTGTGGTGTGCCCTCCGGCGCAAGCTCGGTAACGCGCGGCGGGCCGCTCGGCGCGGCGCGCGCAATGCCCATCTCGGCGCCGGCAACGAGCCCGTGCCGCGCGCGGGCGCCGAAGAGCAGCACGCGCGCCAGGCGCAGCACGCGCAGCGCAGGCGAGGAGCGCAGCACGTTGGGCGCGAAGGGCAAGAGCGACACGAGCGGCGCGAGGATGATCAGCGCATCGACGATGCGCCAGCGATTGAGCACGTACGCTCGCCGGTCCGCGGCGAGCGCGAAATGCACTGCGTACTCGAGCGCAAAGACGCTGATGATCGCCCAGCCGGCGATATCCAGTGTTCGCGCAATCGCGGGCGGCAGCGCGAATAGCGAGAGGCGGTGCAGCACGACGTGCGTCGTTGCATGTCTCGTGCCGCGCGTATGGGAACAAGTTTTGCTGCCTCTGTCTTCGCCCTAATCCGCAAGGAGACATGCCATGAGCAAACTCACGCTACTTTCCCTCGCCGCCCTGGCGGCACTGGCCGGCTGTGCTTCGGAGCACAAGGTCGCGCCCGCGCCGGCACCCGTCGTCGTGCAGCCGGCGCCGACCACTCCGCCCGCCGCCGTGGTGGTGCCGCAGGCAGGCATGGGCGCAGTCGTGGTGGCGCCGACCGCAGCGGCGCCGCTTCGCGCCGGCACCGGGCGCATCGACTCGATCATCGATCTGCCGCCGAGCGCCGCCGCCGGTTCGACCGTGCCGAATGCCAACAAGCGCGTCGGCATCCGCATGGACGACGGTACGCTGCAGTACCTCGACACAGCGGCGAGCGATCTTGCCGTGGGCGACCGCGTTTCGATCACAAGCGACGGCTACATGCGCCATCCGGCGCCGTAATGGCCGAGCGGTAGCGCGACCGCCGGCTGATCTGCTACAAGGCCGGCGGTCCACAGTGCTGGCGAGCCCGCCGCCCGATCTTCGCAAGCCGCATCCGCCGAGCTTAAGCTCGCGTGCGCTCACGATCGCGGGCTGGAGCGCGTTCCTCGTCGCCGGGCTGCTCTTCCTCGGGCTCGCCTGGAACGTCACCGCGCGCAGCGCGCTCGTCGCGCTCGACAGCCGCGTCGCTAACTTCCTGCATGCGCACGCCGGCGGCGCGGCGCTGACATTCTTCTTCGCCGTGACGCAGCTCCATTCGCCGCTGGCGCTTACCGCGCTGAGCCTCGCCTTCGCCGCCGTGCTCGCGCGCCTGCGGCAGTGGTACTGGATCCTCACGCTCGCCGCCGCGCTGGGCGGCGGGATGCTGGTCAATGTCGTCCTCAAGGCGAGCTACGAGCGGCTGCGGCCGCATTTCGAGGATCCGCTGCTCGTGCTGACGAGCTACAGCTTCCCGAGCGGCCACGCCGCGGGCGCGACGCTCTTCTACGGCGTTCTCGCCGCGTTCCTCGTCTCGCGCACCTATGACTGGCGCCAGCGCGCCGCTGCCGTGGCGGGCGCGATCGTCGCCGTTCTGCTCGTCGCCTTCTCGCGCATGTATCTCGGCGCGCACTACTTGAGCGACGTGCTCGCGGCGATCTGCGCGAGCACCGTGTGGCTCGTGCTCTGCCTCTCGGCGGGCCACGCCCTCGTGCGCGGGCGGCTCGATCTGCACTGGCTCGCCGCCGCCATCGTCATCGTGCTCGTCATTGCCGGCGCGGCGCTCGTGCCGGACGAATGGTGGAGCCGCTTCGAGGACGCGGTGCAGCAGATGAACCGGTTGGAGGCGCTGCTCGTCTTCGGCGGCGTGTACGCAGCGGCGCTGCTCTTACTGCTGCCGGCGTGGATCTTCCCGATCGCGGCCGGCGCGATCTTCGGGTTCGGCTGGGGTCTCGTCGCCGCGCTGCTCGCGGTCGGCGCCTCGGCGCTCGCCGGCTGGACGCTGTCGCGCTACGTACTGCGGCGCTGGATCGAGCCGCGGGCGCGCGCGAGCCGTACCTACAAGGCGGTGGACCGCGCGGTGGCCAAGGAGCCACGCAAGGTCGTGCTGCTCCTTCGCATGACCCCGGCGATCCCCTGCTGCCTGAAGAGCTATCTCCTCGGCCTCACGCGCGTGCGGCTCGATCACTACATGGCGGCGACGCTCGCCGGCGTGCTGCCCGATCTCGTGGTGAAGGTCTATCTCGGCGCCGCCGGGCGCGGCGCGCTCGCGCAGGGCGGCGCGCTCAACTGGACGCTCTTTGCGCTCGGCATCGCGGCATTCGCGACGCTGAGCTTCCTCGTCGGCCGCAAGGTGCGCGCGAAGCTCGCGCTCTAGCCGCCGAAGCCGTCCGCCACGCGCACGTCGACGAGCTGCGGCTTGCCGCTCGCGAACGCCTCGCGCAGCGCGGGCGCGATGTCCTGCGGCTCGGTCACGCGCCGCGCTTCGATGCCCATGGAATTCGCGAGCGCGACGAAGTCGAGCTCCGGCTCGCGCAGGTCCATGCCGGTGAACTGGTCGGTCTTGCGGAAGGACACCAGCCGCTCTTTGATGATGCGGTAGCCGCGGTTGTTGGTGATCACATAGGTGATCGGCAGGCCGAGGTGCGCCGCCGTCCACAGGCCCTGGATGCTGTACATCGCCGCGCCGTCGCCGACGATCGCCGCGATCGGCCGGCCGGGGAGAGCGAGGCTGATGCCCACCGCGCCAGGCACGGCGAAGCCGAGCCCGCCGCTCGCGAGGCCGTAATAGTCGCGCGGCCCTCGCAAATTTAATAACTTTGGCAGGCTGTACGTGCTGACCAAGCCTTCATCCACCACCACCGCGTCGCGCGGCAGCGCCTCGGTGAAGCGCAGCGCCAGGTACTGCGGATCGATCGGCTTCGTCTCGGCCGCGAGCATCGCATCCATGCGCGCCTTGTCGCGCTGCGCGCGCCAGTTGCGCGGTTGCAGCTCGGCGAGCCGGCGCTCAGCCGCCGCGCGATCCACCTTCAGCAGCGGCAGCAGCGCGCGCAACGTCTGCTTCACGTCCGCCTGCACTGCGACGTCGGTGCGATAGTTCTTGCCGAGCTCGTGCGCACGCTCGGAGACGTGGATTACGGTGAGCTCGGGCGGCAGCGGGTCCACCGGGCTGTACACCGACATGCGTAGCAGATCCGCGCCGAGCACGAGCAGCGCGTCGTGGGCCTCGAGCGTCGCGCGCACCTGCTTCTGCTGGCGCGTGAGCGCGCCCATGTAAGCCGGGTGCTCGCACGGAAACGGCGCCGTGTACGGAATCGAGGAGCCGTACACCGCCGCGCCGAGAAGCTCGGCGCACTGCGTCGCTTCGGCGAAGGCGTCGCGCAGCGCGAGCTCCTGCCCGGCGAGGATCGCCGGCCGCTTCGCGGCCAACAGCATTTTCGAAATTTGCTTTAAAACTTCGTCGCCGGGCCGTGCGGCGGTGTCGACGCGTACCGGGCGGCCCATGTCGATCTCGAGCGCTTCGTCGAGCACGTCGCCGGGGAGGCTGAGGAACACCGGCCCGGTGGGCGGCGTGAGCGCGATCTTCGCCGCGCGGTGCATGATGCGCGGCAGGTCCGCCGCGCGCGTGACTTCCACCGCCCACTTCACGAGCGGCTGCGCCACCGGCACCAGTGGTTCATAGAGCATCGGCTCGAGCAGCCCATGACCCTGCTCCTGCTGCCCCGCGGTGAGGATGATCGGCGAGCCGGAGAACTTGGCGTTGTAGAGCGCGCCCATCGCGTTACCGAGGCCCGGCATCACATGCACGTTCGCCGCGGCGAGCCGGCCCGAGGCGCGGCAGTAGCCGTCGGCCATGGCGACGACCGCCGCTTCCTGCAGCCCGAGCACGAACTTCAACCGCGGATACTGCGGCACCGCCTCCATGATCGCGAGCTCGGTGGTACCGGGATTGCCGAAGAGGTGCGTGACGCCTTCGTCGAGCAGGAGCTCGATGAACGCGTGCCGGCCGGTGGTGCTCTTCATCGCCGCTAGCGTAACCGAGAAGCTTCCGGCGGCTAACCGGCATCATTGATACCATCCGGGGGAATAGGGGGAAAGAACCATGGCCGGGATCCCAAGGCACGTGGTCGGGAGAACGAAGGAGTGAGCTCAGCGCGCGCGACCATCCTCGCGGTCGACGCCGCCGAGGGCGTACGGCGCCTCCTCGAGACGACGCTCGGAAAATCGCAGGTGGTGAAGACCGCACCCGACGCGCACTCCGCGCTCGCCTGGGCGCAGCTCGCCTCTCCGCCGGAGCTCGTCCTGCTCGATACCGAGCCGACGGGCATGAGCGGCTACGAGCTGTGCAAGGCGCTGCGAGCGATGCCGGGCTTCGCCGACGTGCCGGTGATCTTTCTCGCCGAGCGCCGCGACACGCAAGGGCTGGTGCAGGGGTTTTCGCTCGGCGCGCTCGACTTCCTGGTGAAGCCGCTCGCCGCGCCGGTGCTCCTGCAGCGCATCCGCGGGCATCTGGAGCAGCTCGCGCGCGAGCGGGCCGTGGGGCTGCAGGGCACCGAGCAGCGCATCGCCAGGCTGGTGCGTGCGATGCATTGGTACGAGCGCTCGCTGGGCGGCAACCGCGCGCAGCGTCTTGCGCAGTATGCGCGGGCGCTCGCGCTGGCGGCGGGCGCGCGCGAGGTGGCCGCCGAGCTCCTGGCAAAGGCGGCGCCGGTGCACGACGTCGGCAAGCTGGCCGTGCCCGCCGAGCTGCTGCGCAACGAGCGCACGCTGGCCGGGGCGGAGCGCGAGCAGTTCGAGCGGCACGCGGCGATCGGCGCCGAGATCATCGGCGAGCACGAGGATGCGTTGCTCAAGCTCGCGCGCACGCTCGCGCTCACGCACCACGAATACTGGGATGGCAGCGGCTACCCGGGGCGCCTGCAGGGCAACCAGATCCCGTGGGCCGGACGCGTGATGGCGATCGTCGATGCGTTCGAGAGCACAACCGCGGCGCAATATGGCGGCTCGCGCATGTCGACGGAGAAGGCGGTGGACGAGATCACCGCCGGCACGGGCACGCAGTACGATCCCGCGCTGATCGAAGCCTTGCGCAAGGCGGCGGCGGAATTTCGCAAGGTGCACGGCGCCTATCCGGAGCGCGCCGCCGACGCGGGCGATGACCTGGTGATCGGCGCGCCAACGCGGCCGGCGGCGCAGCCGGCCGAAGAGCCGGCCGCGCCGGCCGACGATCTGGTGCTCGGCGCGCCGGCACGCGATCCCACGGAGGATGCCGGCCTCACCATGATGGGCCCGCTGCGCCTGAACCCCGGTGCCGCCTCGACCGACAAGATCCGCGAGGCGATCCAGCGCGCGGCCGCCAGGGCGCAGGCCGGGCAGGCGGCCCGGCGCGCGCCGGAGGCCGAGCCGGTGCTCGACCTGCGGCTCGACGAGTCGGTGCCGCCGCCCATCGGGAAGCCCGATGAGCTCAAGCGCGCGCAGGACGCGCTGGCACAGGCGCGCATCGAGCTGCAGCAGGCTCGCTCCGAGCTCAATGCGCTGCATGCGCGGATGGCCGAGCTCGAAGCCGTGCGCGCGGCCGCGCAGGTCGTCGCTTCGCCGCCGCAAGCGGAGCTCGACGAGGCGCGTGGCGAACTGCAGATACGGACGAACGCGCTCGAAGCGACCAGAGCGGCACTGGCGCAGGCGCGTGCCGAGCTCGAGCAGGCGCGGGCGCAGCCGGTGGCCGAAGCGGCGCCGCCGCGCGCGGAGCTCGAAGCGCTCAATGCCCGGATCGCTACGCTCGTAGGCGAGCGCGCGGTCACCGAGACGGCGCTCGCGCAGGCGCGCGCCGAGCTGGACCGTGCTCACGGCGAGCTGGCGGAGCTGCGTAGCAGGCCGGTTGCAGCGGACCGGACCAATCAGCTCGAGGCT
>VBCM01000082.1:0-26960 GCA_005883675.1 Betaproteobacteria bacterium
GACCTGCAGACGCTTTTCCTTCTGGTCGAGCCAGCTCGAGTAGTTGCCTTCCCACGGGATGCCGTAGCCGCGGTCGAGCTCCAGGATCCAGCCCGCGGCGTTGTCGAGGAAATAGCGATCGTGCGTGACGGCGACGACGGTGCCCGGGAAGCGGCTCAGGAACTGCTCGAGCCACTCGACGCTCTCGGCGTCGAGATGGTTAGTGGGCTCGTCGAGCAGCAATAAATCCGGCTTCGAAAGCAGCAGGCGGCAGAGCGCCACCCGGCGCTTCTCGCCACCCGAGAGCACGTCCACCTTCTGCTCCCACGGCGGCAGGCGCAGTGCGTCGGCGGCGACCTCCAGCTCGTCCGCGCCGCCCGCGTTGATCAGCGCTTCCAGCCGCGCCTGCTCCTCGGCGAGCTTGTCGAAATCCGCGTCCGGCTCGGCATAGGCGGCGTAGATCTCCTCCAGGCGCTGCTTTGCCGCCGCGGCATCGCCGAGCGCTGCTTCCACCGTTTCGCGCACGCTCTTGCCCGAGGGCAACTGCGGCTCCTGCTCGAGGAAGCCGACCTTGATGCCGGGCAGGCGGATCACTTCGCCGTCGTAGTTGTCGTCCACGCCCGCCATGATCCTGAGCAGCGTCGACTTGCCGGCGCCGTTGAGGCCGAGCACGCCGATCTTGGCGCCGGGAAAGAAGTTGAGCGAGATGTTCTTGAGGATGGTGCGCTTGGGCGGCACGGTCTTGCTCACCCGGCGCATGGTGTAGACGTATTGAGCCATTCGTTATGATATTCGCGGAAAATGAAGCGAATCCTCGCCGTGGGGCTTGCCGCGTTCTGCCCCGCCGCCCTCGCCCTGCAGAGCTTTTCCTTCGAAACGGGCCGCGGCAGCCGCGAGGTGAACCTGTGGCGCATCGGCGCGCAATGGGCTCAGCACCCGCAATGGCTCAAGCGCTCGCGCTGGTCGCTCTACTGGGATCTAGCGGTCGGCGGCTGGCAGGGCGATGCGGGCACGGTTCACGACGTGGGCCTGACGCCAGTTTTCCGCTATGCGCAGGCGACGCGCGGACCCTACTTGGAAGGCGCGGTCGGCTTTCACCTGCTGTCCGACTCGCACATCACGCGGCGGCTGAACTTCAGCACGCGCTTCCAGTTCGGCGACCACGTGGGCATCGGCTACCGGTTCGAAACGTACGACTTGTCGCTGCGATTGCAGCACCTGTCCAACGGCGGCATCGCGAACCCGAACCCCGGCATCAATTTCCTGGTGCTGCGTGTGCAATACCATTTGCCCTGAGCCGAAGAGCCAGAAGCGCTCGTTGACGTCGCCCGGCCGCTTGCCGGTCCAGAGCGGCAGCCATTCGGCCCCGTGCGGCGGCAGCGGCGCCGCGTGGCCCTGCTGCTGCACCAGGAGGAGCTCGCACTCCTCCGGTTCGGCGCGCGTGACGATGCCACCGTAGTACTCGAGCATCGCGCGCTGCGGCTCGCCCAGGTCGCGACTGGCGATGCAATAGCGGCCCGCCGGAAGGCGCGACTTCAGGTCCGCGACGAGCGCGCGATAGCTGTTGCCATAGTCCTCGTACGAGAGCCAGAGCGTAAAGAACAGCGTCCAGGCGAGGGTCACGCTCACCGCCCAGCCGAGCGGCATCGCCAGCCGCGTGCCGCGCGCAGCCGCCATCGCGAGGATGGCACCCAGCGTGATCGCCACAGCGATAACAACGAGCGCGGGCTCCAGCATCGGCGTGAACTGCGGCCGGAAGGCGAGCAGCCCTTCCGCGACCGCCGCCGGCCAATGCCACAGCAGCGCCGCCCAGGCCGCCCACAGCACGAGCACGGCCGCTGCGCCGAGCGCAAGCGCGAGCCACAGCAGCCCGCGGGAAAGGAGACGCGGCAGCACGGCCGCCGCCGGGCCGGCGGCGATCGCGAGCGGCACGAACATCGGCAATGAATAGAGATAGCGCGCGTTGCACGCCGAGCTCAGCACCGCGAGCATTACGCCACTCGCCAGGAGCGGCAGCACGAGGCGCGAATCGCGCTCGCGCAGCGCGCGCCATGCGCCCCACGCCGCGATCGGCAGCACCGGGAGTGCGAACCAGGGGAGGATCTTCACGTACATCAGATGGTCGTTCTCCGGCCCGAGATTCGCCGTGCCAGTAAAGCGGCCGAAATTGTTCACCACGAGCCAGTCATGAAAGAGCGCCGGCGAACGCTCGTAAAGCGCGATCGGCCAGATGAGCGCCCAAGGCGCGAACGCGACTGCAGCAATCCCGAGCGCGTGCAAATAAACGCGCGTGCGCCATCCTGGCAGCGCGAGCAAGGCGAGGGCAGTGAGGCCGAGCATGCCCGGGCCGATCAATCCCTTGGCGAGGAACGCGACGCCGGTGCCCGTGCCGAGCGCGATGCCGCCCAGTACCGGGCGCTGCGCATGCACGGCGAGCCCGTAGAGCGCGATGGCGACGCCGGCGACCAGCGCGTTGTCCGTCACCAGAAGATGCGCAGTGTGGAAGTAGCCTACGCTGCCCATCAGCACGAGCACGGCGGCGAGCGCGGGCTCGCGCCCATAGAGCGTGCGCGCCGCGAGCCAGACGAAAAGCAGCGTCAGGCCCGCATAGAAGGCGCACGCCAAGCGAGCGGCGTCGTGCAACGGAAGGAGCCAGCCCAGGGCCTGCGCGAACAGCGCAGCGGAGATGAAAAAGAGCGGCGGCTTTTCCATGAACGGCTCGCCGGCGAGCGTCGGAACGACCCAGTCGCCGGTATTGAGGATGTGGTGCACGAGGCCGAAGGTGTACGGCTCGTCGGGCTTCCAGAGATCGCGGCCAAAGAGGCCCGCCGCGAGCCACACCGCGATGAGCAGCGCGAGCGCCAGGCGTTTACGCACGGTTAACACGGGTGGGGATGTTCCCACCTCATGGGCGTGCTGGATCGCCATGTGTGCCTGAGCCGGAAGGACCTGCGTTAGGCGGGTGCGAGCCTCAGTATCCGATTCACGCTAGCACGGGCCGGCTGACAGTCCGCTGACGGGGGCATTACTGTCTCAGCCATGTCTGCGTGCGGCCGAAGAGCGAGATGCCGATGAAGCCGCGCACCTCGAGCGTGCGGCCCTCATCGACCACGCGCAGCGTGCAGCGATATACCGCGCCCGTGTCGGGGTCGAGGATCTGGCCGCCGGAATAGCGCTCGCCGTCCCAGCGCATGCCGGACAGGATCTGCAAGCCGACGACCGGTTTGTTTTTCAAGTCGCCGGGACACTCTTCGCACAGCGGGTTCGGGCTTGACGCGGGCGGCGAGAACACGGTTACGACACGGCCGAAGAGCTCGCCATCGATCTCGGTGATGCGCACGAGCGCCTCGCGCTGCCCACTTTCGTTAACCGTTTGCCAGAGCCCCGCCGGCGTGGACGATTGCGCGGTCGCGGCGCAGGTTGCGATGAGGATGACGATTACAAGCGTAATTCTCATGTCACGTCTGTACCGCCTGCACTATAGCCGCGCCGCGCCGCGGTAACACCGCGCGAATATCCTTTCGGCATGCGCAAGGGCCTGCTCTACGCAAGCCTCGCCATCTTCTCGGCCTACGTGTCGGCGGGCGCCATACTGTGGGCCGCGCAGACGCATCTCATCTTCGAGCCGCTGCGCACTCTCGTCGTTGCGCCGGCAGAACTCGGCTTTCCGGTCGCGGACATCACGATTCCAGTGCGCGGCGAGACGCTGCACGCGTGGTGGATGTCCGGGTCGCGTGCCGACGACAAGCTGATCCTCTACTTTCACGGCAACGACGGCAATGTCAGCACGAGCGTGAGCAAGACCGCGCTCCTGCGCGAACTCGGCTTCGCGGTGCTCGCGGTCGATTACCGCGGCTACGGCGAGAGCGATGGCAAGTTCCCGTCGGAAGCGTCGGTCTACGAGGACGCCGAGGCCGCGCTCGCTGCGCTGCTCGGCTGGCAGAAAGACCCGCGCGACATCTACGTCTACGGGCATTCGCTCGGCGCGGCGATCGCGATCGACCTCGCCACCAGACATCCGGAGCTCGGCGGCCTGATCGTCGAGGGCGGCTTCACCTCGATCTACGACATGGCTCGGCTCGAGCCGCGGTACGGCATGTACCCGGTCGGGCTGCTCCTTAACCAGCGCTTCGACTCGATCAGCAAGGTGTCACGGCTCGAGCTGCCAGTGCTCTACATCCACGGCACCGCCGACGAGGTGGTGCCGTACGAGATGGGCGAGGCGCTGTACGAGCGCTCCGGCGGCCGCAAGCGCTTCGTCCCGGTGCGTGGCGGCGGCCATGACGACAATGCGGCGGTCGCTCCGGCGGTGCTGCGCGCCGCCATCCTGGAGCTCACGCAGGCCAGTCGGTCGCTCGAGATGGAGCACGCCGGCGCCGAGTAGCGCTTATTCGCCGGCGGCCCGCGCCGATTCATCGTCCGCTTGCAGGTGGCCAAAGCGTCGCGATACCACCACGTACAGCACGGGCAGGACGAAAAGCACGAGCAGTCTCCGAACCGATGCCGGTGGAGATCGCCATTGGCAGCAGGCCGAGGCTCGCGAGAAGCGCCGTCATCAGCACGGTGCGAAGGCGCGTCATCGCGCCGTCGCTCACCGCGGAGATGAGCGAAGCGCCCTGCGAGCGCAGCTCGTTGAAGAGCGTCACCATGACGACGCCGTTCAGCACCGCCTGGCCGAAGAGCGCGATGAAGCCGATCGCCGCGGACACCGAAAGATAAATCCCGGTGAGCCACAGGGCGAGGATGCCGCCGATCACGGAGAACGGGATGTTGGCGATGATGACGAGCGCGCTGGCGAACGATTTGAAGGCGTCGAACAGCAGCAGGAAGATGATCAGGATCGAGATCGGGACGATGACCGCGAGACGGCTCATCGCGCGCTCCTGGTTCTCGAATTCGCCCGCCCAGGTGATGTTGTAGCCCTCGGGCAGCCTGACGTTCTGCGCGACGCGCTCCTGCATGTCGCTCACCACACCCCCCATGTCGCGGCCGCGGATGAAGACGCCGATGGCGAACACCCGCTTGCCGTTCTCGCGCGCGATGTTCATGAGGCCGCCCACGGTGCGGAAGGTCGCGAGCTCGGAAAGCGGCACGTATGCGCCGTTGGGCGTGGAGATCAAGAGATCCTGCATGCTCGTGAGGCGCCGCTCCTCCTCGGGCAGCCTTACCGCGACGGCGAAGCGGCTCTCGCCCTCCCACACCTGGGTCACCGCCTTGCCGCCGAGCGCGCTCTCGATCACGTCCTGCACGTCCGCGACGTTGATGCCGTAACGCGCCGCCCGCGCGCGGTCGACGCGCACCTGGATCTGCGGCAGCTCGCCCAGGCGGTCGACGAACGCGCGCGCCACGCCGGGCACGTTCTGCACCTGCTTGAGCACCTGCAGCGAGAGATCGCGCAGCTGCTCGAGATCATCGCCGAACACCTTGATCACGATCTGGCCGTCGATCTGCGAGATCGACTCGAGCACGTTGTCGCGGATCGGCTGCGAGAACCCGGTGTCGAGCCCCGGGATCTTGCCGATCTCGGCGTCCATTTCCACGAGCAGTTTCGGCTTGGTCATGCCCTTGCGCCACTCGGACTCGGGCTTCATGTCGACCAGGAACTCCGCCATGTTGATGAGCTTCGGATCGGTGCCGTCCTCGGGCCGGCCGGCCTTGGAAGTGACGCTCGCCACCTCGGGTGACTTGCGGATTGCCTCGCGGATGCGGCGGTTGAGCTCCTGCGCCTCGGTGACCGAGACGCTAGTGGGCAGAAACACGTTGACCCAGATCGCGCCCTCGTTCAGCTCCGGGAGGAACTCGGTGCCCAGGCGCGGTACCAGGGCGAGCGCGCCGGCGAGCGCGAGCACCGCCGCGACCAGCACCGCGCGCGGCCGCTCGAGCGCCCACGCCAGGGCCGGCGCATAGAGGCGCTTCGCGCCGCGCACGAGCGCGTTCTCCTCCTCGGGCAGGTTGCGCTTCAGCATCATCGAGCAAAGCAGCGGCACCAGGGTCAGCGACAGGATCAGCGCGCCGATCAGCGCGGAGACGACCGAGTACGCCATCGGTGCGAAGATTCGGCCCTCGTGGCGCTGTAGCGTGAAGATCGGGATGTGGGCCGCGATGATGATGAGCATCGAGAAGAGCGTCGGCCGGCCCACCTCGACAGCGGCCTGCAGGATGACGCTCTTTCGCGCCTTGTCGTCGAGCTCGTGGCGCGCGTGGCGCTCTTCCGTCAGGCGGCGGAACACGTTCTCCACCACGATGACCGCGCCGTCGACGATGATGCCGAAGTCCATCGCGCCGAGCGAGAGCAGGTTAGCCGGGATGCCGATCCAGGTGAGGCCGAGAAAGGTCGCGAGCAGCGCTAGCGGGATCGTCACGGCGACGATGAAAGCGGCGCGAATGTTGCCGAGGAAGAGCCAAAGAACCAACGACACGAGCAGCGCGCCTTCCACGAGGTTTGAGAACACCGTGGTCAGCGTCTTGCCGATGAGCCAGGTGCGGTCGTAGATCGGCACGATCTTCACGCCGCCGGGAAGCCCGGTGGCGTTCAACCGGTCGACCTTGTCGCGCACGAGCTTGAGCACCACCGAGGGGTTTTCGCCGCGGCGCATGAGCACGACGCCGGTCACCACGTCGTCGTCGGCGTCCTGGCCGGCGACGCCCTGACGCGGCACCGAGCCGACCGACACCCTGCCGAGGCTCTTGACCAGGATCGGCGTGCCGCCGCGCTCGGCGACGACCACGTTTTCGATGTCCTCGACGCCCTGGAAGAGCCCGAGCCCGCGAATCAAGTACTGCTGCCGCCCCTGCTCGACGTAGCTGCCGCCGGCGTTGGCGTTGCCGCGCTGGATCGCCTGCGTGAGCTGCGCGAGCGTGATCTTGTAGTCGCGTAGCCGCGCGAGATCCGGGCGCACCTCGTACTGCTTGACGAGACCACCGAGGCTGACGACGTCGGCGACGCCCGGCACGAGCCGCAGCTGACGGCTCACCACCCAATCCTGGTAGGTTCGCAGCTCGCG
The DNA here is from genome assembly GCA_005883675.1 of Betaproteobacteria bacterium. Lineage (GTDB taxonomy): Bacteria > Pseudomonadota > Gammaproteobacteria > Burkholderiales > SG8-39 > SCGC-AG-212-J23. Next base: position 6,984 of record VBCM01000082.1, read on the forward strand.
CGGCCCCTGGCCTTCGCCCTTCATGCGGTAGCGGTAAATCTCGCCGATGGCGGTGGAGAACGGCGCGAGCTGCGCCTGCACGCCCTCCGGCAGGTCGATCTCGCGCAGCCGCTCTACCGCCTGGCTGCGCGCGAAATAGCCGTTCACCGTGTCGTTGAAGGTGATGATCACGAACGAGAGACCGAACTGTGTGTGCGAGAACATGCGCACCGCGCCGGGCAGGCCCGAGAGGCCCACTTCCAGCGGGATGGTCACCTGCTTCTCTACCTCCTCTGCAGCGCGGCCGGGATAGAGCGCGATCACGGTGGCCTGCGTATCGGTGACGTCGGGGAACGCTTCCACCGGCAGGTTGTTGAACGCCCAAAGCCCCGCGCCGATGAAGAGGATCAGGGCGAGCAGGATGAAAAGCGGCTGGTAGAGCGCAAAGGCGACGATGCGGCGGATCACCGCGCTAGTCCTTGGACGCGAGCAGGCGCTCGAGGAGGAGACTGCCGTCGAGCACCACCTTGTCGTTGGCGCCGAGGCCCTGCAGCACTACCTGGTAGCCATCCGCGAGCGGCCCGGCCAGGATCGCGCGCCGCGCATAGCGGCCGTTGCCCTGGTCGATGAATACGTAATGCTGCTCGCCGCGCAGGTACACCGCGCGCGCCGGCACGAGCTTCACCGTGCGCGACTGGGGGTCGACGAGGTCGGCCACGTGCCGGATGTTGCCCCTTACGCGCTCGTTGCCGAGCGAAGTGGTGGTGAGGCTGACATCGGTGCCGGGTTTCACGAGGCCGATGTCTTTCTCCGCCACGTCGAGGAGGAACCAGAGCTTGCTTGGGTCCGAGACGACGAAAAGGCCCTTATCGCCTTGGTTGTCGGGCCGGATCTCCTGTCCGGGATTGAGATTGCGCTCGACCACGACGCCCGCGATCGGACTCTTCAGCGGCAACGTCTGGTCCACGGTGTCGGTCTTGCCGTAGAGCTTGAGCTTGGCAGCCGTGCGCTGGCGCTCGGCGGCGGTGCGTGCGACGTCGGCCTGCGCCGCCTGCAGGTCCTTCGCCGGTGCGACGCCGGCGTCGAAGAGCTCCTGCACGCGCGCGAGGTTCTTCTGCGCGAGCGCGGAGTCCTGTTCGGCCTTGCGCGCCTCGGCCTGCACCACGCCGAGCTCCGGGGCGGCAAGCACGGCGAGCGTCTGTCCCGCCTTCACGCGGTCGCCGGGCCGCACCGCGATCGAGCTCACGCGTCCGCCAAAGGGCGCGAAGACGCGCACCGTGCGGTCCTCGTTCCATACCAGGCGGCCGTTGAAGCGCAGCACCATGTCGCGGCGCGGCTCGATCGGCACCGAGCTGATCGAGCCGACCTGCGGACTGCCGGCCGCGAAGATGACGACGCTGTGCTGCTCGACCGTGAACTGCGGCTGCGGCTCCTGCTCCTTCTGGCCGCACGCGCCCAGTGCAAGCGCGGCTGCGATAAGCGCGAGGGGCCTCATCTCGCGTCCAGCGATTGCACGCTCGCCTGCGCGGCGCGCCAGGCGCCGAGTGCTTTGGCGTAGTCGGCGCGCGCGCCGAGCGCTTCGAGTCGTACGGCGCGCAGCGTCCGGCGGGCGTCCAGCACCTCGAGAACCGAGATGGCGCCGCGGCTGAACGCGAACTCGGAGGCCTGCGCGCTGCGGTTCGCCGCGCCGAGGAGCGAGCCCTCGAAGCGCTCGACGCGCTCGGCCGCGGCGTTGAGATCGGACGCCGCGCGCGCGAGCTCGTTGCGCGCCACCGCGCGAAGACGCGCCAGGGAATCGAGGGCGGCATAGCGATCGACTTCCGCTTTCTGGATATCGCCGGAAAAGTCGTACCCGGTGAACAGCGGCACGGAGATTCCCACGCCGAATGAGCTGGTCGGTGTGCCGCCCGGGAGCCAACGCTCATATTGGGCGCCAATGGTGACATCGCGCGTGCGCTGCGCGCGCGCAAGGTCGCGCAGCCTCTCCGCTGCCTCGACGCGGGTGCGCGCCGCCGCGACGTCGGGCCGCGCGTCGATGGCGTCTTCAGCGGCGGCGGCGTCCGCGCGCTCGAGCGCTGGCCACGTCTCCACCGCACGCAGCTCGCGCGCCTCGGCCTCGAGCGCGAGCAGGTAGGCGAGCGCAATCTGCGCGCGCGCAAGATCCGCCTGTGCTCCGCGCGCGTCGTTCTGGGCGCGCTCGAAGTCGACCTGCACCTTGGCGACATCCGCGGGCGCGAGATCGCCGGCCTTCAGCCGCCGCTCGGCCGCATTCAGCGTACCGGCAAAGAGCTGCGCGTTCTCGGCGAGCGTCTGCGCCCTTTCCTGCGCGAGCTTGAGATCGTAGTAGGCGCCTTGCAGCACCGCGAGCTGCTGTCGCAGCACGTCGAGATAGTCGTTGCGCGCGGCGCGCTGCAGGCCGCCGGCAGCATCGAGGCGCAGCTCGCGCTTTTTGCCGCGTTCGAACGGCTGATCGATACGAAACACCGTGTCGGCGCCGCGCCGCTGGTTGTCGATGGTGTTGGCGTCGTTAATGCTCGCGGCATTCACCGAGAACGTTGCATTCGGCCTCGCGCCGGCGATCACGCGCTGCGCGTCCGCCGATTCCATCCCGCGGCGCGCCGCCTGCAGCTCGCGGTTATTGCGCACGAGCAGCGATTCGGCCTCCGGCAACGCGAGATCGCGCGCCGGCGCTTGCGCGGGCGCAAGCGCCAGGAGCATAGCCGCGACAATGGCGAGCTTGGACACCGATGCGTCTCCCACCCCCGGGGCCGCGCATTCTAAGTACATTAATTATGAAAGGTTTACGAAAGCTTTCAGGACAAGAAGTGCAAGAGCTCAGCGGCCGCCACGATACGCGGCACGCATGACCGCAGCCTTGCTGCGAACCTGCTGCAGAGCAACGCAGCGCTTACGCGTCTCTGACGCGCCGCCGCGCAGAGGCATGGGATACTAATTCCGCCAATAAGACAGGCTCGCCATACGAAGAACAAGAAGAAATTGCTTAAGGGACTCCTGGCTGCGCTAGGCGCGCTTGGCATCTGCAGCGCTCCCGCGCACGCGGCACGCCCCTTCTTCACCGACGATGCGCGCATCGTCGACAAGTGCCAGATCGAGACGTTCTACAAGAAGGAGCGCACCTACTCGGGCTCCGAGTTCTGGTTCCTGCCGGCGTGCAATCTATTCGGCGCCGAGCTCACCGCGGGCGGCAACCGCATCGAGGGTGACAAGAACACCATCGTGCAGCTCAAGTTCCTGCTGAAGAGCCTGGAGACGAACGGCGTCGGCTACGCGCTCTCGCTCGGCTCGTTCGGCGGCGAGCCGTACTTCAACGCGATCGGCAGCCGCTCGTTCTTCGATGACCGGCTCGTGTTGCATGGCAACCTCGGCGACTTCCGTGACAGTGGCGGCACGTGGGGCTACGGGGTCGAGGCCCTCCTTTGGGCGCCGCGCGTCTACGGCATCTTCGAGAGCTTCGGCCAGCATCGCGAGACGCCGACGTACCACTACGGCGTGCGCTTCTGGGTAATTCCGAACCGCTTTCAGGTCGACACGACGCGCGGCGACCAGACCGGCGCCGGCAACCGGCGCTTCTATACCGTCGGACTGCGCTTCCTCTTTTAGGCGTTCCGCGCAGCCGCGCCGCCCTTTCGCCGGCCGCTGCGTTCTCACCAGTCGCCGAATGACACGCCTGCGCCGATGGTCGCTTGCCGGGGGTTGTAATCGATTAGCGTCTCGCCGTAGCCCGAGCTGAGCTGGACCTGGAACTTCAGCGCGCCGAGGCGCTGGAGCACGGGCCCGACGCGCGCGTCCGCGCTGGCCACCGCGGGCGAGAGAGCCGCCATCAGTGCCACAAGCTTCGCAATTGCGGACCGGCCGCCCAGGCTACGGCGCGCGCGTGTAGGCCGGGAGGGCGCCGAACGAGATGCCGACCGTCTCGAGGAAGGCGAGCACCGGTTCCAGCGTATCGAACGGGTAGAACGCGGCACCGCGGGCGTCGAGCTCGCGAGCCAGCGTGGACTTCGCGAAGACGACATCGGCGGCGAGCGCGGCATCGAGGTCGGAGTGACCGTCGCCCGCGAAGATGATGCGCCGGCCGCGATACGCTGCAAGATGGCGCGCCTTGGCATTTGCCGAGCGCTCGAACGCCGGGTCATAAAACGGAAACATCGGCAGCAGTCGATCGGGGCTGGCGAACGCGAGCTCGTTTGCGAATATCGGAATGCCGTCCATGCCGTTCGCGCGCAGCACCTGGACGATGAGCGGCAGGAAGCTGTCGCTCACGATGTTGACCGGCACGCCGTGCCGCCGGGCCCACGCCACGATCTCGGGGAATGCCGGATCGATGCGCACGCGTTCGAGGTGCTCGAAAAGCGTATTGCGCGATACGCGCATGTTCTGGATCTGCAGGCGCAGGCAGTCGCGACCCGAAAGCTGGCCGGCGGCCCAGGCGTGCTCCCAGTCGCGCCAGGCCTCGTTCGGCGAGTAGGTCTCGATCAGCTCGTCGAGCAGGTCGCCGTCGGTCAGCGTGTTGTCGAAGTCGAAGAACAGGACCGGCCTATGCAGCACGCGCCACCTCCGCGCAGAATTTCTGCAGCCTTGCCGCGACCACCGATCGCTCGAGATCCGCAGCCACCAGGTGGTAGGAATTCTTCAGCAGCAGCAGCTCGCGCTTGGGCGAGGCGATGCGCTCGAGGATGAACTGCGCATTGCGCGGGCTCGTGACATCGTCGTGCTCGGCTTGCACGACGAGCACCGGGGCAGCAACAGCCTCGAGCGCCTCCTTGCATCTGCGGATGAGATGGCGCATCTCGCAGAAAAGACGCACGGGAAAGTGCGCATAGCCGGACTTCGCCGCGCCGCTCGAATCTCGCAGCTGCATCTTGCCGTATTGCTCGGCGATCTTGCCGCGCAGGGCCTCGTCCTTCAGGCCGAAAGGCTCGCGCTCGCGAAAATAAGCGAAATGCTTGAGCGGCGTGAATTCCACCAGCGGGATCAGCCGGTGATACCAGGGCACGCTCCAGCCATCGTAGAAAAGCGTCGGCGCGAGGCATACCACGCCCGCCACATCGGCGCCGAACTCCGCGGCGAGCATCAGCGAGAGATTGGCGCCCATCGAAAGACCGCCAATCACCAGCGGCAATCCCTCGGCACGTGCCGCCGCACGGGCTTCGACAAACGCGTCCTTGGCCGACTGATAGATCTCCGCCCACGTGGTGCGCGCGAGCACGCTCATCGGCTGGCCGTGATTCGCGAGACGCGGAAGGCTCACGTGATAGCGCGCGCGGCTGCGCAGCCAGTGCGCGACATAGCCGAGCTCCCTCGGTGTGCCCGTGAGGCCGTGCAGCAGCATGACCCGGCAGCGGCCATCGCCCCGCAGGAAGATTCCCCGATCAACAGGCTCAACCGCGCGCTGCGGTTCGAGCCGCGCCCATTCAATGGTCATGTGCAGCTTCTTGAAGGCTAGGATCCGCGTCTCGCCGGACGCTTTAATCAAACAACGTGATACGCTCGCATCTTAACATCCAACATTCACAAAAGTGCTGACAAAACTGAAAGCTACGACGGCAGCCGACGAAGAGCGCGAGCTGCTTGCGAGGGAGAACCGCTATTGCTCTCACGGCGACACGGTCCACTACGCCGAGACGCCGAAGCTCTTCGAGCGCTGCGAAGGCAGCTATCTCTACGACGCGCGCGGTACCCAGTATCTCGATCTGCAGATGTGGTACTCCGCGGTGAATCTCGGCTACGCGAACGCCGCGGTGGCGAAGGCCTTGCGCGCGCAGATCGACAAGCTGCCGCAGCTCGCCTGCTAGTACCTGCATCGGGAGAAGATCGAGCTCGCCCAGGCGATCTGCGAAAGCATCGAGCGCGCCTTCGGTATTAAAGGGCGCGTGCAGTTCAACGTCGGCGGCTCACAGGCGATCGAGGACGCGCTGAAGCTCGTGCGAAAGGCGACCGGCAGAAGCCGCATGCTGGCCTTCCAGGGCGGCTACCACGGACGCACGCTTGGCGCCTCGGCGATCACATCGTCCTATCGCTATCGCGAAGCGTTCGGAGAATTCGCCGACCGCGCTGAGTTCATCCCCTTCCCGTACCCTTTCCGGTCACCCCACCGCGGCGACGCCCAGCAGACCGAAGACGACTGCATCGCCGAGTTCGAGCGGCGCTTCGAGCACGAGTACACCGGCACGTGGAACCCGAAGACCGGCCGCTCGGAGTTCGGCGCGATCTTCGTCGAGGCGGTGCAAGGCACGGGCGGCTACGTCATCCCGCCGAAGAATTATTTCCGGCGCCTCGCCGCGATCTGCCGCAAGCACGGCATCCTGGTCGTCGACGACGAGATCCAGATGGGTTTCCGCCGCACGGGGAAGATGTGGGCGATGGAGCACTTCGACATCCAGCCCGACATCATCGTCTTCGGCAAGGCGCTCACCAATGGCATGAACCCGCTTTCGGGCATCTGGGCGCGCGAGGAACTCATCAATCCCGGCGTCTTCGGGCCGGGATCGACGCACTCCACGTTCTCCTCCAACACTCTCGGCACCGCCACGGGACTCGCGGTGATGCGCATCCTCGGGCGCGCCGACTACGAGAGCTCGGTGATGCGCAAAGGCGCCTACTTCCTGGAGAAGCTGCGCGAGCTGCGCGCGAAGCATCGCGAGATCGGCGAAGTCGACGGCTTGGGGCTCGCGCTACGCATGGAAATGTGCGAGGCGGACGGCTTCACGCCGAGCCGGCGCCTCGCCGATCGCATGTTCCAGCTCGGCCTCGAGGGAGATCTCGTGATCGGCTCGCGCACCCTGGGACTCGTGCTGGATATCGGCGGCTACTACAAGAACGTCATCACCCTTGCGCCTTCGCTCGAGATCACGACCGAGGAGATGGATCTCGCCGCCACTGCGCTCGACCAGGTCATCAGCCGCGCAAAGCAAGCGCTGCATTAACTAATCCTCGGCGGTAAAGCCTGAGGCCTTGACGATCGGGCCCCAGTGCTCGAGATCCTGTCTCAGGATCTCGCGAAAGGCGATGGGGCTCATGGCGGCGGGCTCCATGCCGAGCTTGAGCATCCCGATCTGCGCTTCGCCGTGCTGCGTGGCATCGGTGACGCCATTCGCGAGGCGCTTCACGATGTCCGGCGGGGTCTTCGCAGGCGCGAAGAACCCGAGCCACGGCGAGATCACGATGTTCGGGAAGCCGGATTCGCTCATCGTCGGCACGTCGGGCAGGAACTTCGAGCGCTGCGCGCTCGTGACCGCGAGGACCCGTACCTTGCCGCCCTGCAATTGCGGCAGCAGCTCGCCGATCGGGTTGATGCTCACCGGGACCTGGCCGCCCATCACGTCCTGGAGCGCGGGCGCGCCGCCCTTGTAGTGCACCGGTGAGAGCGCGACGGCCGCGTCGCGCGCGAGCATCACGCCGACGAAGTGCGGCGTGCCGCCCGCGGCGGTCGTCGCATAGAACGCCTGCTTCGGATGCGCGCGGGCCCAGGCGACATACTCGCGCACGGTCTTCACCTCGGCGGGCAGCGCCGGCCCCGCTGCGAGCGCGAGGCCCGAGCGCGCGATGAGCGCAATCGGCGCGAAATCGGCGAGCGGGTCGTAGCCGAGCTTGCGGAAGCTGTGCGGGTAGACCGTCATCAGGAAGTCCGGCGTGAAGAGCAGCGTCGTGCCATCCGGCGCCGCGTGCGCCACGGCCTCGACGCCGGTGCGCCCCGAGGCGCCCACGCGGTTCTCCACGATCACGACCGGCGCGTAATTGCCCCGCAGCTTGTCGGCGACGATGCGCGCGAGCACATCGGTGCCGCCGCCCGCGGGAAACGGCACGATGATGCGCAGGTTCTTGCTAGTGGTCTGCGCCCAGCTCCGCGCACTGAGCGCGATCGCGCCGAGCGCAAGGAGGATCCGCCTTCTGGAAGTCACCGGCATGGGGTTAAGCACCGCTTTGTTAGCGACCCCCTGCCTTCACGAATTCAAGCGACTGGCGAAAGAGCTCCAGATCCTTCTCGTAGTCCGCGGCATCCGCGCGATCGATCTGGATCCACTCCCTGGTGGCGCCGAGGCCCGCCGGCTGGAACGGCACGACGTTGTCGCGCGAGAACTGCAGCTCCCTCGCCATCGCTGCCGGCAGGCGGAGCCCGACACCATTACCGCTGATGCAGGCGAACATCCGGTCACTGACGAAGTACGCGTGCAGGGCCTTGATCTTTCTCGTGGTAACGCCGGGCAGCTTGAGGAGCACGGCGTCGATCTGCGACTGGCGGGTCGGCGCTTTCACGGCGCCGTCGCCTTGTCCGCCTCCGTGATGAAGGAGTCGGCGTAAAACTCCTCGGGCGCAAGTCCGCACTGCGCGCTGAAATCGCGCCGCGCCGCATCCACCATCACTGGTGCGCCGCAGGCATAGACCTGCACGCCGCTCATGTCGGGAAAATCTTCCATCACCGCGCGGTGCACGAACCCCATGCGGCCGCTCCACTGCTGGTCGGAGAGCACCGGCACATAGCGGAATCCGGGGCGCGTCCAGCTTTGCGCGATGTCGTTCATGTAAAGGTCGCGCTCGATGCGGCAGCCCCAGTAGAGCGTGATCGGGCGCTCGATGCCCTTCGCCTGCGCGTATTCGCAGATCGCCTTGATCGGCGCGAAGCCCGTGCCGCTCGCCACCATCACGATCGGCTTGTCGCTCTCCTCGCGCAGATAAAACGTGCCGAGCGGGCCCTCGAAGCGCAACAGGTCGCGTACCTTGAGCGTGGTGAACACCTGCTCGGTGAATAGGCCGCCCGGCGTCTGCCGGATGTGGAACTCCAGCGCGCCGACGCCTTGCTCGCTCGGCGGGTTGGCGATCGAGTAGCTGCGCCGCTTGCCGTCCTTCAGCAGGAAGTCCGCATACTGGCCGGCCACGAACTTGAAGTTCGCATTGGCGGGCAGCTTGACGCCGAGGATGGCCACATCAGGCGCGGGCTTGTCGAGCCGCTCGACGCGCCCGGGGAGGATCTTCGGCCGGATGCCGTGCAGCCCGGCGAGCTCGCGCACCTCGACCACCAGGTCGGCGAGCGGCTTCGCCTGGCAGAACAGCGCATTCGCGGATGGTGCCGCGGCAGGTGCGGCAGACGCCCTCGCGGCAGCTATAGGGCAGCTCGTAGCCGGCGTCGAGTCCCGCCTGCAGCACGGTCTTGCCCTCCGGTACTTCAAAGCTGTGGCCGCTCGGCTTGAGCGTGACGCGGTGAGCCATCGGAGGGCGCTAATTACACCATGGAACGGGCTTGCGCTTCCGCCGCCGATCGGCGTATATTGTCCATACGCCAATTCGTTGGTATTAGTGCAATGCGCAAGCGCGAGCGCCGCGGCATCCAATCGGTCGACACGGGCATCCGGCTCCTGGAGGCGCTAGGGCGCGCCGACGGACCGCTCGCGTTGAAGGATCTCAGCGCGCAGGCCGAGCTCGATCCGAGCAGCGCGCACCGCTACCTCGCAAGCTTCGTACGCTCCGGGCTCGTGCGCCAGGACGCCGACAGCCGCTACGACTTCGGGCCGCTCGCGCTGCACATCGGGCTCGCTGCCGTGCGCCGCATCGATCCGGTGCAGCTCGCCGAGCAGGCGCTGCCGCAGCTCGTGGCGCAGACCGGCTACACCGCGCTCCTCTCGGTATGGAGCAACCGCGGCCCCACGGTGATCCACTGGCAGCGTAGCCGCAATCCCTTCGTCACCAACCTGGGGCTTGGTTCGGTGCTGCCGATCGCACGCTCATCGACCGGCACCATTTTCGTCGCCTTCCTGCCGCCGGAAGTCACCAGCGAGGCGCTCGCCGCCGAAGCGCGGCGCGAAGCGATCGATCGCGAGGCGTTCGCACGCGCAGTCGAGCGCGCGAAGAAGGCGCGCCTCGCATTCGTCGACTCGAGCGTGATTCCGGGACTCGCGGCGGCCGCCTCGCCGGTTCTCAACTGGGCGGGCGAAGCCGCGTGCGTGGTCACGCTCATCGGTCCCGATCACGAGCTCGCCAAGCCGAGCCACCCCGCGGCTGCGGCGCTGCGGCGACTGTGCGAGCGGCTTTCGAAGGATCTCGGCGCGCGTGAACTGAAAGCGGCATAACAGAGGAGGCAACCATGGAATTCGGGTACTTCACGCTCAGCGACAACCACTACCCGGACAATCCGCGCACGGCGAACCAGTTCGTGCTCGAGATCCGCGAGCAGGCGATCCTCGCCGACAGGATCGGCATGCATTCGGCCTGGATCGGCGAGCACCACTTCGACTCGCTCGGCGTGAACTCGCGCCCGGACCTCGTGCTCGCCAACGTCGCCGCGCAGACCAAGCACATCCGCCTCGCGCCCGCGGTCAACGTGCTGCCGCTGCATCACCCGGTGCACGTCGCCGAGTGCTGGGCGACGCTCGACGTGCTCTCGGGCGGGCGCGTCGACTTCGCCACCGGCCGCGGCTACGACCGCAAGGAGTACGCGCCCTTCGGCGCCGACTTCATGGCCTCGGCGGAGATCTTCGAGGAAGGCATCGATGTCCTGCTCAAGGCGTGGAACTCGCCCGGCAAGTGGTCACATCGCGGCCGCTTCTACGACATCCCGCAGATGGCGATCACGCCGACCCCGGTGCAGAAGCCGCTGCCCTTCTACGTCGCCTCGTTCTCCAAAACCAGCGTCGACATCGCGGCGAAGCGCGGCCTCAACATCATCTATGCGCCGTTTGCCGCCGGCATGGTGTTCGGCGGCCTGGACAAGGCGGTGGAGACCTATCGCGAAGCCTGCGTAAAAGCGGGCAAGAAACCCGGCCGCGCCATGTGCAGCTACTTCATCTACATCGCCGACGACGCAAGACAGGAGGACTACGGCCGGCAGACGCAGATGGATTACTTCAACCACTGCGTGCTGCAGGCCTTCCCGCAGAAGAAGGAAGACGCGCCGCCGACGATGCAGTACTTCATGAAGATCGTCGAGATCCTGAAGAACCTGAAGAAGGAGGACCTGTCGGACAAGTCGATCCTGCTCGGCTCGCCGCAGAAGATCGTCGACACGCTGAAGAAGGTGGAGAAAGCAGGCGTCGAGGAAGTGATCCTCTACTTCAACGTCGGCCGCAAGCCTCACAACCTGGTGAAGGAGCAGATGCATCGCTTCATGCAGGAGATCGCGCCGCAGTTCCAGGGCAAGCACCTCGAGCGAGGTGGGATAACCGCCTCAGTGGCGGCGTAATGTGGGAAGAGGTCGTCGCCCGCGAAAAAGCGCAGCACGACGCGCGCGACTTCCGCGCGGCGCTCGGCTGCTTTCCGACCGGGGTGTGCCTCGTCACGACGCTCGCCGCTGACGGGCGGCGCGTCGGCCTGACTGCCAACTCCTTCAGCTCGGTGTCGCTCGATCCGCCGATGGTGCTGTGGAGCCTCGCGCGCAGCGCTTCGTGTGCGCCGGTGTTCCGTGACGCCGAGTACTTCGCCATCAATGTGCTGAGCGCCCGCGACGCGGAGCTATCGTCGCACTTCGCGAGATCGGGCGAGGACAAGTTCGCGCGCTTCGCCGCGCGGTTCCAGGCCGGGCTCGGCGGCGCGCCGGTGCTCGACGAGGCAGCCGCAACCTTCGAATGCCATAGCCGCCATCGCTACTACGGCGGCGATCACATCATCGTCATCGGTGTGGTGGAGCGCTACGCCCACAGCGAGCGAGCGCCGCTCGTCTTTCACCGAGGGCGTTACGCAAACCTGTAATCGATATCGCGGAGGCCGCTATGAGCGCACTCAAGCTGACGTTCCTCTCGCACGGCACGCTGGAAGCGCGCGAGCTCGACAAGACCCGCCAGTTCTATGAGGAATGCCTGGGGCTCGAGACGATTCGCACCAGCCCGATCTCGCTGATGATCCGCCTCGGCGGCGACAACACCATCGCGGTAGTGCAGAACCCGAAGAAAGGCGAGATGGCGCTTCTCAACCACAACGGCCTCGACGTCGCGACGCGCGCCGAAGTGGACGAATGCCACCGCATTCTGAGCGAGGGCAAGGAGAAGTGGGCCTGAAGAAGGTCACCAAGCCCGCCGACCAGCACGGCACGTATTCCTTCTACTTCAGTGATCTCGACGACAACTGGTGGGAGATCCTGACCAATCCGGCGGGCGGTTACAGCTGGATGTTCAGCCAGGGCCGCGACCTTGCCGCGTGGGGCGCCGGCAAGGGCGACGCGGTGAACCCCAACGAATACAAGCAGCGCGGCAAAGAGATCACTTCCTGAGCGCTACTTGGCGGTGACGGGCGCCTCCGCCCCCGGCACGCCCAGCGTGCGCCAGTCGACCGACATCGGCACCACGCCCTCGAACGACGCAAGCTTGACGTGCGCGACGTGCTCGGTCGTCCCGATCGCCGGACCGCCATCGGCGTATTTCTTCGCTGCGGCGACCATCATGCGGCGGAACTGCGCCACCGCGAGGTCGCTCGAGCCGAAATGGTCTTCCGAGCGATCGGTGATCGGCCCCATCGATTCCCACATCGCCATGTCCTGCGCCGGGATGCCCTTGATGCCGGTCCACTCGCCGCGCTTCATTGCCTCTCGGTCCTGCAGGAAATTGTTCGCGAGCGTCCTTTTCCGGCGGTAGTTCTGGTCGATGTCGACGCCGACCTCGGCCGCGCAGAACTTGCGCCACGCGTCCTGGGTGATGCCCTTCGCCGGATCCGGATGCCAGGCGATCCAGTAGAACATGGTGTTGACGTCGTCGATCGGCACGAGCATCTGCGCGAGGTTGTAGCGGTTGTTGGGCGGAATCAGCACGGTGAAGGGCGCGATGAAAAGCGTGGTGCGCACGTACTGGTGCGTCTCGGGGTTTTTGATCGGCTGCCTGATCGCCGCATAACGGAAGCCATACGGCGTCGCCTCGAACTGCAGTCGCGGCGCCTTGTCGTTGGACGGCCGCAGCCATGCTTCGTCGGTGGCGGTGGAGCCATAGACGTCTTGCGCCGCCGGCATATTGGTCGAGTGCAGGGTCGAGCTATGCGCCGAGTCGATCGAGCCTTCGAGCACCTGCGCCCAGTTGCACTCGGTCCACATCTTGACGATCGCGTAGCGGATGCCGGGCTGCGGCGCCCATGCCGGCGGCTCGAACTCGCGCATCTCTTCGGGCGGGCCCATCCAGATCCAGATGAAGCCGCCCGACTCTCGTCCCGGGTAGGCCCGGGTCTTCTTCCCCAGCCGTTGCGCCGCGCCGGGCGCTTCCGACGGCATGTCGACGACGTTGCCTTCGACGTCGAATTTCCAGCCGTGATAAAGGCAGCGCAGGCCGCACTCTTCGTTGCGGCCGAACACGAGTGAAGCGCGCCGGTGCAGGCAATACTCGCTCAGCACGCCGAGGCGCCCGTCGCTGTCCCGGAACACGACCAGGTTCTCCCCCAAGAGCCGCGAGCGCACCGGCGTGCCGTCGCGCTCCGCCACTTCCTCCGACATGCACGCCGGCAGCCAGTGCCGCCGCATGATGCCGCCCATCGGCGCGTCGCCTTCGACACGGCAAAGGAGCTCGTTCTGTTCGCGGGTGAGCATCGCAACCTCGGCAAAGATATACTTAGGTACCTAAGTATTTTCCGATGATACCTCCGCAGCCCCGGTGAAGACAATGCGCATTGGCGTCGCCGGGCTCGGCCGCGCGTTCACGCTGATGGCGCCGACGCTCGCCGGCGACGCGCGCGTCGAGCTCCGACTTTCGCGGTCGTGCCTATGCGACGGTGAAAGAGCTGTGCGCCGATGCGGCGTTCGAAGTGCTGTACGTTGCGACGCCGCACCAGTTCCATGCGGAGCATGCGCGTCTTGCCTTTGCCGCGGGCAAGCATGCGCTCGTCGAGAAGCCGATGGCGCTGACCTTGGATGAATGTCGCGCGATGGTCGACGCTGCGCGGGCGGCCGGCCGTCACCTGATTGTCGGCCATAGCCACAGCTTCGATGCGCCCATCCAGCGCACGCGCGAATTGATCGCAAGTGGCGCCTATGGGCGGCTGCGCATGATCACCGCGCTCAATTTCACGGATTTCCTCTACCGCCCGCGCCGGCCGGAGGAGCTCGACACCACCCGCGGCGGCGGCGCCGTGTACAACCAGGCGGCGCACCACGTCGATATCGCGCGGCTTCTCGCCGGCGGGCGGGCGAAGCGCGTGCGTGCGCAAACCGGCGCTTGGGACCCGGCGCGGCCGACCGAAGGCGCGTACAGCGCGCTGATCGCGTTCGAGGATGGCGCGTTCGCCACCATCACCTATAGCGGCTACGCGCATTTCGACTCCGACGAGTTCACCGGCTGGATCGGCGAAGGCGGCCAGAAGAAGGACCCAGCGGCCTACGGCGCGGCGCGGCGCGCGCTCACAGGTGACGAGATGCAGGTCAAGAACGCTCGCAACTATGGCGGCGCTCAGTACGCAAAGGCGCACGCGGCGCTCGCGCACCAGCACTTCGGAGTGCTCATCGCTTCATGCGAGCACGCCGATCTGCGGCCGCTGCCCGAGGGCGTGTGGATCTACACCGATGGCGAGCGCAGGCTGGAAGCGCTGCCCTCGCCCAAGGTGCAGCGCTCCGAGGTGATCGATGAGCTCTACGCGGCGCTGGTCGACGGCCGGCCGCCGCAGCACGACGGTGCCTGGGCGCTCGCGACCACCGAGGTATGCCTCGCGATCCTGCAATCGGCAGCCGAGCAGCAGGAAATCACGCTACGAAACCAGACCGCATTGCGCACCTGACGAAAGACGCGTGGCGCGGCTTCGTGCGCGCGCTGCAGGCGCGGCTCGCCGCGCACGGCGTCTCGTTCGGGCACTGGACGTTCCTGCGCATCCTGTGGGAGCACGATGGGCTCACGCAGCGCGAGCTCTCGGACGAGGCCGGCGTGATGGAGCCCACTACTGGCGCGGCGATCCGCGCGATGGAGAAGCTCGGCTACGTGACGCGCACGCGCAACGCGCGCAACCGCAAGAACGTGTACGTGCATCTCACGCCGAAGGGACGCGCGCTGAAGAGCAAGCTCGTGCCGCTCGCGGTCGAAGTGAACGAGATCGGGCTCGCCGGGGTGAGCGCGCAGGACCGCGCCGCCACGCAGCGCACGCTCCTCGCGATCCTGGAAAACCTTAGTCGATCTTCGCGCCCGAAGCCTTGACGAGCCGCGCGTACTTCTCGTAGTCGGCCTTGTTGAGCGCCGCGTATTCTTGCGGCGTCGAGCCGACCGGGTCGATGCCGAGCTGCGTAAAGCGCTGCACGACGTCCGGCTGTTTCACCACCTTCGCCACCTCTCCCGCGAGGCGCTGGATGATCTCGCGCGGCGTGCCCGCCGGGGCGAGCAGGCCGATCTCGGCGACGTAGTCGTAGCCCGGAATGCCCGATTCCGCGACGGTGGGCACATCCGGCGTCTGCGCCGCGCGCTTGGCGCTGCTGATCGCGAGGATCTTCACCTTGCCGTCCTTGAGATGGCCGGCGATCGAAGGCAGCGCCGAGTAAAGCAGCGCCACCTGGCCGCCGAGAAGCGCCGGCACCGACTGGCCGGTGCCTTTGTACGGCACGTGCACGAGGTCGATGCCGAAGCCCGCTTTCAGCGCTTCCGTGGCGAGATGATGAATGCTGCCGATGCCGGAGGAGCCGTAGTTGAGCTTCCCCGGATTAGCCTTGGCATACGCGACGAGCTCCTGCAGCGTGTTGACGGGCACGGACGGATGCGCCACGAGATAGAGCGGCGAGGTGCCGATCAAGCTCACCGGCGCGAGGTCCTTGAGCGGCGCATACGGCAGCTTGGAAAAGAGATGCGGATTGATCGCGATCTGGCCGACGTCCGCCACGAGCAGCGTGTAGCCGTCGGGCTGCGCACGCGCGACTTCCGTGACGCCGCTGATGCCGCCGGCACCTCCCATGTTTTCCACCACCACCGGCTGGCCGAGCGCCTCGCCGAGCTTCGGCGTCACCGCGCGGGTCATCGTGTCGGGCAGGCCGCCGGCCGCATACGGCACGACGATCTTGATCGCCCGGGCGGGAAACTGCGCGTGCGCCGTGCAGGCCAGGACGAGCATGGCGAAGAGCGGGATGAAACGCATGCGTCCTCCTCGAGGGCGCTGAGTATACTGGCCCGGTGAAGAAGCTACGCCTGAGCTTCGCCTGCTGGGAGTACGACCGCACGCGCGCGCTCGCCGACGGCACGGTGCGTGCCGACGGCATCGAGCTCACGTACCTCACGCTGCCGGTCGAGGAGACGTTCTTCCGCATGATGCGGCTACGCGAGTTCGACGCCTCCGAGATGTCGCTCTCCTCCTACACCGCGTCGCTCAATGCGCCCAATCCGCCGTTCATCGCCATCCCCGTTTTCCCGTCGCGCTTCTTCCGCCATTCGTGCATCTTTATCAGCACCCAAAGCGGCGTTCGCCGGCCGGAGGACCTTAAGGGCAGGCGCGTCGGCGTGCCCGAGTACCAGATGACCGCGCCGGTATGGATCCGCGGCATCCTCGCCGATGAGTATGGCGTGAAGGTCGCGGACTACGAGCATCTCTCCGGCGGCGAGGAGGAGGCCGGTCGCATCGAGAAGCTGAAGCTCGAGCTGCCGCCGCAGATCCGCGTGCGGCCGATCGGGCCGACGCAGACGCTCGCGCAGATGATCGCCGCGGGCGAGATCGACGCGCTCGTCACCGCGCGCGCGCCCTCGACCTTCTACCGCCAGCCGGAGGCGGTGAAGCGCCTCTTTACCGACTACGTGACCGCCGAGCGCGACTATTACCGGCGCACGAAGATCTTCCCGATCATGCATACGGTGGTCATCCGCCGCGAGGTCTACGAGGAGAATCGCTGGGTAGCGCAGTCGCTCTACAAGGCGCTCGAGGCGGCGAAAGCGCATGCGATGGAGCTCTACCGGCAGACGGCGGCGATGCCGGCGATGCTGCCGTGGCTGGTCGCGCATCTGGAAGAAGCGCGCCGCGAGATGGGCGAGGACTGGTGGCCGTACGGCCTCGAGCCCAATCGCCACGTGCTCGACACGTTCCTGCGCTATCACCACGAGCAGGGACTCTCCAAGCGGCGCCTGCAGCCCGAAGAGCTCTTCGCCCCGGAGACGCTCGAAGCGTACAAAGTGTAGTTCGGGTAAATTCGCATGCGCATGAAGCGACTTCTCGCCGCGTCGATGATGCTCGGGCTCGCCGCCTGCGATCGCTCCGCGCCGCCGGGGGCTGCTAATTCTCCCGAAGGGCGGCTCAAGCAATTGGTCGCGTCGAATGCCACCGTGGTCGGATATATCTATAGCGCGGACAAGCCCTACGTGATTGCGTCCTTCCACAACGGCTCGCTGCTATGGCGTCACGATCCCAATAGCAAGTCGATCATCGAGGGACCGGCGGAGCCTTACAGCGAACCGGACAGGAGCTGCGTGGGATTCGCGGCGAAGAACCCGTCGATGCCGGCGCAGGGCGCGGAGCGCTACCTGGTGTGCGAAGCGATCCGGCCGATCCGCCACTCGAATAGTCTTCCGCACTCGCAGGATTTCCGCCTGGAGCCGGGCACGATGTTCATGGAGTACCAGCCGCCTCTGGGGACGGGCTACCCGCAATTTTTTTACGTCAGCATGAAAAAGTAGAGCAAGCTGGCATCGTTAGTCAGGTTCTTTGTGCCGGTAATCGCTACGCTGACGGCGTGGAAGCGAATGAGCACGCCCCGTCGATAAGAAGCGTTGCGCCTTACGTGATCATCGGCGCGATCGTCCTCGTGTTCTTCTGGTTCTCGGTGCAAAACCCGAGCAGGCAGGTGGCGGAAATCAGCGGCACCATCGAAGCGGTGACGTTCCGGGGCGCCACCGACGAGCCGGGCTCATCGGACCGCACTGCGGTGATTCGCCTTGCCGACGGCACGATCGTGCAGGCACATATCGTCACGCCGCACACCGTGCATTCCGGCCAGCGCGCGAAGATCGCGGTGTACGAGCACGTCCTGTCCACCGAGCGAACCTACGAGGTGGTGGATGCGCGGGAGGCGAACTGACCGCTACGGCTCGAGCCGCGCCAGCACGCCGGGATTTTCGTCCGTAAGCAGGTAGAGGTAGCCGCCTGGTCCAATGCGCACGTCGCGGATGCGGCCGAGGACGCCTTTCACCATGCGGCCGCCCGAAGTGCAGGCCGCCCGCGGTCTTCGGCTCCTCCACGAAGAAGGACGCGCAGGTCCTCCAGACGGGCGCCGTTCAGCCTGGCGCGCGCAAGCTCGGTGCTCGCGCCGCCCTCGCCCGGGCCGCTCGGTGACGAGCATGGGCCCGTCGGGCAGGAAGGCGAGCGACCATGGATGATCGAGCCCCTCCACGAGCTTCACCACCCGGAAGTCGGACTGGGCGCGAAGCGCCAGCGGGAATAACAAAACGAGCGACAGAAGAAGGCGCACGGGCGCCTATCATAGGGGCGGGAGGCCGCCATGGAATACAGGACGCTCGGCTACGAACTGCAGGACCATGTCGCGCGCATCACGCTCAATCGCCCGGATGCCGGCAATACGCTGGACGGCGAGATGGGGCGCGAACTCATGCACGCGGCGATCCGCTGCAGCGAGGATCGCGCGGTGCGCGCGGTGCTGTTGAGCGGCGCGGGGCGCATGTTCTGTGTCGGCGGCGACCTCAAGAGCTTCGCCGCGCAGGGCGAGCGTCTGAGCGCGCACCTCAAGGAGCTTGCCGGCATGCTGCACATGGCGATCTCGCGCTTCGTGCGCATGGACGCGCCGTTGGTCGTCGCCGTGAACGGCGCGGCGGGCGGCGGCGGCATGAGCTTCGTGCTGGCCGCCGATCTCGTGCTCGCGGCGGAATCGGCGAAATTCACCATGGCCTATACCCGCGCGGGCTTGAGCCCCGACGGCGGCTCGACCTTCTTCCTGCCGCGCATCGTCGGCGTGCGCCGCGCGCTCGAGCTCGCGCTCACCAATCGGGTGCTCACCGCGCGCGAAGCGCAGGAATGGGGCCTCGTGACGCGCGTGGTGCCGGATGCGGCGCTCGCGGCCGAGGCGCAGGCACTCGCCGCGCAACTCGCCGCCGGCGCAACGCGCGCCTTCGGCGCGGCCAAGCGGCTGCTGCATCACAGTTCTTCCGAGTCGCTCGAGACGCAGATGGAGCTCGAGGCGCAGGCGATCGCCGAGCGCTCGCGCGGCGCCGATGCGCGCGAGGGCATCGCCGCCTTCATCGCCAAGCGCGCGCCGCGCTTCGGGGGCGAGTGATGCGACTGCCGCTATTGCTGGCGCTCGCGCTGCCGCCGCTGTTATCCCTAAATGCGGCGGCGCAGGACGACGACACGCTTTTCGGCGCCGGCGTGCGCACGCGGCCGAAATTCGACGGCTCGGCCGACCGCACGGTGGATTTCATTCCCGTCGTGCGCTACTACGGCCGGCCATGGTTTGCGCGCACGACACAAGGGATGCTGGAGGGCGGGGCGCGCTGGAGCCTCGGCCCGGGGCTCGATACGGGCGTGCAGCTCGCCTACGAGCAGGGACCGCGCGACCATGATCCGGACGCTTCCATCGGCGTTCACCTGGAGGCCGATCGCATGATCGGCCCCGCGCCCGTCAACG
The DNA here is from genome assembly GCA_005883675.1 of Betaproteobacteria bacterium. GTDB lineage: Bacteria > Pseudomonadota > Gammaproteobacteria > Burkholderiales > SG8-39 > SCGC-AG-212-J23. The sequence goes on from VBCM01000082.1 coordinate 26,473, forward strand.
GGCTCTTGCGCCTGCGCCGGCATCTCGATACCGATCGCGGCACGCAGCTCGACGCGCGCGGGACAGTGGGCGTCTACGGCGGGCACGGCGTGGCGGCGGGCCTCTTCGTGCAGGCCACCTGGGCGAGCGAAAAATCGTTCGAGGCCTATTACGGCGTGCACGAAAGCGGGCTTCTTTTCGCGAGCCTCGGCGCGCTCGCCTCCTACGACCTCAGCCACCGCTGGTTGCTCGTCGGCAGCATCGAGAGCCGCCGCTTGAGCGATGAAGCGGCGAAGAGCCCGATCGTCGAGCGCCGCTCGGGCGTCTATGCCAATGCGGGCATCGCGTACCGGTTTTAGAGCACCTTGGCGATAACCGGGAAGTACTCGGCCGCATGGCCGGCGGCCGCCGCCTTCTCGAGGAGCGCCTTGGCGTGCTTCAGTCCCGAGAGCTCGATGCCCGTGAGCTCGGCGAGCTCGAGCGCGTAGCTCACATCCTTGAGCGCGTAC
>VBCM01000082.1:27055-74114 GCA_005883675.1 Betaproteobacteria bacterium
CTGGAAGAGCAGCATGTTGTTGACGAGCTTCATCGCCTGGCCGGCGCCCGGCAGGCCGCAGTGCGTGACATCGGTGGCGAAGAGTGCGAGCAGCGGCTTCACGCGCGCAAGCTCGGCCTCCCGGCAGCCGACCATCACCGAAAGCGTGCCCTGCTCCGCGGCGGCGCGCGTGCGCGCCACCGGCGCGTCGATGAAGTGGACCCCGCGCGCGGCGAAGCGCGCATCGAGCTCGCGCGCGAGGGCGACCGGCGCGGTGCTGAGATCGATGACATCGCTACCCGGCCGCAGGTGAGCGAGGAGGCCGACGCAGACTTCCTTTACCTCCGGCGCGCCCGGGAGCGAGAGGAAGACGAGCTCGCAGCGCTCGGCGATCTCGCGCACGCTCGCCGCGCGCTTCACGCCGTGCGCCGAGAGCCGCTCGAGCGGCTCGGCGGCAATATCGTATGCATACACCGGCTGCCCGCTCTTCGACGCCACGTGACGACAGATGGGCTCGCCCATCACGCCCACGCCGATGAAGCCGATCATTTCGCGCCCTCCGCGGTCAAACTATACCGATGCTCGAGACGTCCATCCCGGCGCGCCTCGACCGCCTGCCGTGGTCGGCGTGGCACTGGCGCGTGGTGATTGCGCTCGGCGTGAGCTGGCTGCTGGACGGGCTGGAGGTGACCGTGGTCGGCTCGCTCGGGCCGGCGCTCGAGCGGCCCGACACGCTGGGCCTCACTGCGGGCGAGATCGGCTGGGCCGCCTCGGCGTACATCGGCGGCGCGGTGCTGGGCGCGCTCTTCTTCGGGCGGCTCGCCGACAGCCTCGGCCGCAAGCGCATGTTTCTCGTGACGCTCGTCGTCTATCTCGTGGCGACGGTGCTCACCGCGCTTTCCTTCAACATCTGGTCGTTCGCGATCTGCCGCTTCTTCACCGGCTTTGGCATCGGCGGGGAGTACGCCGCGATCAATTCGGCGATCGACGAGCTGATCCCCGCGCGCGTGCGCGGCACCGTCGACCTCGCGATCAACGGCAGCTTCTGGGTCGGTGCGGCGATGGGCGCCGGACTCTCGATCGTGCTGCTCGAGCCCGCGTGGCTGGGGGCGCATTACGGCTGGCGCCTCGCCTTTCTCTTGGGCGGCGTGCTCGGCTTCGCCATCCTGCTCGTGCGCCGGCACGTGCCCGAGAGCCCGCGCTGGCTGATCCGGCACGGCCGCACCGATGAGGCCGAGCGCGTCGTGGCGGCGATCGAGCGCGAGGTGGCGGCAAGGCGCGGTCCGCTGCCCGCCGTGTCCGAGCGGCTCGCAATGCGGGCGCTGCCCTCGCCCGGCTGGCTGGAGATCGCGCGGCTCATGGCGACGCGCTATCGGCGCCGTGCGGTGCTCGGCCTCGTGCTGATGGCCTCGCAGGCGCTTTTCTACAATGCGATCTTCTTTACCTATGCCCTGGTGCTCGCGCGCTTCTACGACGTGCCGGAGCAGGACGTGGGCTACTACATCTTCCCATTCGCGCTCGGCAACTTCCTGGGTCCGCTGGTGCTCGGGCGGCTGTTCGACAGCGTCGGGCGGCGCCGGATGATCGCGCTCACTTACGCGATCGCCGGCCTCGGGCTGATTGCGACCGGCCGCGCCTTCGCAGCCGATGTGCTGACGCCGGCCGAGCTCTCGCTTTGCTGGAGCGCGATCTTCTTCGTCGCCTCGGCGGCGGCGAGCTCCGCCTATCTCACGGTGAGCGAGGTGTTCCCGGTGGAGATGCGCGCCATCTCGATCTCGCTCTTCTATGCCGCGGGCACCGCGCTCGGCGGCTTCGCCGGGCCGCCGCTCTACGGCGCGATCATCGAGACGGGAAGCCGCGACGCGCTGTTCGCCGCCTACGCGCTGGCGGGGGTGCTGATGTGCGCCGCGGCGGCGGTGGCGGCATGGATCGGGGTGGATGCGGAGCGGCGCTCGCTAGAGCAAGTGTGCCCGCCCCTGGGCTGCGACCTGCCGGCCTAGCGGCGCGACACGGAGGCGAGCAGCTTCAGCATCGCCTGGTGGTTGTAGGGCTTGGAAACGAAATGGTGGAAACCGCTGACTTGCGCCATCTGCCGCGCTTCGTCCTCGGTGCAGGCGGTCACCGCGACGAGCACCGGAGATTGGCCGTTCGCACCGCGCGAGAGTTCCTGCGCCACGCGAAAGCCGCTGCAGTCGGGCATCTCGAGGTCAAGGAGCGCCACGTGGGGATGGAATTCCGCCGCCTGCGCGAGCGCGTCCTTGCCACCCTGGGCGAGGCGCACGTCGTAGCCTTCGCTTCGCAGAAGAATGCTGAGGACCATCACCGCGTCGCGGTTGTCGTCGGCGATCAACACGCGGACCGGCTCGTTCGTCTTTGTTGTCATGCGCGCCTCGCCATGGTGCCACGGCGCTGCACGCCGCGGGTAAAACTCTATCGGCCTACGGCTCCTCGTCGGCCACCAGCCGGTAGCCGACGCCGCTCTCCGTTAAAAAGTGCCGTGGCCGCAGCGCATCGGCCTCGAGCTTGTCGCGCAGCTGCTTCATGTAGATGCGCAGGTAGTGCGTCTGCTCGACGTAGGGCGGCCCCCATACCTCGGCAAGGAGCTGCCGGTGGGTCACGACCATCCCGAGATGCTTGGCGAGGAAGGCGAGCAGCCTGAACTCGATCGGCGTGAGATGTACCTCGGCACCATCGCGCCAGGCGCGGCGCTTCTCGAGATCGACCTTCGCCGAGCCCAGAACGAGGGCCTGTCCGGCCGGCGAGCGCGCCGCGTGGCGCAGCGCCGCGCGCACGCGCGCCAGGAGCTCCCCCACGCCGAAGGGCTTGGTGATGTAGTCGTCGGCGCCGGCATCGAGCGCCTCGATCTTGGTGCGCTCCTGGTGGCGCGCGGAAAGCACGACGATCGGCATCGAGGACCACTTGCGGATGTCGCGGATGAGCTCGCGGCCGTCATAGTCCGGCAACGCGAGATCGACGATCGCGAGATCCGGCTTGTGCGTGCCGGCATCGACCGAGCCACGGCGCGCGTTCGGCGCCTCCACCACGCGGTAGCCTTCGGCGCCGAGCGTCGAGCGCAGGAAGCGGCGGATCTCCGGCTCGTCCTCGACGACAAGGATCGTGGTCATGCGAGCGCCGGCTCGGCGGGCACGCTCGGCGGCTCCTCGAGCGGCAGCGTAAAGCGAAACGCGCTGCCGCCCCCGGGGAGCTGCTCCGCCCAGACGCGGCCGCCATGCAGGCGCACGATGGCGCGGCAGATCGCGAGCCCCAGCCCGACGCCGCCGCCCGCGCCTTCGGCCGCGCCGTGCTCGAACTTGGCGAAGATGCGCTCCGCGTCGCCCTCGGGCAGTCCCGGCCCGTAGTCCTCGATCGACACGACGAGCTCGGCCGCCTCGCGCTTCGCCCGCAGGCGCACGAGCGTGCCGCTTGGCGTGTGCCGCGCGGCGTTCTCGAGCAGGTTGGCGAGGGCCTGGTCAATAAGCGCCGCATCGACGCGCACGAGCGGCAGGTCCTCTGGCAGTTCCAGAATCAGGCGGTGGCCGGCGAGCCGCTCGCCCAGCCGCTCGAGCACCGCGCCGGCGATCTCGGCGAGCGAATCCCAGTCGCGCTGGAGCTCGATCGCGCCGCTCTCGAGGCGCGTCATCTGCAGGAGCTTCGCCACCTGCTCGGACATCTCGCGCGCCTGCTCGTACACGCTGCGCGCGAGCGCCTGGCGCTCCTCGGCGCTCAGGCGCTCGCCGCGCTCGGCGAGGCTCGAGGAAGCGCCGCACATCACGGCGAGCGGCGTGCGCAGATCGTGCGAAATGGAAGCGAGCAGCGTGCTTCGCAGCCGTTCCGTTTCGGCGGCCGCCTCGAGCTTCGCCTGCGCGCGCGCCCGCGCGCGGACGCTGTCGGTGAGCCCGGAGATGATGAGGCCGACGGCGAGCATGATGCCGAAGGTGAGCAGGTACTGGACATCCTCCACCGTGAATGTCCCCTGTGGCGGCACGAAGAGATAATCGAAGGCGGCGATGCTCAGCACCGAGGTCACCACCGCCGGCCCGCGGCTGTAGCGCAGCGCCACGATCACCACCGCGAGCAGGTACACCATGGCGATGTTGACGAGGTCGAAGCGTCCGTGCATCGCCACGCCCGCGGCGGTGCACGCCGCGGTAGCGCCTGCCGCCCACGCGTAGCCGGTCCACCGCATGGAGCTAATGTAGCGCGGCTGCGCGTAAAGAACTCGCAATGCGCGTAAAGACGCCGTAAAGAAATGGGCCGCGCGACGGCCGCCGCGAGGTTGCAAGCGTACAGTGCGCCCGCCATGAGAGTTGCGCTCGGCGCCCCGCCGCAGCAATCCACCGCTGCCTTATCCCTCCTTGCGCTCGGCGTGGTGTACGGCGACATCGGCACGAGCCCGCTCTACGCCGTCAAAGAGACGTTCAATCCGGAGCACGGCATCGCGTTCAACGAGGCAAACATCGTCGGCGGGCTCTCGACCATCTTCTGGATCCTGATGGTCGTGGTATCGCTGAAATACGTCGTGCTCGTGCTTCGGGCGGACAACCGCGGCGAGGGCGGCATCATGGCGCTGCTCGCCATGGCGACCGCATCGATCAAGCGCCACCCGCAGTGGACGAGCGCCCTCCTCCTCATCGGCGTGTTCGGCGCATCGCTCTTTTACGGCGACGCGGTGCTCACGCCCGCGATCTCGGTGCTCTCGGCAATCGAAGGACTGGAAGTCGGCACCGCGGCCTTCAAGCCCTATATCGTGCCGCTCGCCGCCGCGATTCTCATCGGCCTCTTCCTCATCCAGAAGCAGGGCACCGGCTTTGTCGGCATGCTGTTCGGCCCGGTGATGGTGCTCTGGTTCCTCGCGCTGGGTGCAATAGGCGTCTGGAACATCGCCCCGCATCCCGAGATCCTTGCCGCGCTGAACCCGCTCCATGCGGCTCGCTTCGTCACCGGGCATGGGCTCGCCTCGTTCATCGTGCTGGGCTCGGTGCTCCTCGCCATCACCGGCGCCGAGGCGCTGTATGCCGATGTCGGCCACTTCGGCAAGCGCCCGGTGCGCATCGCCTGGTTCGCGCTCGTGGCGCCGGCGCTGGTGCTGAATTACTTCGGCCAGGGGGCGCTACTCATCGCCAATCCCAAGGCGCTGGAAAACCCTTTCTATCTCTCCTACCCCGGCTGGGCGCTCTACCCCATGGTCGTGCTCGCCACGGCGGCGACCATCATCGCGTCGCAGGCGACGATCTCGGGCGCCTACTCGATGACGCGCCAGGCGATCCAGCTCGGCTATCTGCCGCGCATGGACATCGAGCACACGTCGGCGAAGACCTACGGCCAGATCTACATACCGGCTGTGAACTGGACACTGCTCGTCGTGGTCGCGCTCGCCGTGGTCGGCTTCGGTTCTTCGACAAAGCTCGCCAACGCCTATGGCGTGGCCGTGATGGGCACGATGCTCATGACCACGTTCCTGACGTTCTTCGTTATTCGCTATGGTTGGGGCTACCCGCTCTGGCTCTGCCTGCTCGCGACAGGTTTCTTCATGCTGATGTGTTCGTCGTGATGATCACCTGGCGGCGCGGGCGCGAGATCATGACCGAACGGCTGCGCGACGAAGCGGTGCCGCTCGAGCCCTTCATGAAGTCGCTCTTGCGCGAGCCGCCGCAGCGCGTGCCCGGCACCGCGGTCTATCTGACCGCCGCGCCCGAGGCCACGCCGGCGGCGCTGCTGCACACACTCAAGCACTTCCAGACGCTGCACGAGCGAGTGGTGTTCCTCACGATCGAATTCCGCGAGCTGCCGTGGGTCCCGTTCGAAAAGCGCGTGATCTGCGAAAAGATGCGCGCCAATTGCTGGCGCGTGCGCGTGCGCTACGGGTTCATGAACCGGCCCGATGTGACGCGGGCGCTCGAGCAGTGCGGGGCGCTCGGGCTCGACATCGATCCGATGCAGACCTCGTACTTCGTCTCGCGCCAGCGCGTCGTCCCGGGCATCGCGCCCGGCGGCATGGCGTTCTGGCGCGAGCGCCTGTTCGCCGCCATGGCGCGCAACGCCGGCAACGTCACCGATTACTTCAACATCCCGACCAACCGGGTGGTCGAGCTCGGAACGCGCGTGCTGATCTAGATGCGGCCGGTTTCGCGCTTGAGCGAACGGGCGCGGCGCTTGGCGAGCGCTTCGCTGGTGGTGCGACCGCGCTCGCTCAAACGGCCTTGGCGCGGCGCGAGCGTAGCGCGCAGCGCGACCGGGCGGACGCTGCCTTTGCCAGCGGCGCCCTTTGGGCGCCGCAGGCGGCGACGCGGCCGCATCAGCGGCGCGCCTGGCGGGTGCGGGCGGCCTTGCGCGCGGCGCGCGAGCGATCCGCGGCCGAGCGCCGCCGTGCGGCGCGATGCGTCTGGCGCGAGAGCGCGCGGTGCGAGGCGGCGCGGCGCGGCTCGCGCTTGAGCGCCCGCGTGGTTGCGCGGCTACGCGTGCCCGAGACGTCACGCCCGTGGATGCGGCGCGAGCTCGCGCGCTTGCGCGTGCGCTTGCCCTTGGGCGGCAGCGGCACGCCGGCGCGGCGCGCCTTCGACAGGCCGATGGCGATCGCCTGGCGCGCGGAGCGCGCGCCGTGCTTGCCCTTGCGGATGTCTTCCATCTCCTCGCGGACGAACTCGCCCGCGACGCTGCTCGGCGACTTACCGGCGCGCGCTTTTCGGCGCGCGCGTTCTAGCGTGCGTTTTTCTGGCATGAGGTTTCCTTCCGTAGAGTTTTCTCAACTCGTCCTTCGCGCGCTCGAGCACGGCGCGCTGCGAGCGCGACAGGCCGTGGCCTGCGCGGTTGAGGTGGAAGTTGAGCATCGACATGGCGGAGCGAAACGGCGCGCTCTTGCGCCGGCGGCTGCGCTCTGCGGAGCGCTTGAGCGACCTTGCCACCGCGCGCGGCGAGCCCTTGGTGAAGACGCCGCGCTCGAGGTCGAGCGCATTGCTCGTACGCATGACGTGCGCCGACCAGCGTTTGCCCCGCTTTGCCATACGGGGCGCCGAGCAATGCTTGTGCCTAGACGGCGGCCCTGGAGCGCTGCTCCGTCCTCAAGGCGGCGCGGATCGCGGTGATCAGCTTCTCGGCGTCGACCGGCTTGTCGACGCGATCGACGAATCCGGCCGCCGTCAGGCGCTCGCGCTCGATTTGCGTGAAGGCGGTAAGGGCGAGCGCCGGCGTGTAGCGCTCGTTGCCGCGCGCGAGCTCGATGGCGCGCGCGCGCCGCAGCGCCTCGAAGCCGTCCTCGCCCGGCATCGCGAGGTCGATGAGGAGCACGTGGGGGCCCTGCCCCGGCTGCAGGCCCTCGAGCGCAGCGCCGAGCGAGCGGCCGGAGTTGAAGCACTCGACCTCGGCGCCCGCCTGGCGCAGCGTGAGGGCGAGCACCTCGTGCGCATCGACGTCGTCGTCGGTGACCCAGACGCTGACGCCCTTCAGCGCGCCGGCGGTCGAGCGGCGCCGGTCGCCCGAGGGCAGGCGCGCAAGCGCGGCGACCGCGGAGGCGGGCGCGCCGGGCAGGTCCACCGTGAACGTGGCGCCGCGTCCCGGGCCGGCGCTGTCGGCGCGCACCTGGCCGCCGTGCAAGAGCGCGATGTGCCGCACGAGCGCGAGCCCGATGCCGAGGCCGCCGGCGCGGCGCGCGGCCGAGGTGTCGGCCTGGGTGAAGCGATCGAACACATGCGGCAGGAACGCCGGCGCGATGCCGATGCCGTTGTCCTTCACCTGGAGCTGCACGCGTTCGCCGCTCTTGTGCAGGATCACGCTGACGGCGCCCTGCTCGGGCGTGAACTTGACCGCGTTCGAAAGCAGGTTCGAGACGAGCTGCTGCAGGCGCCCGGCGTCGCCGATCACCATGGTCGCCGGATCGGCCGGCGCGAAGCGCAGCTCGATGTGCTTCGCCTGCGCCACCGGCCGTGCTGCGTCGAGCGCGGCGTGCACGGTATCCACGAGGTTGACGACGCGCCGCTCGATCGTCAGCTTGCCCGACACGATGCGCGAAGTGTCGAGGAGATCGTCGATCAGGCGCGTCTGGTGATCGACGTTGCGCTTGATCGCCTTGGAGGCGCGCTCCACCAGCACGCCGTCGAGCGGCCGCGTCGTGGCAAGCAAATGGCTCCAGCCGCGAAGCGCGTTGAGCGGCGAGCGCAGCTCGTGCGACACGATGGCGAGGAACTCGTCCTTCGCGCGGTTGGCGCGTTCGGCCTCCGCGCGCAGGCGCTGCTCGGCGACCACCAGCTTTTCCAGCTCGCGCTGCGCGTGCTTGCGCTCGGTGATGTCGGTGGCGACGCCGATCAGGCCGATGACCCGTCCCTGCTCGTCTCGCAGCGGCGACTTGGTGGTGAGGTAGGTGCGCTCGCCCGCCGGCGTGTTGAGCAGCTCCTCGACGATCATGGTCTCGCCCGCTTCGAGCACCAGGCGCTCGTTGTCGTCGAGCGACGCCGCTTCCTCGGCGCTCTTGCCCACCGCCCGGCTCCATGCCGGGTTCGCCATCAAGAGCCGCCCCTGCCGGTCCTTGGCGAAGATCAGGTCCGGCGTGCTGGTCGTGATGGCATTCAACAGTGCATTGCGCTCGCGCAGCGCTGCGCTTGCGCGCTCGAGCGCGGCGGTGCGGCGTACCACGCGCTGGTCGAGCTCGGTGTACGCCTCGCGCATGGCGCGCTCTGACTGGCGCTGCGCCGACACTTCGCGCAGCACGAGCACCGCGCCGAGCAGCCCGTCGCCGTCGAGAATCGGCGCGGCGTTCGCCGATCAAGCGCAACGTCGATCACCAGACGCGCCTGATCGACGATCTCCTCGACACTTCGCGCATCGTGTCGGGCAAGCTGACGATCGAGCGGCGCGTCGTCAACCTCGTGGATACCGTGCACGCCGCGCTCGACGCAGCACGGCCGGCTCGCCGCCGGCGGCCGCCGCAGCGCGCGTCTGCAGCGCGGCGTTGAGCGGGTTGCGCAGGCTCTTGCCGTCGCGCTCGTCGTAGAGCGCGAGGAGCTCATCGAGCGGCCGCCCGGCGGCCTCCGCCGCGCGCCAGCCGGTGAGGCGCTGCGCGGCGGCGTTGAGGAAGCGCACGCGCCCGGAAGCGTCCGTGGCGATCACGCCGTCGCCGATGCTCGCGAGGGTCACCTGCAGCCATTCGCGCTGCTCGGTGGCGGCGCCCTCGGCCTGCGCGCGCTGCGCCGCCGCCTGGTCGAGCGTGCGCGCCACCCACAGGATGAGCGAGCTGAACCAGGCGATCATCACCAGCGTGAAGAGCGCCATGCCGAACGCCTCGCCGAAGAGCCCTTCGCGCTCGGCGTAAAGGCGCATCCACCCTACCGCGATCGGCACGACGAACGCCGCCGGCAGGAGCCAGCGCGTGACCACCGCGCCGGTGCGCTTGGAGGCGAGCGTGTCGAGCAGCCATTCGCTCGGGCGTGCGGCGGCGAGGCCGATCGCGGCGAGCATGGTCGCCACCGCGGCGGGCGCGGAAAATCCGAGGAGCGGCGCCGCGATGTCGAAGCGCAGCACGCGCAGGCTCAAGCCCAGCAGCGCGAAGAACGCGACCGCACCGACGATCGCCGCCACCACGCTCGTCGCCGGCGCGCGGAACACCAGGCGCTCGCGCTCGAGCGGCGTGACGAGCGCAAGCAGGATGAGCGTGATGCACGCCGCGATCGACAGGCGCGCCGGCATCTCGCCGCCGCCCGGCGCGAGCCAGTGGAAGCTCATGCCGATCGGCAGCCCGGCGAGCGTTTCGGCAAGCGTGAGCACGCCGATCGTCGCGGCGAGCGCCGCCGCGACGCGCGCGCTCCGCGGCCTGCCGCGCTCGGCGGCGAAGAAGCTCGTCGCGAGCAGCACCAGCGCGAGCGCCGCCGCCGGCGACATCGGCGCGAAATCGGCGCCGAGATCGCGCAGCGCCGGCACGCCGAGCACCCAGCCCCAGATGGCCGCCGCGCCGAGCGCCGCCACGATGCCGAAGGCGGCGCGTGAGACGCGCGCGAGCCTCTCCAGTAGCGTTGCGGAGGTTCGCATCCGAGCCGCAGCCTAGCGGCGCGACGAGCGAGTTTCTATCGGCCGAATGGCTACGGCCGCGTCGTCACGCGCGCCCTGTCGCCAAGCGGCGACGGCTGCGAGTGGTCCTCTTTCCTTATCTTGGCGAGAAAGTACTGCGCCATCGCCACGGGCGAGCCGAACTGCGCCTTGATGAACCACGTGAGTCCGGCCATCGCCAGGCTCGCGATCACGCCGCCTTTCGCCTTCTCCTTGGTCTCGCGCGAAACGCTCGGGCCGTGCTGGTGCTTGCGGCGCACGCCGCCCACGGCGAGAAAGCCGAGCGCGGCGGCGCCCGCCAGCACCCAAGGCGAGCCCAGCGTTCGCAGCGCCTGCCGGCCCGCGCTGCGCGCCGCCGCCTCGACGCGATGGCGCCGCTCGGCGATGCGCTTCTCGACTTCGTAGATTTCCTGGTCGGGCGGGATCATGCGGCGCCTTCATTGAGGAGGTTCGGGGTCGCGGCCGCGCATCTGCCTCAAGAGCGCCGTGAACGGCAGCTCTTTCGCGAGCTTGAGGGTGAACCAGGCGAGCACCGCGGCGGCGACGATGTTCAGAACCGCCGCGATCGCGAGCGCGATCGGCCACGAGGCGCCATGGCCCCAGGCGAAGACGATCGCCGCGGCGACGAGGCCCATCCATGAGGTGACGATGAGCACCGCCGCTACCAGCACGCAGCCGAGGATCCAGGCGAGGCGGATCGCAGCGCGACGCGCATCGAGGACCGTGAGCTCGGCGTAGTCGGCAACGAGCTGGCGCGCCTCGCCGATGAGGCGCGCGACGACCTGGCCGAGGCTCGGCGCCTGGCGCCGGGCCGTCGGCTCCATGGTGGCCATCCTAGTCGCGGCTGGTGATGAGATGCAGCAGGTAACCGGCCGCGAGCGCGATGCCGAGCGCCTGGAACGGCTTCTCGCGCACGTAGTCGCGCGCGGTCTCCATCCAGTCCTGCGGCATCGCCATCCACTCCTCGCCCTTGGCGCTCATGCGTTCGGCGTAGTCGCTCGCCACCGAGGCCGCCTTGTCGACCGCCTCGTGCGCCGACTGGCTCATGCGTTCGATGCGGTCTTCACTCTGCTCGCGCTGCGTGCTCTTGGTTGCCATCGCTCTCTCCGCGTAAAGAATTCGGTCTCTGAAAAAGCAACGTCTATACCCGCCGCCGGCGCGCCGCCTGGCCCGCCGGCACGTCGCTCGGGGTGCCGCGGCGCTCGCTATCCTTCACGCCGCGCTCGACGTCACGCACCGCTTTCACGATGCGCTTCCTGCGCAGGAACCGGCTCTTCACCGGGACGTATTCGGGCTTGTGCGCCTTCATGCCGCATCCCGGTGCTCGTCGTCGTCGTTCTCGGCCGGCGCGCGGCGCTTGCCCAGATCCTCGCTCTTGTAGGCGGCGAGGCGGTTGTAGAGCGTCTTCAGGCTGATGCCGAGCATGTCGGCGGCCTTCCTCTTCGAGCCGCACTCGGCAAGCGTGGCCTCGATCAGCCGCCGGCTCACCTCCTCGAGCGTGCTGCCCACACGCACCGAAAGGAGCGGCGCCGACTCCGGCTGCGCCACCGCGGCGGGCGCGAGGTGCGCGTCGATCACTTCGTCGGCGAGGATGAAGGCGCGTTGCACGTAGTTCTTCAGCTCGCGCACGTTGCCCGGCCAGCTATGGGCATAGAGCGCGGCGATGGTGGCGGGCGCGAAGGTCTTGTTCGCGGCTTCCTGCTTGTTCAGCACATCGAGGAAGTGCTGCGCGAGGAGCTCGATGTCCGTGCCGCGCTCGCGCAGCGGCGGCATGGCGATCGGGAAGACGTTCAGGCGGTGATACAGGTCTTCGCGCAGCTTGCCGTCGGTCACCGCCGCCTCGGGGTTGCGGTTGGTCGCGCAGATGATGCGCACGTCGGTCGAGATCGCCGTCGTGGTACCCACGCGCATGAAGGTGCCGGTCTCGAGCACCCGCAGCAGCTTCACCTGCAGCTCCTGCGGGATCTCGGTGATCTCGTCGAGGAACAGCGTCCCGCCATGGCAGCGCTCGAAATAGCCCTTGTGCTGGCGGTCCGCGCCGGTGAACGACCCCTTCTCGTGGCCGAAGAGCTCGCTCTCGATCAGCTGCGGCGACACCGCGCCGCAGTTGAGCGGCAGGAACGGCGCGCGCTTGCGCCGGCTCATCTCGTGGACGGTCTGCGCGGCGAGCTCCTTGCCGGTGCCTGACTCGCCCACCAGTAGCACGGTCGCCGACGTCGGCGCGACCCGACCGAGCTGGTCGTAGAGCTTCTGCATCGGCGGCGAGGAGCCCAGGAGATGCCCGTAGCGCCCGAGCTTTCTCAGCTCTTCGCGCAGCTCGCCGATCTCCTGGCGAAGCTCGCCCGTGCGCGGCACCCGCCGCAGGATGGCTCGCAGTCGCTCCACGTCCACCGGCTTCACCAGATAGTCGGTCGCTCCCAATCGCAGCGCCTGCACGGCGCTCTCGACGCTCGCGTGGCCGGTGATCAGCACCACTTCGGTCGAATCGCGCGTCTCGAGATCATTGACGAGCTCGATGCCTTGCCCGTCGGGGAGCTGCAGATCCGTGAGCAGCACGTCGGGCTGCAGGCGCGACATGTGGATGCGCGCGGCGCGCAGCGAATCGGCCTGCGCTACAGTGAACCCCTCGCCTTTGGCGAGCTCGGTCAGCCACTCCAGCGCCTCAGGGTCGTCGTCTACGAGCAGCAGATGCGGCACGTGATTGTCTCCGGGTGGTAAGAGCCCGATACGGTCCGCAAAATGCATACCAATGGCGTCGCCCACGCCGGCTCAATCACTTAGCGCGGAGCCGCGCTCGCAAATGTCGCCGCGCGGCGTCAGTGCGTTGTCTTTTTTTCCTATGGCACGCCGCGTGCAACGCTCCTCGCGTCCGACCGGGCGCTGCTCGCGCACCCTCCCCCTCCTCCCCACCGCGGGCGCGCCCGGTTCGGCGTTTGCCTCTATTTCTTGCCGAGTGCGCGCCACATCGCCGCAGTGATGCTTCGCCGGCGCGCGTCGTAGTCGGCCCACGGATCTTGTTTCAGCGTCGCCAAGCGGCGCGGCACCGTCTGCACGGTATAGCGCGCGCGCACATCATCCGCCGCGCTGAGCTCATCCCACGCGAGCGGCGTCGAGACCCCGGCGTTGCGCCGCGCGCGCGCCGAGAACGCCGAGACCGCGCTCGCCGTCTCGGAGTTGCGCAGGTAATCAACGAACACCTTGCCCTCGCGGCGCTCCTTCGCCACCTTGGCGGTAAAGAGCGCCGGCTCCGCGCGCACCAGGAACTGCGCGATGAGATGCGAGAACTCCTTCACCTCGGCCCAAGCGAGCTTCGGCGCGATCGGCACGACGACATGCAGCCCCTTGCCGCCGGTCGTCTTCAGGAAAGAGCCGAGCTTCACGCCTTCGACGATCGCGCGCGTCATCTCGGTTGCCCGCACGAGCTTCTCCCAGGGAAGATCTTCGTCGGGATCGAGATCGAGCGTGATGCGATCGGGGTGCTGCACATCGGGCACGCGCGCGCCCCAGGTGTGTAGCTCCACCGCGCCGTTCTGGATGAGCGTGATCAGCGCGTTGTGCGAATCGATGTAGATGTAGTGGCCCTTGCTCGAGCGCTCGCGCTTGACGGTCTTCACTTCGCCCGGGCTCGCGCCCATCGCGAGGTGGCGCTGATAGAAGCACTGCTTTTCCACGCCGTCGGGGCAGCGCACGAGCGTCAGCGGCCGGCCCGCGAGATGCGCCACGATGAGCTCGGCCACGCCGTCGTAGTAGCGCGCGAGGTCGAGCTTGGTGAAGTTGAACGCCGGATAGACGATGCGCGACGGGTGCGTGATCTTGATCCCGTGCACCTCGTTGTCCGCGGGTGCCGGCCCCCGGTCAAGGGGGCGGCGAGCGCCCTCGGCGCGAGCGGGGGTTGGCTGTTCGGGTGGTTTCTGCGGCCGCTCCTCGCTCACCGACTTGGCGGGAATGTCTTCGCGCAGCCCCATGAACGACGCCTGCCGCAGGATGCCGTCGTCGGTGCGCTCGGCGTAAGCGACTTCGCAAACCAGCACGGGACGCAGCCACTGGATGCCTTTCTCGCGTGGCGGATCGGCAAGCGGCGGGTCCGGGCGCTTGAGCTTGGCGAGCTTGCGCGTGATGGTCTCGAGCAGGTGCTCATCGAAGCCGGTGCCGACCTTGCCCGCGTACTTGAGCTTGCCGCCCGGGACGTCGTGCACGCCGAGGACCAGGGCGCCGAAACCGCTGCGCGAGCCGCCGGGCGCGGTGTAGCCGGCGATGACGAAGTCCTGCCGCTGGCGGCACTTGAGCTTGATCCAGGTCTTGGTGCGCCCCGGGACGTAGGGCGAATCGGCGAGCTTGCCGATGAGGCCCTCGAGACCGAGCTTGCACGCCTTGTCGAGCACCTCGCGCGCCTCGCCTTCGAGATGCTCGCTCAGGCGAACGCTGGGGTTCTTCTTCAGCGCCCGGGCAAGGCGCGCTTTGCGCTCTTCGAGCGCGAGCGCCCGCAGATCCTCGCCTTCGAGGAACGGCGCGTCGAAGGCGAAGAAGCTGATCTCGGCGTCGCGCCCGGCGTCGAAGGCGTTTTGCAGCGCCTGGAAGCTCGAGCGCCCGTTTTCGCGCAGCACCACGATCTCGCCATCAAGCCAGGTCTGGTGGAGCTTGAGCGCCTTGAGGCTGCGCGCGAGATGCGGCAGGCGATCGGTCCAGTCCTTGCCGCTGCGGGTGAAGATGCGTGCATCGCGCTTCGTGAGCCGCGCCAGCATGCGATAGCCGTCGTATTTCACTTCGTAGAGCCAGTGCCCGGTCTTCGGCGGCTCGCTGACGAGCGTCGCGAGCTGGGGTGTGATGAACGCCGGCAGCTCCAATTCCCCGCCGTACTTCGCGAGGCTGCGTTTCGGCTTGGCCTCGCGCTTCACGCTCTCGGGGCGCTCGGCGGTGATGTCGTAATCGCGCCACACGTCCTCGTCATTGCGCTTGATGAGAAGCCATGCCGGCCGATCCTCGTTGCCTCGCGTACGCGTAAGGATCCAGGAGCCGTGAAGCTTCTCGCCGTCGAGGCGAAAATGCAGCCGCCCTTTGCGCAACGCCGCCAGCGGATCGGGATCCTCCGGCGTCCACACACCCTTGTCCCAAAGGAGCACCTCGCCTGCGCCATACTGCTTCTCCGGGATCACGCCCTCGAACTCGCCATACTCGAGCGGATGGTCTTCGGTCTGCATGGCGAGACGCTTGTCGGCCGGATCGAGGCTCGGCCCCTTCGGCACCGCCCAGCTCTTCAGCACGCCGGCGAGCTCGAGCCGGAAGTCGTAATGCAGCCGCGTCGCGGCGTGGCGCTGGATGTAATAGCGCAGCGCCTTTGCCTTTTTCGGCGCGGCGCGGCGACCCGCCGTTTTCCCTGAGGGTTCAGGCGTGATCGTGAAATCGCGCATCTCGCGGTAGCGCTCAAGCCTATCGGCCATGTCGCGACGGCCAGCAAAGCATGCGCCCGCCCGGTAATTGCTACAGGCAACGCGCAAGTCTTACAGCAGATTGGTTTTTTCGCTCACTGCAACCGATGCTTGGCATGCTCTGTGCAGTGAATTGCCGGAGAACGAAAGGACAAACATGGGTCCGGCAATCGCACTACGCCTGCGGCAACACCTTACCCTCACGCCGCAGGTCCAGCAGGCGCTGAAGCTTCTGCAGATGTCGGCGATGGAATTCGCCCAGGAGATGGAGCAGGCGCTTGCCGCGAATCCCTTCCTCGAAGAGAACCCTGACGCCCCGGCGCCCACGCCGCGCGACGGCACGACGGTCGACGACGTCATCGTGCCGCACGAGCCGGCGCCCGGCGCGGCGCTCGAGCGCGACCAGGAGGACTGGGGCGGGCTGAACGACAGCTCGCCGACGCTGCAGCAGCACCTGCGCGAGCAGCTCATGATTTCGCCGATGGGCAGCCGCGACCGCGCGCTCGCGCAGATGGTGATCGACAGCCTCGATGACGACGGCTACTTCAAGCTCGGCTTCGACGAGCTCGCGGCGCTCCTGCCGCAGGACGCTGACGTGCGGCCGGAGGATTTCGCGCCGGCGTTGAGGCTGGTGCAGAGCCTCGACCCGGTGGGCGTGGGCGCGCGCACGCTCGACGAGTGCCTGCTCTTGCAGCTGCAGGCGCTGCCCGAGCAGACGCCGGCGCGCGAGGCGGCGATCAAGATCGTGCGCGGCAACCTGCAGCTCCTCGCCAACCGCGAGTGGGCGCGACTGCAGCACGCGGTCGGCTGCGACGAGGCGACGCTGCACCGCGCGCGCGCGCTCATCCGCTCGCTCGATCCGCGCCCGGGGCACCGCTTCGGCGACCAGGAGGCGCGCTACGTGGTGCCGGATGTCATCGTGAAGAAGGTGCGCGACCGCTGGATGGCGATCATCAATCCGGGGTCGCTGCCGCGGGTGCGCCTGAACCGCGCCTATGCCGAGGCGATCCAGAGCAAGGGCGCCTCCAACCAGTCGCTCGCCCGCCACCTGCAGGAAGCACGGTGGCTGCTGCGCTCCATCGAGCAGCGCTTCGCCACCATTCAGCGAGTGGCCGACGCGATCGTTGCCCGCCAGCGGGGCTTTTTCGAATACGGCGAGGTGGCGATGAAGCCGCTCACGCTCAAGCTCATCGCCGGCGAGCTCGGCCTGCATGAATCGACCGTGTGCCGGGTCACCAACAACAAGTACATGGCGACGCCGCGGGGTCTGTTCGAATTCAAGCACTTCTTCTCGCGCCGGCTGGCCACCGAGAACGGCGGCGCCGCCTCCGCCACCGCGGTGCGCGCGGTGATGAAGGAGCTCATCGCCGCCGAAGATCCGCGCGCGCCGCTCTCCGATGCGGAGCTCGCGCGGCTGCTCGCGCAGCAGGGGCTGCGCGTGGCAAGGCGCACGATCACCAAGTACCGCGCGCTCATGCGTCTGCCGAGCGTGGATGTCCGGCGCGCCGATTTGAGGAGAACAGCCTGATGTCTCGCATCGTTGCCGGCCGCTTCGACCGCAGCCTCGATGCCGATGCCGCGCTCGAGGAGCTCAAGCGCGAGGGCTTCGCGAGGAGCGAAGTCGACGCCTTCTACGTAGGTCCGCCGGGACAGCATGCGCGCACGCCAATCGGCGGCGACGTGTACAGCGACGCCGGCTCGCGCGGCGCCGGCCGCTCGGGCGTAGTCGGCGCGGTGGCCGGCCTCGCCGTCGGGCTGATCGTCGGTTCCCTCATAGGAGCGCATGCGGTGCTGCTCGCCTGCGGCCTGGGCGCGCTCGCCGGCGCGTTCGCCGGGGTGATGGTGAGCCTGCATGGCGGCCGCGCGGTCGAAGCGACCGCCGAGCACCCGGTCGAGCCGCGCGGCGGCCGCATGATCGCGGTGTGCGTCGACCGGCCGGGCACCGAGCGGCTCGCGATCGAGGCGCTGCGCGTCAACAACGCGCGCGACGTCGGCCGCACGGAAGGCGAATGGCGCGACGGCGGCTGGCGGGACTTCGACCCGCGCACGCCGCTCGCCACCGTCTAGCCGAGGTTCTTCTCGGCGAACTCCCAGTTGAGGCGCTTCTCGAGCACCGCCTGCACGTAGCGCTCGCGCTGGTTGCGGTAGTCGATGTAGTACGCGTGCTCCCAGACGTCGAGCGTGAGCAGGCAGCGCACGCCGTGCGCCAGCGGGGTATCGGCATTGGCGGTCGCGACGACCTGGAGTTTGCCGTCCTTGTCGACGAGCCACGCCCAGCCGCTGCCGAACTGGCCGTTCGCCGCGGCGGCGAATTTGTCGAGGAAGCTCTCGTAGGTGCCGAAATCGCGCTCGAGGCGCCGCCGCAGCGCCGCCGAGGGCGGCCGGGCGTCGGGCGCGAGCGAATGCCAGTAGAAATCGTGGTTCCACGCCTGCGCGGCGTTGTTGAAGAGCTTGCCGTGGCTCGAGCGCACGACATCCTCGAGCGACGAGCCACGCACGTCGCTCGTCGCGAGCAGCTCGTTCATGGTGTCGACGTACTTCTTGTGATGCTTGCCGTGGTGTAGCCCGAGCGTCTCGGCCGAGATCACCGGCTCGAGCGCGTCCTGCGGATAAGGCAGCGGCGGCAAGTTGAAATGCAGCCGCTGCGCGGCTTTGGCGGTTGCGGTAGCCATGCGGAAACCTCCTTACGTTGGCAAGGATTTCCGCCGCAACTTTCGGTCCTACGAAGCCTTAAGGCGCAGGTCGTTCTTCAGCGACTTGATGCCGCTCACCTTCTTCGCCGCGGCGAGCGCGCGACTGGCCGTCTCCTGGTTGTCGACGAAGCCCGAAAGCTCGACCACGCCGCGGTAGGTCTCGACGTTGATCGAGGAGGCGGCGCGCGCGCCGACATCGGTGGCGATCGCGGTCTTCACTTTCGCGGTGAGCGCGGCATCATCGCTCACCTCGCCGACGCCGTGCTGCGACTGAGCGCCGGGCGAGCCGCAGCCGCCGGCGCCGAGCGCCGCCGCGGTCGCGACGGCGAGGGCTGCGAGCAGGGGTTTCATCGCTTGCTCCGCTTTCCAGTGGCCGGGCGGCCCGACCCGCTCTGCTTCTGCACGCGCTCGAGCTCCTCCGGCAGGCGCACCGGCTCGTGGTCGCCCGGGGCGAGCGGATCGAATGGCCAGCGGGCCTTCGCCGGTTTCCCCGGCTCCTTTACTGCTGGCGGTTTTCCCATTCGCGGACCTGGTTTTCCGCTTCGTCGCGCGCGCAGCCATAGCGCTCCTGGATCTTGCCAACGAGCTGGTCGCGCTGACCGGCCATACGGTCGAGCTCGTCCTCGGTGAGCTTGCCCCAGCGCTCCCTCAGCGCGCCCTTCATCTGCTTCCAGTTGCCCGCGATGCGATCCCAGTTCATTCTGCGTCCTCAGGTGGTGGAAAATCGGCGCTGCACGCCGTGCAAAACGCATGCCGGCGATGCCAGCCGGACTAGGCGGCCGCCGGCTGCACCAAGCGTGCCACTGTGGCGAGCAGCGCGGCGGGCTCCACCGGTTTCGCTAGCTGCGCGTCGTAGCCGGGCGCGATGCCGCGTTGCGCCGCCGGCCGGGCGCGCAGCAGCACGTAGCCGTGCTCGCCTGGCACGCCCGCATCGGAAAGCAGCACGTCCGGGTGCCAGTCTTCGAGCGCCGGCAACGCCTGCGCCGAATCGGGCACGGCGCAGGCCTCGGCGCCCGCCATGCGCAGCACCTTGAGCAGCAGCTCGCGCGCCTGGGGATCCTCCTCCACGACGAGCACGCGCACGCCGGCGAGGAGCGGCGCATCGAGTGGCCGTCCGAGCGGCGCGCCGCAGCCGGCGGCAAACTCCTGCAGGTTGGCGATGACGCGCGCCTGGGTGCGCGCTGCCGACTCGATCGCCTCGAGCGCCTGCGCCGCCTTCCCCTCGGGGGCGAGCTCCTCGCGCAGGCGCGCCGACCAGGCGGCGATCGCCTCCGTGGGCGAATGCAGCTCGGCGAGCACGTTGGCGAACAGGCGATCCTTGGCGTGGCTCGCCTCTTCGGTCGCCGCGCACAGCCGCCGCTCGCGCTCGAGCGCGCATTCGGTGGCGGCCGCGGCGCACTTGCGCTCCTCGATCTCGAGGCACACGCCGAGATAGCCGGCGAGCGCGCCTTGGGATGCGCGTGGCGCGCCGCGCTCGAGCACCCAGCGATAGGCGCCGTCGTGGCGGCGCATGCGGTACTCGATCTCGTAGGGCGCGCGCGCGTCGTAGGCGCGCAGGCACGTGTCGAGCCAGCGCGCGAGGTCTTCCGGATGCACGACGCGTGACCAGCCGTGCCCGTACGCGTCCTGCGCGCGGTAGCCGGTGAACGCGAACCAGGCGCGGTTTGCGAATTCGCACGACATGTCGGGTCGTGCGCGCCACAGCATCACCGGTAGATCATCTTCCCAGCTCATGTCCCAAAGCGTTGCAGGAGCCATGCCGGGAAGTTCCTGTAGCCAAAATTCGACGCTGGCGCGGCTGGCGCGCTACAGCGGTTATTACACCTCCGCGCAACGCTTACACGGGTCCGTCCGGCGCCGCTCGCTCGGCACGGGCTTTGCTCCCCCGTATCTAGCTTCACCCAAACTTAGGACAAGGAGTCGTTTATGTTGAGCTGGGCGCTGGCGTTTTTCATCATCGCCATCATCGCCGCGATCTTCGGCTTCACCGGCATCGCGGCAGGGGCGGCGGAAATCGCGAAGATTCTGTTCGTCGTTTTCGTGGTCCTTTTCCTGGTTTCGCTGGTTGCGGGCCTGCTGAGAAGGCCTTAACGATCGGAGATCCACTATGCACACCAAGCTGCTGAGCATCGCGGCCGCGGTGGCGCTCGCGTTCGCGGGTGCCGCCCAGGCGCAATCCCCCTCCACCGGCGCGCAGGATCACAAGCCCTCGGTCGATCGCAAGGCGCGCAAGGCGGAGGAAGACCGCATCAACGCCGAGTACAAGGCCGAAAGAGCCAAGTGCAAGGACATGAAGGGCAACGAGAAGGAAGCCTGCGAAGCCGACGCCAAAGGCAAGGAGCACGTGGCCAAGGCCGAGCTCAAGGCGAAGCACGACCCGACGCCCGCCAACCAGCGCAAGGTCGACGAAGCGAAGGCCGAGCACCAGTACAAGGTGGCGAAAGAGAAGTGCGACGCGCAGAAAGGCAAGGAAGAGAGCGCCTGCGAGAAGGACGTCAAGGCGAAGTACGACAAGGCCAAGGCGGACATCAAGGCGAAGTACGCCTCGTCTGAGCGCAAATCCGCAACCGGCTCCACGGCGAGCACCACGAAATGACCGAACCGCGTAGCGGCGCATTCCTCTCCGACATCCAGACGCTGCGCCAGCGCGCCCGGGAGCACATCGCCCAAGGGGCGGTGACTCCCGGGTACCACGCGGATCGCGCGGTGGTGCTGAAGCTCCTCAACGAGGCGCTCGCCACCGAGATCGTCTGCACGCTGCGCTACAAGCGCCACTACTACATGGCGCAGGGCATCCACGGCGAAGGTGTCGCGCAGGAGTTCCTGGAGCACGCCAACGAGGAGCAGCAGCACGCCGACCAGATCGCCGAGCGCATCACGCAGCTCGGCGGCGCGCCAGACTTCTCGCCCGACGGCCTCACCTCGAGGAGCCACGCCGAGTACGTCGAGGGCGGCTCGCTCGAAGAGATGATCAAGGAAGATCTCGTCGCCGAGCGCATCGCCATCGACAGCTACCGCGAGATGATCAACTACTTCGGGCAGGACGACCCGACTTCGCGGCGCCTGATGGAGGAGATCCTCGCCAAGGAAGAGGAGCACGCGGACGACCTCGTGCGGCTGCTCGAGGGCATAACCCACTAGGCGGCAGCGCAGGCCATGGCGCGCGGCTTGTGGAAAGGCGCGATCAGCTTCGGGCTGGTGAACGTGCCGGTGGAGCTTTTCTCGGCGCAGAAGCGCTCGGCCGAGCTCGACCTGACGATGCTCGACAAGCGCGACCTCGCGCCGGTGGGCTACAAGCGCGTCAACAAGGCGAGCGGCAAGGAAGTGCCGTGGGACGACGTCGTCAAAGGCTACGAGTACGAGGACGACAAGTACGTCGTGCTCTCGGAGGAGGATTTCCGCCGCGCCAACCCGGACGCCTCTAAAACGGTCGATATCATGGCTTTCGTCGAGCTCGCCGACATCGCCCCGCAATACTTCGAGACGCCCTATTACCTCTCGCCCGGCAAGCGCGGCGAGAAGGCCTATGCACTGCTGCGCGACGCGATGGCCAAGGCGGGCAAGGCGGGCATTGCCACCGTGGTGATCCGCACCAAGCAATACCTGGCCGCGCTCGTGCCGCAGGGCGATGCGCTCGTCCTCAACACGCTGCGTTATCACGATGAGCTGAAGAGCGCGAAGGACCTCAGCTCGACATGGCGCTCACGCTCGTCGACGACATGGCCGACGATTGGCAGCCGGAGCGCTACCGCGATACCTACCACGAGGATCTGCTCAAGCGCGTCGAGGAGAAGATCAAGGCCGGCCAGACCGAGGCGATCACCGAGCCCGAGAAGGAAGAGCGCCCGGCGAAGGGCGCGGAAGTGATCGATCTCATGTCGCTGCTTAAGAAAAGCGTCGCCGGCGGCCGCAAGGGCGCCACCCGGGAAAGGGAGCCGGAACGAGAGCGCAAACCCAAACGCGCGGCGCGCAAGCGCCGCGCTGCATAGGAGCCAGCCGATGGACACCTGCGAAGTCTGTGGCAACAGCTACGACAAGGCCTTCTCCGTGAGCGTCGCCGGCGGCGCCGCGCACACGTTCGACAGCTTCGAGTGCGCCATCCAGAAGCTCGCGCCCGTCTGCGCGCATTGCGGCTGCCGGATCCTCGGCCACGGCGTGGAAGCCAACGGCAAGATGTACTGCTGCGCGCACTGCGCTCGCCATGAGGGTGAAGGCGCGCTGCGCGACCGTGCCTGATGTTTAAGCGCGCCTCTAGCTTGCTCTAATGCCTAAGCGCCTCATCCGCTACGCGGTGGTCGGTTGCGGCCACATCGCCCAGGTGGCGGTGCTGCCCGCGTTCGGCAACGCGCGGCGTAATTCCAAGCTCATCGCGATCGTCTCCGGCGATCCGGTGAAGCGCGCGGAGCTGCAGAAGATATACGACATCCCGCGCGCGCTCGACTATGAGCACTACGACGAGCTGCTGAAGAGCGGCGACATCGATGCGGTGTACATCGCGCTGCCGAACAGCATGCATGCCGAGTACACCGAGCGCGCGGCGCGCGCCGGCGTGCACGTGCTCTGCGAAAAGCCGATGGCGGTGACCGAAGCCGAGTGCGAGCTGATGGGCCGGGTCGCGCGCGAGCACCAGGTGAAGCTGATGATCGCCTACCGGCTTCACTTCGAGCGCGCCAACCTCGAGGCGATCGAGATCGCGCGCTCGGGCAGGATCGGCGAGCCGCGCCTTTTCACCTCCACGTTCACCATGACGGTGGTGCCGGGCAATATCCGCGTGCAGCGCGCGCTCGGCGGCGGCGTGCTCTACGACATCGGCATCTACTGCATCAACGCGGCGCGATCGCTGTTTCGCGACGAGCCCACCGAGGTACGCGCGATCGCCGCCGGCGCGATCGGCGATGTCGAGGAGTCGGTGAGCGCGCTCATGCGCTTGCCCAACGAGCGGCTCGCCTCCTTCACCGCGAGCTTCGGCGCCGGCAAGGTGTCCGAATATCGCCTGGTGGGCACCAAGGGCGAACTCGCGGTCGATCCCGCCTACGAGTACGCGAGGCCGCTCGAGCATCGCCTGGCGCTGGAAGGCAACGTGGTGAGTGAGCGGCGCTTCGCGAAGCGCGACCAGTTCGCGCCTGAGCTCCTTTATTTCTCCGATTGCCTGCTCACCAACCGCGACCCCGAGCCTTCCGCCGAAGAGGGGCTCGCCGACGTGCGTGTGATCCGCGCGCTTTACCGCTCGATCGCCACCGGCGAACCGGTGGAGCTGCCCCCCTACCAGCGGCGCGAGCGGCCGAGCCTCGAGCAGGAAATCCGCCGCCCGCCGATCGAGAAGCCGACGGTGATCCGCGCACAGGCGCCTTCCGGAGGCAGCTGATGGATGCGCCGCTTCTCTCGGTGACCGAGACCAAGGACGGCGTCTGGAGCGTGAACGAGCGCGGCCCGAGCCGCGTCGCCATCGCGTACTTCCCGAGCAAATGGGGCGCGCTCAAGCACGCGGTGCGCGTGGCGCACGCCAAGCCGCGCTGCCGTGTCGCGGTGCTCGAGCGCGACGGCACCGTGCGCCTCGCGCGCGAGTACACGCACGAAAACGACGATCACCACGTGGAGCTTTAGCAGGAGAGACCATGAAAACGACGACGTTCGCCTTGATCGCCGGCATCGTCTATCTCGTGCTGGGCATCCTCGGCCTCATCCCGGCGGCGCTGGTGCCGCCGCCGATGGACGCGCCGCCGACGAGATTCGCGCTGCTCTACGGCTATCTGCTCGGTCTGTTCCCGGTGAACCTGCTGCACACGGGCATGAATCTCGTCATCGGCGCCCTCGGGCTTGCCGCGTGGTCGGCACGCCTGAACGCGACGACGTACGCGCGAGCGCTCGCGTGGCTCTTCGGCGTGCTCGCGGTGATGGGCATGCTGCCGATGGTGAACACCACGTTCGGCTTGATGCCGCTGCATGCGCACGACATCTGGCTGCACGCGGTAACGGCGCTCGCCGCCGCTTACGTCGGCTGGCGCGAGCCGAGCGCGATGCGCGAGCGTCGGCGAGCCGCCGGCGACCGCCGCCAGCACATGATGCCCGTCGCGCAGGAGCGCCGCTTCGGACTCGCCGACCGGCGCGAGCGTCTCGGCGGCATGTCGCCCGCATAAAAAGGCGCCATTCTTGCCGCAGCGCCGCAAGCACCGGACCAGCATGGGCATTTTTCCAACAGGGATGACTTTTTGCTCGACCGCACAAAGGCATAGTTCCTAAAACGCAATAAGTTGTCGGGCGCGCAGTTCCATTCTGCTCTAGCGTGCGCATCAGATCAGAGAGGGAGACGCTATGAGCTTTCAATCCTGGATGCTGTGGCCCAACAACGTCGCAGCGTCCGTGCTGCTGCTCGCGCTGCTCGCCATGGGGTTCATGTACGCCGCACGCCGTCCGACGCACGAGCTCCTGCGCTCGCTCGGGCACATGATCGGGGGGCCGCTGCGCGTCGCGTCGCGCTGGCTGTCGGCGGCCGCCATCGAGATCAACAACCGCAACAGGGCCGTGCTGCTCGCGCATGGGCGCCAGGAAGTCGGCCAGCGCATCGAGCGCGAGTTCGAGCGCCTGGGCGCGATCGTCACGCGAGACCTGCAGGGTTACCCGACGCTGCAGAGAAAGCTCCTCGACGAGATCACCAAGATCGAGGAGGACTACAAGAAGTGCGGCGAGGTACCGCCTTCCCCGCCCGACTGGACCGAGGCGGTGAAGGCCATCGCCAACGTCAAGTCGACCGGCAACGAGCTCGTGCTGCGGGTGCTGGAGGAAATCAAGCGCTCGGTCACCGCAATCCACGATAAGGCGCTCGCCGAATACCGCAAGTCCTACGAGACGCGCCACAAGATCCTCGAAGGGTTCATGCCGTTCTGGCGCTCGGTGGACAAGAACCTGGCGCAGGTCGAGAAGAACCTGGCGGCGCTGCAGTCGAGCGTCACCACGGTCGACGCGCACATGGCCAAGTACGAGAGTATCAACGCCGGCACCGATAAGGCGCAGCACGCGCTAACCGTGTCGGGATTCACCCAGTTCGCCATCGCGCTCGTCGTGATGACGATCGCCGCCGGCGGCGCATTCATCAACTTCAAGCTGATCGCGCTGCCGATGTCGGAGATGGTCGGCGCGGGCGACTACATCACGAGCTCCCTGCGCACCTCCGAGGTCGCCGCGCTGGTCATCATCTTCGTCGAAGCATCGATGGGTCTCTTCCTGCTCGAGGCGATGCGCGTCACGCACCTCTTTCCCCGCATCGCCAGCCTCAACGAGGTGCTGCGGCGCCGGATGCTGTGGATCGCGTTTACCCTCCTCGTCACGCTGGCGGGCGTCGAGGCCGCGCTCGCGCTGATGCGCGACATGCTGATCGCCGACAAGCAGGCGCTGCTGCAGTCGCTCTCCGCGGTGCACCCGGTCGTCAACGACGGCTGGGTCGGGCGCATCCCGACTGCCGGCCAGATGCTGCTTGGCTTCATCCTGCCCTTCGCGCTCGCCTTCATCGCGATCCCGCTCGAGTCGCTGATCCATTCCACCCGCACGGTGGGCGGCGTGGTCCTTACCGCGCTGGTGCGCACACTCGCGCTCGTGTTGCGCGTCACCGGCCAGGCCGTGCGCCAGGCGAGCCGCGTGCTGATCCGTCTCTACGACGTGGCGATCGTCGTGCCACTCCTTGCAGAGCGCATCGTCAAGGGCTCACGGCGCTCGGGCCGCCGTCGCGCCGAGCTCGACCTCGACGACGCCGAGCGCACGCACGCCTAGGGGGACGCCATGGACCGTCGCAAATTCCTGCTCTCGACGCTCGCCCTCGCGGCGAGCGGCTGCAGCGATCCGCGCAGCCACCGCAATGCCGTCTATATGCTGGTCGACACCTCCGGCACCTATGCAAGGGAGGCGAACAAGGCGCTGCTGATCGTCAACTACCTGCTCGGCACGCTCGAGCCCGGCGACTCGCTCGCGGTGGCACGGGTGAAAAGCCGCAGCTTCAGCGAGAAGGACCCTTCAGGACGGTACCTGGCAGCGCCTACACCGACATCACCGGCGGCCTCATCCAGGGAGCGGAATTCCTGAACGAGGGCGCGGCGGGCACCAAGACCATCATCATCTTCTCCGACATGCAGGAGGAGCTCGACAAGGTCACGGTGCGCAACTTCCCGATCAGCCTGAAGAACATCCGCATCATCGCGGTCAATGTCGTCAAGCTCTCGACCGACAACGTCGACCCGCGCCGCTACCTCGGTCGCCTCGATGAGTGGCGCGTCCGCGTACAGAAAGCCGGCGCCGCCGAGTGGCAGGTGGTCAACGACCTCGACCACCTCGACCGCATCCTCAAGCGCGGCTAGCTTTTTGCCGGGGCTTCAGTAAAGCCGCCTGCTCGCGAGCGCTGCGCCCTCGGTCAACGACTTGAGCTTCGCCCAGGCGATCTGCGGATGCGAGCGGCCGCCGAAGCCGCAGTCGCAGCCGGCAATGACGTTCTCGCGCCCCACGCGCTTCGCGTAGCGGTGGATGCGCTGTGCCACCACCTCGGGGTGCTCGACGACATCGGTCGAATGCGTCACCACCCCGGGCACCAATATCTTGCCCTCCGGCAGCTTGACGCGGTCCCAGACGGCGTACTCGTGCTCGTGGCGCGCGTTCGCGCCTTCGAGGAGATAGGCCTGCGCCTTCACGCTGAGCATGAGATCCACCACCTGCTCGAGCTCAATGTCATAGGCATGCGGCCCATGCCAGCTCCCCCAGCACAGGTGGTAGCGCACGCGGCCCTCGGGCAGATTGCGCAGCGCGTGGTTCAGTGCCTCGATGCGCATGGCGCTCCTCTTGCGGAACGCATCCAGCCCCATCGATATGCCAATGCGATCCCAGAGCGCCACTAGCCACGCATCGTCGATCTGCAGCACGACGCCTGCAGCGACGATCGCTTCGTACTCGATGCGCATCGCTTCGGCGATCGCGTGGACGAATTCCTCCTCGCTCTTGTAGTACTCGTTGCGCCGGTAGACTTCCAGGCTCGCCGGCGCCGTTGATGTAAGGAACGCGTCGTCCACCGGCACATGGCGCTTTAGCTCCTCTATCTCGCGCTCAAGCGCCGCCTGGCCCCGGTAGGTGATCGGGCCGGTGCAGACCGAGATCGGCCGAACGCGCTTGATCTGCTCGCCGGGCGCATAGAAGAGCGTGCCCTTTTCGCTGGCATAGCGATAGAAATCGGCGAACGTCTCGCGGTCGCGCCCTTGCGCAATCAGCGGCACCGCGCCTGGCGCCGGCGGCCGCGGCTCGAAGCCGCCGAAGCGCGGCTCGACGTACGAGAGCCAGTCGCCGCCCTTGGTGTACTCGCCCTCGTTGATGAGATCGAGGCCGAGCTCGCGCTGCTGGCGCACGATCGCCGCCACCGAGCTCCCGTCCAGGAGCGGGAGGCTTCCCACGTGCGTCGTGAGGATCCTTTCGCTGCTCCTTTTCATTTTTGGTATGGTACGGCTTCCTTAGGAGGAGGCAACGATGCTACGAATGATTGCCGCCGCCGCGCTGCTCCTGCCGTTCGCGGCGGCCGCGCAGCAGACGATCAAGATCGGCATGATCAACGTGCTCTCGGGCCAGTTCGCCGACGCCGGTGCGCAGATGGACAACGGCGCCAAGACCTACATGAAGATGCACGGCGACAGCGTGGCCGGCAAGAAGATCGAGATCATCCGCCGCGACGTCGGCGGGCCGAACCCGGATGTCGCCAAGCGGCACGCGCAGGAGCTGGTGGTGCGCGACAAAGTGGATCTCCTCGCCGGGTTCCTCCTCACGCCCAACGCCCTCGCCGCGGCCGATGTCTCGGCGGAGGCGAAGAGGTTCATGGTGGTGATGAACGCCGCGACCTCGATCATCATCGCCAAGTCGCCCTACATGATCCGCACCTCGGTGACGCTGCCGCAGGTGATGGAGACCTTCGGCACCTGGGCGGCGACCAAGGGCGGCCTCAAGCAGAACTACACCATGGTCACGGACTACGGGCCCGGGCACGACGCCGAGGCGGCCTTCGCCAGCGCGTTCAAGACCGCCGGCGGCACGATCGTCGGCTCGGTGCGCTTCCCGGTGGCGAATCCCGACTTCTCCGCCTTCGTGCAGCGGGCGAAGGATCTCGCCCCGGAGTCGATCTACGTCTTCATCCCCGGCGGCGCTCAACCCGCGGCATTGGGCAAGGCGTTCGCCGAGCGTGGGATAGATAAGAAAAAGACCAAGATCCTCGGCTCGGGCGAGACGACCGCGGAAGCCGCGCTGAAGAGCATGGGCGACGCCGGGCTCGACATCATTACCGCGTGGCATTACGACTACAAGCTCGATAACCCGCTCAACCGCGAGTTCGTCCGCGTGTTCAGCGAGATGCATGGCCGCAACCCCGACTTTTTCTCGATCGGCGGCTACGACGGCATGCACGCGATCTACGAGACGCTGAAGAAGACCGAGGGCAACACCGACGGCGAGGCGATGATCGCGGCAGCGAAAGGCCTGAAATGGCAGAGCCCGCGCGGGCCGATGTCGATCGATCCGCAGACCCGCGACGTGGTGCAGGACGTCTATATCCGGCGCGTGCAGAAGGTGGGCGACGAGTACGTCAACGTACCGTTCGACAAAATCAGCGCCGTGAAGGACCCGGCCGGCGAGCGCCGCAAGCAGCAGAAGCAGTAAGGACCTAAAAGGGGTCAGAGCAATTTTCCCGAAACACCTGTAACGGAAAAATTGCTCTGACCCCTTTTTCGTGATGTTCGCCTCGCTCGCGGGCGTGCTCTTCGACGGCGTCGCCTACGGGATGCTCCTCTTCCTCCTCTCGGTGGGGCTGTCGGTGACGCTCGGGATGATGAACTTCGTCAATCTCGCGCACTGCAGTCTTGCCATGGTGGGCGGCTACGTCACCGTCAGCCTGACGAACCGCTACGGCTGGCCGTTCGTCGCCGCGCTGCCGATGGCGTTTCTCGCCGCCGCCGCCGTCGCGCTCGTGCTCGAGCGCACGCTCTATCGGCGCCTGTATCGCGCGAGCGACCTCGACCAGTGCCTCTTCACCATCGGCATCGTGTTCATCTCCATCGCGGTGTATGCCTGGTTCTACGGCACCGTGGTGCAGTCGGCGCCGACGCCCTCTTATCTGCGCGGCTCGGTGGAGCTCTTCGGCATGAGCTTCGCCGCCTATCGCCTCTTTCTCATCGCGCTCGGCCTGGCCGTCGCCATCGTCCTCGTCGCGGCGCTCGAGTACACGCGCTTTGGCGCGCAGGTGCGCGCAGCGGTCGACAACCAGCGCATGGCGCGAGGTCTCGGCATCGACGTGGATCGCGCCTTCATGATCACCTTCGCGCTCGGCGGCGGCCTGGCGGGCCTGGGCGGCGCGGCGGCGATCGAGATCGTGGGACTCGACCACGCCTTCGCCTTGAACTACCTGGTTTATGTGCTCATCGTCGTCGCCGTGGGCGGCCTGGGCTCGATCGGCGGCTCGTTCGCCGCGGCGCTCCTCCTCGGCGTGAGCGACATGGCGGGCAAGTACTACTTCCCCTGGCTCGGCGCCTTTCTCATCTACCTCGTGATGGTCGCGCTTCTCATGTGGCGGCCCGTGGGCCTCTTTGCCAGGCGCTGACGAGTATTTCCGCCGGCAGGCACGCGTGCGGCCGCTCGAAGCCGCCTTCTGGGCCGCCACGCTCCTGCCCTTTGTGGTGACGCCGAGCTACCTCGCGCTCGCGAGCCAGGTCGCCATCACCGCGCTTTTCGCGCTGTCGCTCGATCTGATCCTCGGCTACGCGGGCATCGTCTCGCTCGGCCACGCGGCGTACTTCGGCTTCGGCGCGTATACCGCCGGACTTCTCTCCAAGCACGACTTCGGCGAGCCGCTCACAGGCCTCGTGCTCGCCGCGATCGCCGCCGGCCTGCTCGGCTACGTGACGAGCCACCTGATCGTGCGCTTTCGCCATCTCGCGCTCATCATGCTCACCCTGGGCCTGGGCCTGCTGCTCGCCGAGGCGGCGAACAGCGCGAGCTGGCTCACCGGAGGCGCCGACGGGCTGCAGGGGGTGAAAACCGCGCCGCTGCTTGGGTTCAAGTTCGATCTCTATGGCCGCACGGCATATGCCTACTCATTGGCGGTGCTCTTCCTCCTGTTTCTGGTGGCGCGGCGCATCATTCATTCGCCGTTCGGCCTGGCGCTGCGCGGCATCCGCGAAAACGCGAGGCGCATGCCCGCGATCGGCGCGCCGAGCCTCGCCCACCTGCGCAAGGTGTACACCATCGCCGCGGTGATGGCGGGCGCCGCCGGCGCGTTGCTCACGCAGACCACCTCCACCGTGTCGCTCGAGGTGCTGTCTTTCGGCCGCTCGGCCGATGTGCTGGTGATCCTGATCCTCGGCGGCGCCGGCCGCCTCTACGGCGGCATCGTCGGCGCGATCATCTACATGGTGGCGCGCGACCAGTTCGCCAGCATGAATCCGCAGTACTGGTACTTCTGGGTCGGGCTGCTGCTCGTCGCGGTGGTCCTCTTTCTGCCGAACGGCGTCCTAGGCGGCCTGAGTGCTCTCTACAAAAGACCTGAATAAACGCTTCGGCTCGCTCGTCGTGGCGCAGGACATCGCGCTCGAGCTCCCCGCCGGCGTGCGCTACGCGCTGATCGGCCCGAACGGCGCCGGCAAGACCACGCTCATCAATCTGCTCA
Organism: Betaproteobacteria bacterium; assembly: GCA_005883675.1. Classification (GTDB taxonomy): domain Bacteria; phylum Pseudomonadota; class Gammaproteobacteria; order Burkholderiales; family SG8-39; genus SCGC-AG-212-J23. The sequence continues at coordinate 57,859 of VBCM01000082.1, forward strand.
CCGGGCTGCTCGCGCCCGATGCCGGCCAGATCTTCCTCGCCGGGCGCGAGATCAGCGCGCTCAGGCCCGAGGCGCGCGTGCGCGCGGGCCTCGCGCGCACCTTCCAGATCAACACGCTCTTCGCCGGGCTGACGCCGCTCGAGTCGGTGGCGATCGCTGTGCTCGAGCGCGAAGGCCACGCGCACAACTGGTGGCGCGCCCTGCCCGCGTTCGGCGCGGCGATCGAGGAGGCGCACGGCCTCCTCGCCAAGCTCCGGCTCGCGCCGGTCGAGCACCGCGCGACGCGCGAGCTCGCCTACGGCCAGCAGCGGCTCCTCGAGATCGCCCTCGCGCTGGCGACGCGTCCGCGCGTGCTGCTCCTGGACGAGCCCGCCGCCGGCGTGCCGCAGGACGAGAGCGCGGAGCTCTTCGCCGCCATCGCCGGGCTCTCGCAGGAGCTCACGGTGCTCTTCATCGAGCACGACATGAACGTGGTGTTCCGCTTCGCCGAGCGCATCATCGTGATGGTGGGCGGGCGCATCCTTGCCGAGGGCACGCCGGGCGAGGTGGCGCGCGACGCGCGCGTGCGCGAGGTCTACCTGGGAAAACATGCTCGAGCTGCGTGAGGTGCGCGCGGGCTACGGCGACGCCGTGGTGCTGGACGGCATCTCGCTCGCGCTCCCCGAGGGCGGCACGCTGGCGCTCCTTGGCCGCAATGGCGTCGGCAAGAGCACGCTGCTCCTCACCCTCATGGGCTACACGCGGCTCCGTAAGGGCGACCTACTGTGGAACGGCAAGTCGATCGCACGCCTTGCGCCTCATCGCCGCGCGCGCCTCGGTATCGGCTGGGTCGCGCAAGAGCGCGAGATCTTCCCCTCGCTCACCGTGCAGGAAAACCTCACGGTCGCGGCGCAGCCTGGCCCCTGGGATTTGCCCCAGGTGTTCCAGCTCTTCCCGCGCCTCGCCGAGCGGCGCGCGAACAAGGGTCACCAGCTCTCGGGCGGCGAGCAGCAGATGCTCGCCATCGCGCGCGCCCTGATGACTAACCCGCGGCTCCTGCTGTTGGATGAGCCGCTCGAGGGGCTCGCGCCAATCATCGTCGAGGAGCTGGCGCAGGCGCTGCGCCACCTCGCGGGCATGGCGATGATCCTCGTCGAGCAGCACGCCGAGATCGCGCTTTCGCTCACCGAGCAGGCGCTCGTCATCGAGCGCGGGCGCATCGCTCACCGCGGCGCCTCGCGCGAGCTCGCGGCGGACGAGCGGCTCCTCGAGCGCTACGTCGGCGTGTCCGCTACGCAGTCCGGGTAGTTAGTCGCGCTCGAGCATCGCCTGCAGCATGCGTCGCGCGGCGAGCGGCGCGGCATCTACCTTGAGGTCCACGCTCGGCGCGTCCGGCTTCAGCTCGCGCATGCGCTGCTGCGCCTCGAGAACTGGGATGTCCTCGTGGAACACGCGCACCATGTCGCCGGCGAAGATCGCTTCCATCGCCGCATCGGCGAGGCCGAAGTTGCGCACGAAGCCGTAGAAGTAGTGCGTGCTGCGCTCGGTCTCGGGCGTGGGCGCCGAGAGGGCCATGAGATCGATGCGGCGCGTCGCGTCCTGGCAGCCGGCGAAGTTCACGCTGTAGCACGGCGGCACGTGCTCGACGATCTGCCAGCGGTCGACATTGTCTGGGAAGCCGCCGGCGCGCTTATAGAGCGGCGGCGGCGCTCGATCGCGGATCCAGCGCGTCAGTCGCACGAGCCGCTCCTCGCGCTCCACCGTCGCGGGGAACTCGGTGATCGAGGACGCGCCGATGGAGCTGGAATGCACATAGGCGAGATGCGTGACGTCGAGCACGTTGTCGGCGATGAGCTGGTAGTTGCATTTCACGTAGATCTGCTCGGGCTGCGTGTACGCCCATTCGCGATGATCGGCCCACCACCAGTTCGGGATCAGCGCGGCGTCGGCGCGCTCGGGCGCGCCCATCCAGATCCACAGCCATTGGTAGCGCTCGATGAGCGGATAGGCGCGAACGCGCGCCTGCGGCGGCACGCTCGCCTGTCCGGGGATCTCGGTACAGCGCCCGTCTGGCGCGAAGCGCAGCCCATGGTAGCCGCAGCGCAGCTGGTCGCCTTCGAGCCTGCCCATCGACAGCGGCAGGTGGCGGTGGCAGCAGCGATCTTCCAATGCCACCGCCGCGCCGTCTTCGCAGCGGTAGAGCACGACCGGCTCGTTCAGGAGCAGCCGGGCGAGCGGCTGGCGCGTCACCTCGGCTGCACGGGCGGCGACGTACCAGGAGCCGCGCAGGAACACGCAACTACAGCGCTTTGGCCTGCACCACCAGCGTGTGCGCCTCGCACTTGAAGGGCTCGGAGCCGCCCACCCGCGTGAGCGCGTCGGCCACTTTCTCCACCACCTCGTCGAGCTTGACGCCGCGCTTTTCGAAGAGCGCGGCGCGCGGCGTGCCGCGCACCTGGCCGGTGGCGAAGCTGCGCGCACTCGGCGCCTTGACCTCGATCTTCACCTTGTCGATGCGCACGTCGCCCAAGCGCGCCTCGTCGAGGTAGCGCCGGATCGCGGGCTCGTCATTAAAGCCGTACGGAATCTTCGTGAACTGCATCTCCGGATCACCGGGGAACATGCTCTCCATCACCGCGGCGGCCGCTTGCGCATGAGGGTTTAGCTCGAGGCGGTCCCAGGTGTTGAAGAGCAGCGTCCCGCCCTCGAGCAGCACACGCCGCGCCTCGCTGAAGAACTTCGCCTTCTCGGGCACGAACATGACGCCCAGGGCGCACACCACGACGCCAAAGGTATCGTCCTTGAAGGGCAGCGCCGCGGCGTCCGCGAGCCGCCAGTCGATCTTGCCCTTCACCTTGTTCCTCGCGTAGGCGAGCATCGGTTCGCTGAGATCCGTGGCCACGAGCCGGAACGTGGTGTCCACGCGCTCGCGCAGCCGCTGCGTCAGGATCCCGGTGCCGCACGCGAGCTCGAGCACATCGCCCTTGGGCCGCACCGGCAGCCGGCGCACCAGGTCCACGGCGATCGCTTCGAGCTGCGCCGGACCGAGAATCGTGTCGTAGTACTCCGGCATCGAGCCGCTGAAATCGGCGGCGATATCGACCATCCCTATGACCCTCCTTCGCGAAACTATTTCTTACGCCTCACCGCCTCGTTTGGCAACTGCAGCCGGAGCAGGTTCACGGCGTTGCCGGAATAAATCTTGCGCCGATCTGCGCTTTTCAACTTGAGCTTGTCGAGCGCCTTGAACGTTTCCCGGATGAAGAGCGGACCACCCTGTGGATCGAAGGGACAATCGGTGCCGAAGAGCACGCGCTCGGTGCCGAAGAAATCGAGGCCGCAGCGGATGCCGCTCGCCCAGCCGTTGATCGAGGTGTCGTTGTAGAACATCTTGAAATAATCCACCGGGCGCTTCTTCATGCGCTTGCGCAGCCCTTCGTAATCCTCGTCGGCGGTGCGGCTGCCGAATTGGTCCATGCCGTAACCGACGCGATTGGCGAGAAACGGCACCATCGCACCGAGGTGGTGCGTGATGATCTTCAGCTTCGGCAGCTTGTCGTACATGCCCGAGAAAACAAGGCGTCCCATGAAGACGCTCGTTTCATACGGCCAGCCGAAGAGCCACCACATCTCGTACTTGGACTTCTGCTCCGTGGGGTAGTCCGCCCATTTCGCCGTGCGCGAGGGATGGACCCAGATCGGCAGGTCGTACTTCCGACTCATGCGCTCGAAAATCGGAAAAAACTCCGGCTCATCCAGCGGCCGCCCGTTGACATTGGTGAAGATCTGCACGCCCTTCGCACCGAGCGTGCCGATCGCGCGGTCCATCTCGTCGAGCGAGGCCTGGACGTTGTTCATCGGCAGCGAGGCGACGAAGCACGGAAAGAGCTCCGGGTGCCGGGCGACGATCTCGGCCATGCCGTCGTTCGCGAGGCGCGCGAGCTCGGGCGTCTCGCTATCGCTGCCCAGGAATTCGATCGCCGGCATCGACAGCGTCAGCACCTGCTGGTAGCCCGGCCAGCGCTTCATCATTTGGATTCGCCGCCCGAGGTCCCACAGCACCGGGATGTGCATCCAGCGCTTGAGCGCCGCCGCCAGGCCTTGATTGCCTTCGGCGATTTTCTTCATCCGCTCGAAGTACTCGAGCGGGAAGATGTGCGGAAAAATGTCGAGCTTGCGTTCGGCCGCTTTCATGCGTTTCCCCACACCTTGCCTGCGACTGCCACGATTTGCGCGAGCTTCGCTTCCTGCTCCGCGTGCCCGAGCGGGTTGCCCTTGACCGAGCTCGCGAAGCCGCATTGCGGGCTGAGCGCGAGGCTCTCGAGCGGCGCGAACTTCGCCGCCTCGTCGATACGCCGCAGCAGCTCCTGCGCTGTCTCCACGCGGGCGCTCTTGGTCGAGACGAGGCCAAGGACGGCGCGTTTTCCTTTCGGCAATAGCCGCAGCGGCTCGAAGCCACCGGCGCGCGCGGTGTCGTACTCGAGGAAATAGCCGTTCACGTTCACCCGGTTGAAGAGCACATCGGCGACCGGCTGGTAGCCGCCTTCGGCCGCCCAGTTGCCCTCCCGGTTGCCGCGGCACTGGTGCAGGGTGATGGTCACCTCCGGCGGCAGCCCGGCGATCGTCTGATTGATGCGCTGCGCGTACGTCTCCAGCAACCGCATCGGATCCTCGCCCCACGAGCGCACGTACTCGCGGTGCTGGGGATCGCAGATGAACGCGATGCTCGTGTCATCGAGCTGGATATAGCGCGCCCCCACCTCGACCAGCGCTTTCAGCTCCTGCCGGTACGCGGCGACGAGATCGGCCCAGAAGCGCTCGCGATCGTCCTCGTAGTAGCCGAGCTTGCCGCCGGTGTAGTAGTGGACGCAGTTCGGCGCCGGGATCGTCACCTTGGGCACGCGCCGCGTGTTTGCCTTCAGGAACTGGAACGCGCGCACGATGGAACTAGGCCGCCAGCGTATCGGTCCGGTGACGTTCAGGTCGGAGAAGCCTTGCGTGGGGCCGGCTTCATTGCGCCATTTGAGCTTCGCCGACCCCGTGCGATCGGCGGCGAAGCCTTCCCAGCCGAGGATGAGCTCGAGCCACCAGCTGCGCCGGCGGAACTCGCCGTCGGTGACGGCGTGCAGGCCGATGCGCTCCTGCATGGCGACGACTTCGCGGATGCAGTCGTCCTCCACCGCGCGCAGCTCCGCGCTCGTATGCGGCCCGAGCGCGCTCGTCGGCGTCTGCGGCCCGAGAGATTCCTCGCGCGAGCGCTTCAACCGCTCCGGCCGCAGCAGGCTGCCGACTTGATCAGCGCGGAACGGAGGCCGCATCGAGCGGGCGATTCTAATTCAGCGTCGCGAGGTACGCGGCGATGTCTTTCGCATCGCGAACGCGCATGTGCAGGTCCGGCATGGCGCTGCCGGGCTTCACTTCCTGCGGCGCGACGAGCCAGCGCGTCATGTTCTCCGCGGTGTTCGGCAGCACGCCGGCGATAAACGCGCGCTTGGCGATATGGGCGAGCGACGGTCCGACCGGCGCATTCGAGCCGACCATGCGCGGGATCTCATGGCAGGTGACGCAGGCATATTGCCGCAGGGCTTCCTTACCGCGCTCCGGGTCGGGCGACCCGCCCTCCTCCGCGGCGTGCGACGCTGGTGCAGGCTTCAGCGCCTGGTACTGCGTCGGCGAAAGCAAGGGCAGCTGCTTTACGAACGCGACCACGTCCCACATGTCGTCATCGGTGAGCCGGTACTGCCACGCGGGCATGCCGGTCATCTTGAGGCCGTTGCGTACCGTCCAGTAAATGTCGGCGGCGCCGCGCTGCCGCGCGATGAGCGCGAGGTTCTCAGGCACCGGCAGCATGCCGAGCGCGAAGGGCTCCGGCGCGATGCCCGGCGCGCCGTGGCACTGCGCGCAATGCTCGCGATAGAGGCCGACGCCGCGCCGGATGCGCGCCGGCTCCTCCAGCGCCGGCACCTCCACGCGTCGCGCGCGCACGGCGATCGAGCGCTCCATCGCCGCGCGCAGCGTCCAGTACGTCGGCCAAAGGTGCTGGTCGGTCGCCGCGACATCGTAGAGGCCGGAATAGACGAGCAACGCGCCCGCCAGCGCGCCGACGAGAAGCACCGTGCCGACACAGCGCAGCGCGCGCACCGGCCGCTCAGTCGAGCTTCGCCCCCGAGGCCTGCACCTTTTTCTGAGCGAGCTCGCGATCGCGCTTAAGGAACGCGACGAACTCGGCCGGCGTCTCCGCCACCGGCTCGAAGCCGAGCGTCGTTAGCCGCTCGCGGAACTCGGGCGTCTGCACGATGCTTGCCGACTCGGCGGCGAATTTCGCCACGATGTCGCGCGGCGTGCCGGCCGGCGCCGCGAGCGCGAAGTAGAACGACGCGTCGAAGTCGCGCACGCCGGCCTCGGCAAACGTCGGCACGTCCGGGATGAGGGGGTGCCGATGGCCGCCCGAAGTGGCGAGCCCCTTCATCTTGCCCGCCTTGAGATGCGGCGCGGCGCCGCCGATCACGGCAAACATCACGTCGAGCCGGCTCGTCATGATGTCCTGCAGGCCGTTCACCAGGCCCTTGTAGTGCACGGGCTGCATGTCGAGCCCGTTCAGCGTGTTGAACCACGCCATCGCCAGGTGATTCACGCCGCCGGCGCCGACGGTGCCGTAGTTCAGCTTGCCGGGATTCTTCTTCGCGTGGTCGATGAGCTCCCGCGCATTCGCCGCGGGGAAGTCGGGCCGCGCCACGAGCATCAGGTTCGCCGTGACGATGCGCGCCACCGGGGCGAAATCCTTCGCCGGGTCATAAGGCAGCTTGCTGTAGAGATAGGTATTGAGCGAATAGACCGCATCGGAGGCGAGCAGCCAGTTGTAGCCATCGGGCGGCGACTTCGCCACCTCCTGCGCCGCAATGATCTCGTTCGCGCCGGGCTTGTTCTCGACGATCACCTGCTGGCCCCAGGCCTCGGTCAGCTTCTGGCCGAGCGCGCGCACCAGGAGGTCCGCCGGCCCGCCGGCGGTATACGGAACCACCATCCTGATCGGCTTCGTCGGATACGGCTGTGCCTGCGCCGCAAGCGCGGCGAATGCGAATAGCAATGCAATGTGCTTCATGTCCTCTCCATAGAAGAGCGCTGGCTACGGCAAGACACGGAACAGCGATGCCGCATCGAGCTTCATTACCGCCTCATAACGGCCAATGCCAGTCGTATCTCGGTTGATCGCCTGCATCGCGGGCAGAACACTCTGCGGCAGCTCATAGGTGAGTTTGCGACCGGTGGGCTTGTGCGTGAACGTCACGCGTGCAAGCAGGCCCTCAGAAGCGCGCTCCGAGGCGAGCGAAAGCGTGCCCTGTCCCAGGCTCGCCGATACCGCGATCGCGATGCCATCTACGGCGCATGGACATGGGGTCTGCGGTCCGTCGGCGTAGTGGACGATGAGCTCACGGCGGCCGGCGCCTAGCCGCTGCATCGCGTCGAGCCCCACGCGAATGCCTAGGGCGATGAGGCTTCCGAAGCCGCCGTGCACGCGCTCGCCCCATTGGACCCACTGTTCGGGCGTTTGGGCATGCGCCGCCGGCGCCGTCAGCGCCAGCACGATCGCTAGCGCCAGCGGTCGGAAATGTTGATCTGACCCCATTTCAGGCTGCTTCCGAGTAGTCGAGGAGCTTCACTTTGTAATCAGAGCGCGGCAGCGATTGCGGCGCGACCATGCGCACCTCGGGCGTGAAGAGCAGCGCCGCGCGGATTTCCTTGGCGATCGCCTCGCCGACGGCGGCGTCGCCCTCGACGAGCACCGGGAGCGGCGGGTCCTGCTTCACGCCTCGGCGCCGCGGCCGGATGAGGATCGCGCCGGTCACCCGAGGCTGGAAGCGCGCGACGACCTCGCGCACCGCGGACGGAAAGACGTTGACGCCGCGCACGATCAGCATGTCGTCCGTACGACCGATGCAACGCACGCGCAGCGCCGTGCGGCCGCAGTCACACGCCGAAGTCCAGACGCGCGCATGGTCGCGGCTGCGAAAGCGAAGGAGCGGCGCCGCCTCCCGGGCGAGATGCGTGTAGACGAGCTCGCCCGTGGCACCATCGCGCATCTCCAGCGCCTCGCCGCTATCGGGATCGATCAGCTCGACGTGAATCCATCCCTCGGCCGAGAAATGCATCCCCGCCTGCTCCGGACACTCGCCCCAGAGCGAAGCCGCGATGTCGCCGATCCCCATGATCTCGTAGACCTTGGCGCCCCACGCGCTTTCGAGCTTGCGGCGAAAGCCTTCCTCGCCGCCGCCGGGCTCGCCGCCGACGATGATGCGCTTCACGGCGCCGAGCGAGACAGCCTTGGACGCCGCGAGTTCGGCGATGTGCAGCGCATACGACGGCGTGCAGGCGAGCGCCTCGGGCGCGAGCTTCTGGATCGCGGTGAGCAGGCGCTCGGTGTTGCCGACACCGACAGGGATATGCACGCAACCGATCGCCTCGAACGCGGCGAGCGACGCGCCGGCGACGAAGGGACCCGCGCCGTAGGTCGTCACCACGCGCTCGAGCGCCTTGAGCCCGTTGCATGAATAGGTGCGGCGGCCGATCTCGCGCCACTGCTCGATGTCGGCGCGCGTGAGCGGGATATAGAGCGGCGTGCCGCTCGTGCCGCTCGTCGAGTAGATGCGCGCCGCCTGCGAGATGTCGATCGCCGCGTGCGCGCCGAGCGGCGGCTGCGCGGCCTGGCTAGCGCGCAACTCGTCCTTTTCCGTGAACGGCAGCCGCGCGATCTCGGCGACGCCGCCCACCGCGGGAGCGCCGGCGAAGCCGGCGGCGCGCAGCTTGTGGCGATAGAACGCCGAGCGCTCGTACAGCGCCGCGATCTGACGGCGGTAGAGCGCGTCGGTCTGGGCAGTGACGGACACCGCGAGATGCTACCGCGGGCGGCGAGCTGAATCAGTCGGCCCAGAGCGCTCGCAGCTTCGGCGGCACCAGCCTGCGGATCGCCGTCTCGCCCTCGGCGCCGAGAAAATCGGCGAACGCCTGCGCGACCGGCGGCAGGTGCTTGCCGCGCCGGTGTACGGTGTACCAGCGCCGGCGCACCGGGAAGTCAGCGACATCGAGGACCGCGAGGCGCTTGGACTCGACCTCCAGCGCGATGGCGTGCGCCGACATGAAGGCGATGCCGAAGCCCGCGGCGACCGCCTGCTTGATCGTCTCGTTGCTCGGCGCCTCGATGGCGATCGCCGCCTTGTGCCGCGCGCGGCGCAGCGTCTGGTCCATCACTTCGCGCGTGAGCGATCCTGGCTCGCGGGCGATGAGCGGCTCGCGCGCCATGGTCGCGAGCGGCACGCGTCGCGCGCGGGCGAGCGGATGCTCGGGCGCGGCGATCACCACGATCGGGTGAGCGGCGAACGCGGCGGCGGCAAACTCCGGTCCTTCGGGCGGCTCGCTCATCACCGCGAGGTCGACGAGGTTGTGGTCCAGGCGGCGGATCAGCTCGTCGCGGTTGCACACTCCCAGCGCGACCTGCACGGCGCTGTGGCGCGCGCAGAACTGAGCGAGCAGCGTGGGAAAGAAGTAGTCACCGGCGCTGATGACGCCGACGTTGAGCACCCCGCCTTCGACGCCGCGCAGCGCGGCGAGCTCCTCGCCTGCGGCGTGCAACTGCGCGAGCACCGCGGTCGCCGAACGCAGCAGCGACGCGCCGGCCTGCGTCAGATGCAACCGCCGCCCGATGCGGTCAAAGAGCGGCTGCCCGGCCTCGCGCTCGAGCTGCGCGATCTGGATCGAGACCGCGGGCGGCGTGAGGTGCAGCTCCGCCGCCGCGCGCGTGAACGAAAGATGCGTTGCGGCGGTCGTGAACACCTTGAGCTGGCGCAGCGTGGCGTGTCGCATGGGGCCCGACCCCTAGAGATATTTAAGCAGCCGGTAAGCAAGTTTAACTTTTCTTAATCCCAGGGGGATCCTAGGATGCACCGGCACGTGAAAGGCAAATCCCCCATGGCCAACCCCCGCATCGACCCCGAAGCGCTGAGCAGCGCCCTGCGCGCCCTCGGCATGCTCGACGGCACGAGCGCGCAGTTCGCCGCTCTCGCGAGCGAGGCGCGCGACGCCGCCGACGCGATCCGCGACTACATCGCGCGCGAGCGCCCGCACCTGCTTTCCTGCTACGACATGGAGGCGTTGGTCGAGCTTGTGAAGGCGCTTTACGACGGCCACGTCGATCACCCGCCGGCGCTCGAACACTCCCTGCCGGCGTGAAGCGCGTCTGCATCGTCGGCGCCGGCTCGATCGGCGGCTTCGTCGGCGCGCGCCTCGCGGCGAGCGGAGCTGAAGTGACCCTCATCGCGCGCGGCGCGCATCTCGCCGCATTACGTCGCGAGGGGCTCACGCTTATCGAGCGCGACGGCAGCGCGCGCCGGCAGCGGCTCGCCGTCCTCGAGCGCGTGGCCGATGCCGGCCCATCGGACCTGGTGGTGCTCGCCATGAAGGCGCACCAGCTCGCGCCGATCGTACCCGAGCTGCGCAGCGTGCTGCACGATGAGAGCGTCGTGCTGCCGATGCAGAACGGCATCCCGTGGTGGTACTTCCAGCGCCACGGCGGAGCGCACGAGGGCCGGCGCGTCGAGGCGGTGGATCCGCACGGCGCCATCGCTGCGGCGATCGCGCCCGAGCGCATCGTCGGCTGCGTGGTCTATCCGGCGTGCGAGCTGGCCGGACCGGGCGTGATCCGCCATGTCGAAGGCGAGCGCTTTCCGCTCGGCGAGCTCGACGGCTCGAGCAGCACGCGCGTCAGGGCGATCGCGGCGCTTTTCGAGGCCGCGGGCCTGAAAGCTCCGGTGCTCGCCGATATCCGCGCCGAAATCTGGCTCAAGCTCTGGGGCAACCTCACCTTCAATCCGGTCAGCGCGCTCACGCGCGCGACGCTCGATCGGATCTGCGGCGAGCCGGTGACGCGCTCGCTTGCCGCCGCGATGATGCGCGAGGCGCAGGCGGTCGCCGGCAAGCTCGGCATCGCGCTCCGCGTACCACTCGAGCGGCGCATCGAGGGCGCGGCGCGCGTCGGCGCCCACAAGACCTCAATGCTGCAGGACATCGAGGCGGGGCGCGCCACGGAGCTCGAAGCGCTCGTCGGCGCGGTGCTCGAGCTTGCGCGCCTCACCGACACGCCGGCGCCGTACATCGAGGCGGTTTACGCCTGCACGCGGTTGCTCCAGGCGAGCGTCTGCGGCACCCCCGCCGTCGCGAAAGCGGCGTAGCGCATGCGCCTCGGCGCGCGCGTGGCCTCGCTTGGCGCCGAGCGCGCTACGATTTCAAGACCCGAAAGGACTGCGGTCCATGCTTGATGCATTTTCGTCGCTCGCCAGATCCGATCCGCAGCTCTGGCGGGCGATCGAGGCCGAGTGCTCGCGCCAGGAAGAGCACCTGGAGTTGATCGCCTCCGAGAACTACTGCTCCCCCGCGGTGCTGCAGGCACTCGGGTCCCCGCTCACCAACAAGTACGCCGAGGGCTATCCGGGCAAACGCTACTACGGCGGCTGCGAGCACGTGGACGTCGCCGAGAGCCTCGCGATCGAGCGCGTTCAGCGGCTCTACGGCGCCGAATACGCGAACGTGCAGCCGCACTCCGGCTCGCAGGCGAACCAGGCGGTGTACTTCGCGGTGCTCAAGCCCGGCGACACGATCCTCGGCATGTCGCTCGCGCACGGCGGCCATCTGACCCACGGCGCCGCGGTGAGCCTGAGCGGCAAGCTGTTTCGTGCGGTGGGCTACGGCCTCGATGCCGCCGAGCGCATCGACTACGACGCGCTGCGGCGCCTCGCGCTCGAGCACCGGCCGCGCCTCATCGTCGCCGGCGCCTCCTCGTATTCCCGCATCATCGATTGGGCGGCGTTCCGCGCCATTGCCGATGAGCTCGGCGCGCTACTCATGGTCGACATGGCGCACTACGCCGGCCTGATCGCTGCCGGCCTCTACCCAAATCCGGTCAGCGCCGCCGATTTCGTCACCAGCACCACGCACAAGACGCTGCGCGGGCCGCGCGGCGGCTTCGTGCTCGCTAAAAGCGCGCATGCCAAGGCGCTCAACTCGAGCGTGTTCCCCGGCCTGCAAGGCGGGCCGCTGATGCACGTGATCGCGTCGAAGGCGGCCGCGTTCAAGGAAGCCGAGAGCCCGCTTTTCCGCCGCTACCAGGAGCGCGTGCTTGAGAACGCGCGTGCGATGGCCGCGACGCTCGCCGAGCGCGGGCTGCGCATCGTCTCGGGCGGCACCGACTGTCATATGTTCCTCGTCGACCTGCGTCCGAAGGACATCAGCGGGCGCGACGCCGAGGCGGCGCTCGGGCGCGCGCATATCACCGTCAACAAGAACGCGATTCCCAACGATCCGCAGAAGCCGACCGTGACGAGCGGCATCCGTCTCGGTGCCGCGGCGATGACGACGCGCGGCTTCGGCGCAGCCGAGTCGCATACGGTCGCGCATCTGATCGCGGATGTGCTGCAGGCACCGCACGACGAGCTGCGCGTTGAGCGCGTCGCGCAACAGGTCCGCGCGCTGTGCGCGGCGTTCCCCGTCTACCGCGCTTCCGCCAAGGAAGCCGCGTCCCCTATCGCGAGGTGAAACCATGGCTGGCCGCAATTTCCTCTTCGTCCCCGGTCCCACGAACGTGCCCGACCGCGTGCTGCGCTCGATGGTGGTCGCGATGGAGGATCACCGCTCCTCCAAGTTTCCGGAGCTCACGCGCGCGCTGTTTGCGGATCTGAAGCGCGTCTTCCAGTCGCAGGACGGCGAAGTCTTCATCTTCCCCTCCACCGGCACCGGCGCGTGGGAGGCCGCGCTCGCCAACACGCTTTCTCCCGGCGATCACGTGCTCGCGGCGCGCTATGGGCAATTCAGCCACTTGTGGATCGACATGATGCAGCGCCTCGGGCTCGAGGTGCAGGTGATCGACGTCGAGTGGGGCGAAGGCGCGCCGGAAGCGCGCATCGGCGAGATCCTGGGCGCCGATCGCGCGCAGCGCATCAAGGGCGTGATGATCGTGCATAACGAAACCGCCACGGGCGTGACGAGCGACATCGCTGCCGTGCGTCGCGCGATGGACGCGGCGCAGCACCCGGCACTGCTCTACGTGGACGCGGTGAGCTCGCTCGGCAGCCTCGACTTCCGCATGAGCGAATGGCAGGTCGACCTGGCGGTGACCGGCTCGCAGAAGGGCCTGATGCTGCCCGCCGGACTCGGCATCGTCTGCGCGAGCCCGCGCGCGCTCGACGCGGCGAAGTCGGCGAAATGCAAGCGCGTATTCTTCGACTTCGCCGACATGCGGCGCACGAACCCGGACGGGTATTTTCCCTACACGCCGCCGCTGCCGCTGCTCTACGGGCTGCGCACCTCGCTCGACATACTCTTTGAGGAAGGGCTGGAGCACGTGTTCGCGCGCCACCGGCGGCTCGCCGCCGGGGTTCGCGAAGCGGTGGCGGCATGGGGCCTCGCTACGTGCTGCCGCCACCCACGCTGGTACTCGGACACCGTCACCGCCGTGATGGTGCCGCCTGACGTGAACGGCGCGCACGTCATCGACGTCGCCTTCCGGCGCTACAACCTCGCGCTCGGCGCAGGCTTGAGCAAGCTTGCGGGCAAGCTGTTTCGCATCGGCCATCTCGGCGACCTGAACGAGTTGATGCTGCTCGGCGCGCTCGGCGGCACGGAGATGGCCATGGCCGACGTCGGCATCCGTATCGAGCTCGGCAGCGGCGTCGCGGCCGCGCAGGATTACTGGCGGCGTACCGACCCTGTTCCCAAGCGTCGCGTCGCGCGCTCCGAAGTGGTCTACGCTTCGCATTCGACCGGTTCGATCAACACGTGAACGCGCGTGCCGCCGAGGTCCAGCATATCGTCTTTCTCGAGCGCGACTCACTCGAGGCGGAGGTGCGGCGCCCGGCGTTTGCGCACCGCTGGGCCGAGCATGGCCGCCTGCGTCCCGACGAAGTCGTCGCGCGGCTCGCCGATGCGACCATCGCCATCGTCAACAAGACGCCGCTTGGGAGCGAGACTATCGCCCGGCTGCCGCGCCTGCAGCTCGTCGCGGTGGCAGCGACCGGCACGGACAACATCGATGTCGCCGCCTGCCGCGCGCGCGGCATCGTGGTCTCCAACATCCGCAACTACGCGGTGCACACGGTGCCGGAGCACACCTTCGCGCTGATCCTCGCCCTGCGGCGCAGCCTGATTGGCTACCGTGACGACGTCGCCGCCGGCAAATGGCAGGCGGCGGCGCAGTTCTGCCTCTCTGGTCGCCCGATCCGCGACCTGCATGGCAGCACGCTCGGCATCTTCGGCGAAGGCGCCATCGGGCAAGCGGTGGCGCGCCTCGGCCGCGCCTTCGGCATGCGCGTGCTCTTCGCCGACCACGCGCCGCCGAAGGCCGAGGGCGTCGAGTTCACGCCGCCCGAGCGCATGCTCGCCGAAGCCGATGTGGTCACGCTGCACCTGCCGCTCACGCCCGCGACGCGCAACGTGATCGGTGCGCGCGAGCTCGCGTGCATGAAGCCGGACGCGCTCCTCATCAACACGGCGCGCGGCGGCCTCGTCGACGAGCAGGCGCTGGCGAAGGCGCTGCAGCATGGGGCGCTTGGCGGCGCCGGCTTCGACGTGCTCTCGGCAGAGCCGCCGCGCGAGGGCAATCCCCTCCTCGAATTGCGGCTGCCCAACCTCATCGTCACGCCGCATGTCGCGTGGTCGAGCCGCGAAGCCATGCAGGCGCTCGCCGACCAATTGATCGACAACGTCGAGGCCTTTGCGCGCGGCGCGCCACGCAACGTTGTCTCGTAGCGACGCTGATTCGCCCTCAAGTCTCGATCGCGATCAAGCATAAGTTTTAGTAATCGTCGGTCTCAAAACTTTAAGTATTCCGGATGCAGCGGCTGATCGCGAAATAGCCGCCTGAGCGGGGCGGGGGCGCGGCTAACACAGCGCCCCTCGTGCCGCCCTCCTCTCATCCGCTGCGCGGCGTCCTGTGGATGCTGGGCGCCGTGCTTTCGTTTGCCGCGATGGCGATCGCACTACGCGAGCTCCAGCGCCACATGGGCACGCTGCAGATCCTGGCGCTGCGCACCGGCATGACGCTCGCCATCGTCGCCGTGCTGGTCACCGCCCACCGCCACGCGCTCATCGCCACGCAGCGCGCGCGCTCGTGCATCTCTTGGGCCAGTACTGCGCCTTCGGCGCGCTCGCCACCGTGTTCGCCATCGAGTTCACGATGCCCGTCTGGACGGCGCTCCTCGCAGCGGGCCGCTGCGGGGGCGCGCTCACCGCTAGCCGATGGGCAACGTCGAAGCGTTGATGCGCTGCAAGCCGCGCAACGTCATGAGTCGAATGGTTCGGGGAATTCTCAACGAAATTATCTGCTTATCTTGCAGATTGCTGACGTGGCGGCATATATCGGTTTGAGGAAGCGCCGGATGAAGGAATAATTCCGACAACAAGCAGTCGAGAAAACATGACAAGGGGAAAAGGGAGAGTCGCATGAAAAAGCTCTTAGCGGCGCTTATCGCAGCAGGAGTCGTTTGTGCAGCAACAACCGACGCTGCAAATACATCCGGGCAATTCAACGTCAACATAACACTCAACTCAACCTGTTCGCTGTCCACGGTGACGGCGCTTGATTTCACGTATACGTCGTTCCAAGGCGGCGCAGCGACCGCGTCGAATGGCGGGTTTACGGCGACGTGCACCAACACGCTGCCTTATACGTTCGGACTGCAAGCCGGCACCGGCGCCGCAGTGCCTCCGGGCGCGGCGACGATCACGGTGACCGACAACCGCGTCAACCTGCAGTACGTGCTCGGCACGAGCGCGGCCGGAGGTACCGGCAGCGGCGCAGCGCAGTCGTACAACATAACGGGAACAATGGCGGCCAACCAGTCGGGGACCTGCGCCACTGCTTCGTGCACGAACGCGGCGGCCACGAACAAGACGCAGACACTCATCCTCAACTTCTAAATGCAGCGGCGCCACTCTGTGTGGCGAACGACAAGCAAGACGCTTTGGCTGCTGGCCGCATTGGCGGCCAGCGTTTCCGCACTCGGCGGGTCCGCTAGCAGCGGCGTTTCGGTCAACATCGCGCTGGCCACTTCCGGCGCGAGCGTGCCGCAGGCACCCGGCGCCAGCCTAGCATCAACCCGCGCCCGAGCGGTCGCTTCCTCGATACGCACGGCGGCGCGTATGCGTACTACCCGAGTTCGCAGCTTGTCGCGCTGAGCCCCTACGGCGACTTGATAACCCGTTCGGGTACAGTGACTTCCTTCCGCGTCTATTCG
>VBCM01000207.1:0-5877 GCA_005883675.1 Betaproteobacteria bacterium
TGTCGACGGGGTACTCGACCCGCATCGCGACGTTGCTCTTGGTCTCGCGCTCGAGGCGCTCGCGGATCTGGCGGCTGGTGACGTACTTGCCTTCCTTGCCGGCGAGCGGCGAGGCATTGACGAGGAAGTTCATCGTCAGCGTGGGCTCGTCGACCTTGAGCAGCGGCAGCGCATCGGGATGCTCGAGGTCGCAAAGCGTAGTGCCGATGCTCACTTCCTCGATCCCGTTGATGAGCACAATGTCGCCGGCTTCGGCCTCCTCGACCTGCTGCCGCTCGAGGCCCTCGAACATCAGCACCTGGTTGACCTTTGCCTTGATCGGCACAGCGTCCGGCCCATTGAGGACCAGCAGCTCCGTCGCCGGGCGCAGACGCCCGCGCCGGATGCGGCCGATGCCGATCTTGCCGACATAGCTCGAGTAATCGAGCGAGCAGATCTGGAGCTGCAGCGGCGCGTTCGGATCTTCGTCGCGCACCGGCACGTGCTGCAGGATGGCTTCGAACAATGGCGCCATGTCCGTGCCGCGTTCTTGGGTGAGCGAGGCCCAGCCTTCGAGGGCAGAGGCGTAGATCACCGGGAAGTCGAGCTGCTCCTCGCCGGCGCCGAGCTTGTCGAAGAGATCGAAGGTCTGGTTCACCACCCAGTCAGGCCGCGCGCCAGGGCGGTCGACCTTGTTGACCACCACGACGGGCTTCAGCCCGTGGGCCAGCGCCTTGCGTGTAACGAAGCGCGTCTGCGGCATCGGACCTTCGACCGCATCGACCAGCAGCAGCACGCCGTCGACCATCGACAGCACGCGCTCGACTTCGCCGCCGAAGTCCGCATGCCCCGGCGTGTCGACGATGTTGATGTGCGTGCCCTTGTAACGGACCGCGCAGTTCTTCGCGAGGATCGTGATGCCGCGCTCGCGCTCGAGGTCGTTCGAGTCCATCACCCGCTCCTCGATATGCTGGTGCGCGGCGAACGTGCCCGACTGCGCGAGCAGCTTGTCGACGAGCGTCGTCTTGCCGTGGTCGACGTGGGCGATGATCGCGATGTTGCGAAGATTACGCATTGATTTCCAAAACGAAGGCCCGCGATTGTACGCTAACGGCGGTTGCGTTTTGCAGCGCACAATCCTTAGACTTCGGCCCTTCCTCGAGCAAGCAAGTTCCCAACCCAGAGATCGCTATGGATAGCGCACTTCTTTCCAAGACCGCGGCCGCGATGGTCGCCAAAGGCAAAGGCATCCTCGCCGCGGATGAATCGAGCGGCACCTGCGAAAAGCGCTTCCAGTCGGTGAAGGTCGAATGCACCGAGGAGAATCGGCGCGCCTACCGGCAGCTCCTTTTCGCCACGCCGGGGGTGGAGCAATACCTGTCGGGCGTGATCCTCTTCGACGAGACGGCGCGCCAGAAGGCGAGCGATGGCACGGCGTTCCCGCAGTACCTGGCGAAGAAGGGCGTCATCCCCGGCATCAAGGTCGACAAGGGCCTGGCCGATCTGCCGCTCGCGCCGCAGGGCGAGAAGGTGAGCGAAGGTCTCGATGGCCTCGCCAAGCGCCTCGACGAGTACTTCAAGATGGGTTGCCGCTTTGCCAAGTGGCGCTCGGTGATCACCATCGGCGAGGGCATCCCGACGCATACCTGCATCTACGCGAATGCCCATGTGCTCGCGCGCTATGCCGCGGCCTGCCAGGCGGCTTCCATCGTGCCGATCATCGAGCCCGAGGTGCTGCTCGACGGCGACCACACGGCGGAGCGCTCCGAGGAAGTGCATGAGGCGACGCTGCGCGCGGTGTATGCGGCGCTCGCGGCGTACAACGTGCAGCTCGAATACCTGATCCTCAAAACCAGCATGGTCGTGTCCGGCAAGGAAAATTCGCGCCAGGCCGGCGTCGACGAGGTCGCCGAGCGCACAGTGCGCGTGCTCAAGCGCACCGTGCCGGCGGCGCAGCCCGGCGTCGTGTTCCTGTCGGGGGGCCAATCCGACGAGGCAGCAACCGCGCACCTCTCGGCCATGGCGGCGATGAAGAACCTTCCCTGGCCGCTCACCTTCTCGTACTCGCGCGCGCTGCAGAACCCGGCGCTCAATACCTGGCGTGGCCAGGCGGCCAATATCGGCGCCGCGCAGCAGGCCTTCCATCACCGCGCGCAGATGAATAGCCTCGCCTGCCAGGGCAAATGGCGGCCCGAGCTCGAAAAGCAGGCCGCTTAGTGGCGGCGCTCTACGAATCGACCATCAGGAGCCTGCCCCGGCTCGGCAAAGGCAAGGTCCGCGACATCTACGCCGTCGGCGGTGACAAGATGCTGATCGTGACGACCGATCGGCTCTCGGCGTTCGACGTCGTGCTGCCCGACCCGATTCCGGACAAGGGACCGGTGCTCACCGAGATGGCGAACTTCTGGTTCCAGCGGCTCGCCCACGTGGTGCCGAACCAGCTCACCGGCATCGATCCCGAGACCGTGGTGAAGCCCGAAGAGCGCGAGCAGGTGCGCGGGCGCGCCATCGTGGTGAAGAAGCTGAAGCCGCTGCCCATCGAAGCGGTGGTGCGCGGCTACATCATCGGCTCGGGCTGGAAGGACTATCAGAAGACCGGCAGCATCTGCGGCATCGAATTGCCCAGGGGATTGCAGCAGGCGCAGCAGCTGCCGCAGCCGATCTTCACGCCGGCGACCAAGGCGCAGAGCGGGCACGATGAAAACATCTCCTTCGCTGAAGTGGAGACGCTCATCGGCCGCGAGCTCGCGAGCAAGGTGCGCGATGTCAGCATCCGGCTCTACCAGGAGGCGGCCGCTTACGCCGCGAAGCGCGGCATCATCATTGCCGACACCAAGTTCGAGTTCGGGCTGGATGACAAAGGCGAGCTGGTGCTCATCGACGAGGTGCTCACTGCCGATTCCTCGCGCTTCTGGCCAGCCGATTCCTACCGCCTCGGTGTGAGCCCGCCGTCCTTCGACAAGCAGTACGTGCGCGACTACCTCGAGACGCTCGACTGGAACAAGACGCCGCCGGCGCCGCGCCTGCCGGCAGAAGTGATCCGCAAGACGTCGGAAAAATATCGCGAAGCGCTGCAGCGCCTCACGGGGAGGACGCTCGCATGATCGGCATCGTGATGGGTTCGACCTCCGACTGGGAGACGATGAAGGCGGCGGCGAAGACGCTGGAGGAGTTCGGCGTGCCTTACGAAGCGAAGGCGCTCTCAGCGCATCGCACGCCGGAGCTCGTTGCCGACTGGGCGAAGAGCGCGGCGGGGCGCGGCATGCAGGCGATCATCGCCGGCGCCGGCGGCGCGGCGCATCTCGCCGGCGTCGTCGCCGCGCACACGACGCTTCCGGTCCTCGGCGTGCCGATGCCGTCCAAGCATCTGCAGGGCCTCGACTCTTTACTCTCGACCGTGCAGATGCCCAAGGGAATTCCCGTCGCGACGTTCGCCATCGGCGAAGCGGGCGCGGCGAACGCAGCGCTCTATGCCGTGGCGATCCTCGCGCTCAGCGACAAGGCGCTCGCGCAGAAGCTCGCCGAGTTCCGCAAGAAGCAGTCCGAAGCCGTCCGCAAGACCGAGCTTCCCAAGCCTTGAATTCGGGGCCAGGGTCGTAATTATTTTCAGCCGGTGAAGGCTGAAATCGCCAAGGCGGTTGAGCAGCTCAAGGCGGGCCGGCTCGTCGCCTTCCCCACGGAGACGGTCTACGGCCTCGGTGCCGATGCCTCCAACGCGCAGGCGGTAGCGCGCCTTTATGCAGTGAAGCGCCGGCCCGCCGACCACCCGGTGATCGTGCACTTCGACGCCGCCGATCGCGCGTTCACTTGGGCGCGCGAGGCGCCCGAGGCGGCGCGCACGCTCGCCAAGCGCTTCTGGCCCGGCCCGCTCACGCTGATCCTCAAGCGCTCGGCGTTGGCGAAGGACTTCATCACCGGCGGCCAGGACAACGTCGGCCTGCGCGTGCCCTCGCACCCGGTGGCGCATGAGCTCCTCGCATCATTTGGCGGCGGCATCGCCGCGCCCTCGGCAAATCGCTTCGGCCTCGTCTCGCCGACCACCGCGGCGCATGTGCGCGCCGATCTCGGCGCCGATGTCGATCTCGTGCTCGAAGGCGGGCCGAGCGAAGTAGGCATCGAGTCCACCATCGTCGACCTCTCGCGTGGCGAGCCGGTCGTGCTGCGCCCGGGAAAGATCGCGCGCGCCGACATCGAGGCGGCGCTCGGGCGCCCGGTCAGTGAAAAAGCGGAGGACGTCCCGCGCCATTCGGGCGGCCTGGAGCGCCATTACGCGCCGCGCACGCCGGCGCGGCTCGTGCCCGTGCACGAGCTCGACCGCGAGATCGCGCGCCTGAAGGACAAAGTGGCGGTGCTCGCCTTCTCGCGGCCCGACGAGCGCGTGGACTACTGGCTGCGCATGCCGCGGAATCCGCAGGCCTACGCCCGCAAACTCTACGCGGCGCTGCGCGAGCTCGATAGCGCGAGTTGCGAAACGATCCTGATCGAGGTGCCGCCGTCCGCGCCCGAATGGGCCGCGGTGCTGGACCGACTGCGCCGCGCCTGCGGTACGGCGGTAACGTGAATGGCGCTACCGTCCACGTGAACAGCGGAAACGCGCTCGGTGCAGTGCTTCTCGGTGGCATGCTCACCGCGGCCGCGGTAGAAGATTTCCGCGAGCCGCCATCTGCGCTGCCGCTAGTTGTTACCCTGGCCCCGAATTCCGGGATGGCCGTCCTCGACGACGAAGGAAGCGATGGTGCTGCACTTGCCGTCGCGTATTTGCACGGTGTCCAAGCCGCGCAGATCGGCGTGCAGGCGCTGCGGCGTCACGTCGACGCGAACGTAGCCGCGGTAGCGGCTGTCGGCGAAGAGAAGATGAGGGTTGTCGCCGCGCAGCGCGTCGATGCGCTCCTGCGGCCAGGCCTGCGAAGTGATCGAGGTGCCGACGAGCTCGGCGGCGACGGCCGGTGATGCCGGATCATCGAAGTCGAGCTTGAGCTGGTTGACATTGAAGCAGTGGATGTCGCCGCCGATCACGACCGGATTGCTTTTGCCGGCGAGCGATTCGAGCAGCCGCCGACGCGCGGCCGGATAGCCGTCCCAGTCGTCCGTCCAGGCGAGCCGTCCTGGTCCGGCTTGTTCGTCGAATTGAGCCATGCGCGTCTGTTGGGCGATGACGTTCCAGCGTGTGCGCGAGCCGGCAAGCACGGCGTCGAGCCATTGCTCCTGCGCCGCGCCGAGCATCGTGCGCTTCGGATCGGCGAGCTCGGCGCATTGCGTCGGATCCACCACGCTCGAGCCGCCGCGTCCCGGGCGCGGGCAGGCTTCGTGCGAGCGGTACTGGCGATCGTCGAGCACGAAGAAGTTGACGAGGCTGCCGTAGCTCGAGCGCGTATAGATGCGCGCGTTTGGACCGAAGGGCAGCATTTGCCGCGGTACCGGCATGTGCTCGTACCACGCCTTATAGGCGGCGGCGCGCCGCGCCAGGAACCACTCCGGCGCATCGAGGAACTGCGAGCGGTCGTTGGCATAGTCGTTCTCGACCTCGTGGTCGTCCCACGTGATGAGCCAGGGGCAGATGGCATGCCCGGCCTGCAGATCGGCGTCGGTCTTGTAGAGCGCGTAGCGGCGCCGATAGTCTTCGAGCGTCACCGCCTCGCCGGCGCCGTGGCTGCGCACGAGATCGCGGCCCCACGTCGCCTCGTAGATGTAATCGCCGAGGTGGAGGATGACATCGGGCTCATCGGCGACGATGTGTCGGTACGCCGTGAAGTAGCCCTGCTCGTAGTGCTGGCAGGAGACGAAGGCGAAACGAAGGCGCGACGCTCGCCCGGTCGGCAACGGCGCGCTGCGCGTGCGGCCGATGGCGCTCACTGCGTCGCCTGCAGTGAAGCGATACCAGTAAGGGCGGCCGGCGGC
>VBCM01000207.1:6028-8599 GCA_005883675.1 Betaproteobacteria bacterium
GCGACGCCGAGCGTGAAAGGCGACGTGGCGAAGCGCGGCTTAAGGTTGAGCTGCGCGCGCGCCGGCATTGCCACAGCCACACCGAGCGCGGCGAGCGACTGCAGGAAGCGGCGGCGGTGCGGCATGCGAATAGAATTAACGCATGATTCATTTCGTGGTGCACGAGGAAGGCGACGGCGTCGGCGTCGTCGTCGTCGAAGGAGTGAGAGCGGGCCAGCATCTCGCAGGCTGGATCATGGAGGAGAACAGGGATGTCGAGGTGGTGGCGAAGAACGACATCCCGATCGGCCACAAGCTCGCGCTGCGCGACTACCGTGATGGCGACACGATCATCAAGTACGGCGTCGACATCGGCCGAGTGCTGAAACCGATCGCCAAAGGCGAGCACGTACACGTGCACAACCTGAAAACCAAGCGCTGGTAACCATGGACCTCTCGAAAGCAAGCTTCTGGGGCTATCGCCGCGAGAACGGCCGCATTGGCGTACGCAACCACGTGATCATCCTGCCGGTCGACGACCTTTCCAACGCCGCCGCGCAGGCGGTGGAGAACAACATCAAGGGTACGCTGGCGCTCGCGCATCCCTACGGGCGACTGCAGTTCGGCGCGGACCTGGAGCTGCACTTCCGCACGCTGATCGGCACCGGCGCGAACCCGAATGTCGCCGCCGTCGTGGTCATCGGTATCGAGGACGGCTGGGCACAGCGCGTCGCCGACGGCATTGCCAAGACCGGCAAGCGCGTCTCGTACTTCGGCATCGAGGGCCACGGCGACCTCGAGACGGTGAAGCGCGCCTCGCAGGTGGCGAAGGAATACGTGCAGTGGGCCTCCGAGCTGCGCCGCGAGGAGCGGCCGCTCAAGGACCTCTGGGTCTCGACCAAGTGCGGCGAATCGGACACCACTTCGGGCATCGGCGCGAATCCGTGCGTCGGCAACGCCTTCGACAAGCTCTATCCGCACGGTGTGACGCTGGTCTTCGGCGAAACGACCGAGCTCACTGGCGGCGAGCATCTCGTCGCCGCGCGCTGCCGGAACGACGCGGTGCGCAAGAAATTCCAGGCGATGTTCGATCGCTACCAGGAAGTGATCAACCGGCATAAGACGAGCGACCTCTCCGAGTCGCAACCGACCAAGGGCAACATCGCCGGCGGCCTTACTACCATCGAAGAGAAGGCGCTCGGCAACATCCAGAAGATCGGGCGCAAGTGCCTGGTCGATGGTGTGCTCGACAAGGCGGAGATGCCCACCGGGCCGGGCCTGTGGTTCATGGACTCGTCCTCCGCCGCCGCCGAGATGGTGACGCTGTGCGCGGCGTCGGGTTACGTGGTGCACTTCTTCCCGACCGGGCAGTGCAACGTGATCGGCAATCCGATCCTGCCGGTGATCAAGATCTGCGCGAATCCGCGCACGGTGCGGCTGATGGCCGATCACATCGACGTCGATGTGTCGGGCATCACGCGGCGCGAGCTCAACATGGACCAGGCGGGCGACAAGCTCCTCGAGTGCATGTTCCGCACCGCCAACGGCCGCCTCACCGCCGCCGAGGCGCTCGGGCACCGCGAGTTCGTGCTGACGCGCCTCTACGAGTCGGCTTGACGGCGCTGCAGGTCAGCGTCTGGCGCGGCGGTGCCGACGGCCGGCTGCAAGCGTTTGAGGTGCCGCGCTACCCGAGCCAGACAGTACTCGACGTCGTCACGCACATCCAGCGCAAGATCGATCCGTCGCTCGCCTATCGCTACGCCTGCCGTGTGGGCATGTGCGGCTCCTGCGCCATGACGGTGAACGGCGTGCCGCGCTGGACCTGCCGCACGCATGTCGATCGCGTTGCAAAAGATGGCACCCTGGAGTTGCGGCCGCTGCGCAATCTGCCGATCGTGCGCGACCTCGTGGCCGACATGCGCACGTTCTTCGACAAGTGGGAGCGCGCCAGGGGGCATTTCGAGGGTGGCGCGACCAGAGCCGATGACTTCGCGCGCGTGGCGCCCGAGTCGCCGGCGCGCCAGGCCGCCGATGCAGGCATCGAATGCATCGGCTGCGGCGTGTGCTATGCCGCGTGCGATGTGGTGCGCTGGAACCCCGATTACCTGGGCCCCGCGGCGCTCAACCGCGCATGGACGCTCATCACCGACGTGCGCGATACAAAAACCGCTGAGCGGCTGCGCGCCATCGCTGGCGACGCGGGTTGCCATGCCTGCCATACGCACACGAGCTGCACCGAGCGCTGCCCGATGCACCTCTCGCCCACGGCGAGCATCGCGGGGCTGAAGCGCGCCGTAACGAAAGCGGCGCTGGAGGGCAAGCTCTGAGCGCGCGCACCGATACGGTGCTGTGGATCGTGCAGCGCGCGAGCGCGGCGGTGTTGGCGCTGTGCGTCACCGTCCATCTGGTCACGATCGTCTATGCCGTGCGCGGCGGACTCACGGCAGCAGACATTTTCGCGCGCACGCGCGGCAGCCTGGGCTGGCTCGCTTTCTATACGCTGTTCGTGCTCGCGGTCGCGGTGCACGCGCCGATCGGCCTGCGCCCGGTGCTCACCGAATGGCTCGGCTGGCGCGGCCGCACGCGCGAGTG
>VBCM01000208.1:0-1695 GCA_005883675.1 Betaproteobacteria bacterium
GATCGGCGCCATGTCGAGGTGCGCGAGATCGACAAGATGGGCCGGCACGCGGTCGATTCGAACCAGGTGTTCTTCGACGCGCTGCCGGTGCCGGAGCACGACCGCATCGGCGAGGAGGGCAAGGGCTTCGAGTACATCCTGCACGGCATGAACCCGGAGCGCATCCTCATCGCGGCGGAGCTCGTCGGGCTGGGGCACTGCGCGGTGAAACGGGCCGCGAAGTACGCGAAGGAACGGATCGTGTTCGATCGGCCGATCGGCCAGAACCAGGCGATCCAGCATCCGCTCGCGGCGAACTGGATGGCGCTCGAGGCCGCCGGCCTCATGGTCTACAAGGCAGCGTGGCTTTACGACGCGGGCAAGGGCTGCGGCGCGGAGGCGAATAGTGCGAAATATTTGGCAGGCGAGGCCTGCTTCGACGCCTGCCAGCAGGCGGTGATGACCCATGGCGGCTATGGCTACGCCGCCGAGTACCACGTCGAGCGTTACCTGCGCGAGGCGCTCCTCGGTCGCATCGCGCCGATCACGCCGCAGCTCATCCTCTGCTACGTCGCCGAGCGCGTGCTCGGCCTGCCCAAGTCTTATTAGGACAAATAATTGCGCAGTCTTAGGAAGTTTTGCACGTACCCGCATGGCGCGCGCGCGGGCCGGCGATTACATTTTGTGCACGCCATGTACGAGTTCTCCCAGCTCCTCATCCGTGCCTCGCAGACCGTCGGGACCGTGCTCGGCGTCGCCAATCTGCTGGAAGTGGATCCGCGGCTCGTTTATCGCTGGATCGCCGGCTTCGAGCGTCCCGAGCCGGCGTGCGTGGAGCTCTTCGTGATGCGGCTGCGCGCGGTGAACGAGGCGCCGGTTCGCAGCACAGGGCATCCGCAACGCCGGCGCTTCGACGTCCGCCTCGCCGCCTAGTCCGGTTCCGGTATCGGCCGCGGCTGCGGCTGCGGCAACTGTGCGAGCTCGTGCTCGGAAACAAGGTCCACCGCCCGCAGGAAAGCTTCGGTGGTCGGCTCTTCCAGGCCCTTCAGCCAGAGCGCGAGATGGCTCGGCGTGACCTTTAGATGTAGCGCAAGCGCCTGCTCGCCGCCGACGATCTGCGACGCGCGCTGTAGCGTTCTTAGGTAAACATCGGGCAACTTCGTCCCTCCCCCAAGGGTGCGGGATTGTGCGCGCCGCCGGCGACGATAAGCAATAGCAAGCGCTACTGCGTGGGTCCCGTTTTTGCTGAACCCTTTGCTATCCGAGACTTGCGGAGGCCGACTGCTCGCCAACGCCGCCATCGTCGCTACTGCGCTCATGCTCACCGCCGCCGGCGCGGCGGCGCGCGAGCTCACGCCTGCGCAGCAGCGCATGAAGGCGTGCAACACCGAGGCGAAGGAAAAGCAGCTCGAGGGCGCGGAGCGCAACCATTTCATGACCGGCTGCCTGAACGGCAACGGCAACACGCACAAGCTGACCGCGCGGCAGCGGCTGCACGAGGAATGTAATGAGCGCGCACGCGGCCTCGAAGGCGCCGAGCGGCGCGGGTTCATGACCCAGTGCGAGAAAGGCGAGGCCGCGGTAAAGGCGACTTCCGAGCGCGACCAGCACAAGAACTGCGCGCGTCGCGCCGACGGCCGCCGGCTCGCCGGCGACGAGCGGCGCGAGTACCTGAAAGGCTGCCTCGACGGCGCGGCCGAGGCGGGCGGCTAGCTA
>VBCM01000208.1:1731-8277 GCA_005883675.1 Betaproteobacteria bacterium
TCTGCACGCGCCGCGAGAACACGCCCACTGCGTCGCCGACATTCTCGACCACGCCCTTCGGGTCGTACTCCATGGTGAGGTTGACGCGCGTGCGGTCGGGGCCGAGCGGCTCGAAGCGCACGCTTCCGGCGTTCGGCGTATCGGCCGTGGTGCTTCTCCAGGCGATGCGCTGGTCGGGCACCTGCTCGACGATCTCGGCATCCCACTCCTTGTCCTTGCCCCAGATCTCGGCGTGCCAATGCACGTGCGTGTCGTCGAGCTGCTTCACTTCCTTGACCCCGGCCATGAAGCGCGGGAACTCCTCGAACTGGGTCCACTGGTTGTACACCGTGTGAACCGGGCAGCGTACTTCGATGCTCTTCTCGATCCGTTCCATGTCATTCCTCTCCGTAAAAGGCGTACGACGACGCATGCAATCGCCGTTCCCCGGCCGCGGCAGCGAACCGCGGTTTCATTGACAGGAGAATGATTACGGCCCCGCCCCGCAAGCCCGCTGCGGCGGAATGGAACTTGCCGCGTTGCGGGCATGAGCGCGGCAGTGTCCGTAGTCGTTCCCACCTGCGGCAGGCCGGAGCTCCTGCGCCGTTGCGTCGCGGCGCTCGAAGCGCAGACGCTGCCGGCGGCGCAATACGAGATGCAATTATCTTGTCAGCTTGCGCGTACCTCGGTGGCAGAATAATTACGTACCTGTCTCCGATTTCGTAGCGCGCGCGAGCGAGCGTGATGTCGGGGCAGCGGCGCTCGTTGCATGCTTTACCGGAAAATGAAGCGCGTTCAGCTCGACTTCAAAAAATCTTTTCGCGTGATCCGCGGCAATGCGCGCGCACAGGCAGCGCAGATGGTGATTGCTCCGGGAAAAGCGGAAGGCGATCCGCGCAATCGCCATCGCGGCGCGGACCAATGGCTCTATGTTGTCGCCGGCCGCGGTGACGCGCTGGTCAAGCGCAGGCGCTACAAGCTCGTCCCCGGCACGTTGATCTTCATCGCCAAGGGAGAGCGACACGAGATCAAGAACACCGGCAGAGCGCCGCTTCGCACGCTCAACTTCTACGCGCCGCCGGCGTATTCGTTGAGCGGAGATCCTCTGCCCAGAGGAAGACGCTAGGAATTCGGGGCCAGGGTCGTAACTATGAAATCGGGGTCAGAGCCCTATTTCCGTCAGCAACAGGAAATAGGGCTCTGACCCCGATTTCTTATCTTGGCCGTAGCCGCCGGTCGCGCAGCCGCCCGAGCGGAATCAGCAGCACGTCCTTAAGGCCGTCGATCGGCGAGAGCTGCGCGAGGGAGCGCGAGGCCTCGGCGACGAACTCCTGGACCACCACCCGCTCGCTATGCTCCTCGCCTTCGCTGATGCGCGAAAGCGCGTGCAGCACGTAGCCGCCGCAGAGGAACGACAGGGCGAAGAGGAACTCCCAGTGGCGGAAGCTCATGACGACGAGCTCGTGCGCCGCGGAAGCCGAGGTGAAGTGGACGAAGACGGAGAGCTCGCGCGTCGCGAACCAGTCGGCCAGCGCGCCGCCGGCGATCGCCGCGAGCCCGCCGGCGGTGGCGCCGGCCAAGCCCACAGCAGCGAGGTAAGAGGTACCCTGGCCCTGCGGCGCGAGCTTGAGGCCGAGGTTGCCGGTCGCAAGCGCGATGCCGCCGGCCGCCGTGCCCATCACGACATGAATGAGGTAGAGGAGCGGCAGCGTCAGGGCGTGTGGATGAGGAATCACAGTGAAGGGCAGCGCGATCAGGCTGCCGAAGTACGCCGGCAGCGCTACGGCGAGGATCGCCTTGTTGGACAGCCGGTCGGAGATCCGCCCCCAGAGATACATAGTAAGCGCATTGGCGATCTGGCTCGCGATCCATAGGGTGGTCACCGTGCCCATGCCGTAGGCGAGCTGCTGCAGCAGATACACCGTGACGAAAGGGCCGGCGAGGTTGGAAGCGAAGTTCCAGGACGCCATGAACATGATCACCCGGCGGAAGCTCGCATCGCGAAACGGCGCGCCGAGCATCGCCGCGAGCGGCGTCGGCGGCCCGGTGCGCGCCATGACCGGCTCTGGAACCGAGGCGAGGTAGTAGGTGCTCAAGAAGCCCACCAGCCCGGCGGCGAGGAACGCCAGCGCATAGGCGTGCAGCCGCTCGGCGCCTGGCCAATGCTGCACGAGATAGCCCGTCGTGAGCGCGCCTGCCGAGGCGAGCACCGTGGACCAGAAGAGCCGCCGAGAAAAGAGCGCCCCGAGCCCCTCTCGCGCAAGGAGCTGATGCAGCCAGGAATTCAGCGAGCAGCCGCCGATCGAGCCGAAGAGCGTGATCAGCACCTGCGTGCCGAGCAGCGCATAGAGCGCGGCCTGCCGGTCTGGTATCAGGGCCACGAGCGCGAGCGCCGCGATCATGAAGCGCGAGACGCTCACCGCGGTGACGGCGATCTTGCGCCGCTCGCGCAGCCGCTCGATCAGCGCGATCGCCGGCAGCTGGGCGAGCTGGGCGAGGAACGGAATTGCCGCGAGCAGGCCGATGTGCCAGGGCGTCGCGCCGAGCTCGAGCGCGAAGCCGACGAGGATCACGCCACCGTAGAGCGCGCCAACCATGCTCGCCCAGGCGGCGTCCTTGACGAGCGCGCGCTTGCCATCCTCCAGCGCCTCCCGGGTGATGGTGGGGTCGGGCCTTAGCCGCATGCGGGTGGCGTGAAATGAAGCAAAGCGCGCGCCGCCGATTGAACGCAAAGCGCGCTCTTCCGGTCGTACTGCGATATGCGGACCACGCGTGCGCGGCAGGCGGCGCTGCTCATGGGATTCGGCCTCGGCGCGTTCTTCGAAGGAATCCTGCTACATCCGATCGCGACGCTTGTCTACATGGCGGTCTGGGTGCTCACCATGGCGGGGGTGGTGCTCCTCTGGTGGGCGGTGCGCGGGCCGGGGCCGCTGCCCTCGAGCCGCACTTTCGTCGGCTACTTCCTCGTCGGCTGGGGTCTTTTCAACATGTTCGAGGGCCTGCTGCGCCACAATCTTGCCGACGAGTGGCTGGTGTTCGCCTCCGGTCTTGGCTTCCTGCTGCTGGGTGTCATCGTGTCGCGCATGCGCGACGAACACATCATCGAACGCCGCTCGGGCTACGAGCGCCGCTCCGACTCCCCGGTGCGTTAGGAATTCAGTGTTCTCAGTGCAGCGTCGCGCCGTTGCGCTGCTCGAGCACGCTCGCGAGCACGCCGGGATCCACGGGCTTCACGAGGTGCAGGTCGAAGCCCGCCTCCTGCGAGCGCCTGCGGTCGGTCTCCTGGCCCCAGCCGGTGATGGCAACGATGCGAAACGTCTGCCCGTCGTTCATGGCGCGCAGGCGCCGCGCCACCTCGTAGCCGTCGAGCCCGGGCATGCCGATGTCGAGCAGGATCACCTCGGGGCGGAACTGGCGGGCGATGTCGAGCGCGCCCATGCCGTCGTGCGCCACGCGCGTCTCGTGGCCGAGCGAGCGCAGCAGCATCTGCAGCGTCGTCGCCGCGTCGAGGTTGTCGTCCACGACCAGCACGCGGCGCGGCACAGCGCTTTTCAGCTCGGCGCGCGGCGCTTCGCGCAGCGCCGGCGCCTGCGATAGCGGCACGCGCAGCACGAATTCGGCGCCGCGGTTCGCGCCTTCGCTGTGCGCTTCGAGCGTGCCGCCGTGCAGCTCGGCGATGCGCCTGGCGAGCGCGAGGCCGATGCCGAGGCCGCCGCCGACGCGCTCGAGTGCCGTGCGGCCCTGCACGAACATGTCGAAGATGCGCTCGATGATCTGCGGCTCGATGCCGCGCCCGGTGTCGCGGACGCTGAGCAGCGCATGGCCGCCTTCGCGGCTCGCCCGCACCCAGATGCGGCCGCCAGCCGGCGTATAGCGCGCGGCGTTGTTGAGCAGATTGGCGACGAGCTGCGCGAGCCGGTCCCGGTCGCCGTGCACCACGACTCCTTCGGCCGGCGCCGCGACCTCGAGCGTGTGGCGCGCCGCGGCAAGGGCGGGCGCCGCGGTCTCGACCGCGCGACGCACGATTTCGCCGAGCTCGACGGGCGCGTGCTCGATCACGAGGCTGCCTCGCGTGATGCGCGCGATGTCGATCATGTCGTCGACGATGCGCGCGAGCTGCGCGCTCTGCCGGTCGATGGTCTGCCGCATGGCTTCGCAGGTCTGGGCGTCGTTCGGCGCCTTGGCCATGACCTCGACCGCCATCTTGATCGGCGCGAGCGGGTTCCTCAGCTCGTGCGCCAGCATGGCGATGAACTCGTTCACGTTGTTCGCCGCCTTCTCGAGGTCCTGCGCATGCCGCCGCTCGGTCAGGTCCTGCGTCACCTTGGCAAACCCGCGCAAGTGGCCTTCGTCGTCGTGCACCGCGGTGAGCACGACGCGCGCCCAGAAGCGCTCGCCGTTTTTCTTGACCCGCCAGCCTTCGTCCTCGGCGCGGCCCGTGCGCCGCGCGGTGGCGAGCTCTTCCCACGGCTTGCCGCGAGCGATGTCCTCCTCGGTGAAGAAATGCGAGAAGTGCCGGCCCACCATCTCGTCGCGGCGATAGCCCTTGATGCGCTCGGCGCCGGGGTTCCAGCTCGCCACCATGCCTTCCGGGTCGAGCATGAAGATGGCGTAGTCCTGCACCGCGTCGACCATCAGCC
This sequence comes from Betaproteobacteria bacterium, assembly GCA_005883675.1. Taxonomy (GTDB): domain Bacteria; phylum Pseudomonadota; class Gammaproteobacteria; order Burkholderiales; family SG8-39; genus SCGC-AG-212-J23. The sequence continues at coordinate 6,351 of VBCM01000208.1, forward strand.
TGAAACGCTGCTCGCTCTGGCGCAGCGCATCTTCGTACAGGCGCCGGTCGGTCAGGTCGCGCACGATCTTGGAGAATCCCAGGAGCTTGCCGTCGTCGTCGCGCAACGCGCTGATGACGACGTTGGCCCAGAAGCGCGAGCCGTCCTTGCGCACGCGCCAGCCCTCGTCCTCGAAGCGACCCTCCACCGTGGCGACCTGCAGCTCGTGCGCCGGCCAGCCACCTTCGAGCGCCTCGCGCGTGTAGAAGATCGAGAAATGCCGGCCGATGATCTCCTCGGGCGCGTAGCCCTTCAGGCGCTCGGCGCCGAGGTTCCAGCTCATGATGCGGCCGCTGGGGTCGATGATGAACAGCGCGTAGTCGCGCGCCTGCTCGATCATGCGCTGATAGAGCAGGGGATCAATCATCGCTAGCGCTTTTCGTAGCCGTTTTCCTTGGCGTCGTTCATGCACTCCGTAAGCGTGTCGAACGCGCGCTTCGATTCCATTTCCAGCTTGCCGGCCTGGGTGTAGGCGCGCCACTTCCAACTGACGATCCCGGTTCGCGCGTGCTGCTCGGGGACGAACTCCCAGCGAAGCGGTAGGTGGATCGGGTCTTTGGGCGCCATACTCGGTAGGCGGTGACCAAAGCGGCGGATTATGCATCCGCCCGGCGCGTTATCTCAATCCTGGCGTTGGGGATATCATTCGCAGGCGACCATGGCTTCGCACGACACTTCGCGCAAGGTGCTCGCACACGCCGCCGCGCAGGTCGGCGTGCCGGCGCTTGCCGAACGCCTGCAAATCAGCCAGCGCCTCCTGCACCACTACCTGACCGGGCACGAGCTCATTCCGGACGAGCTCTTCCTGCGCGCGCTCGACGTGATCATCGAGCAATTGCCCGAGCCAAAGCCGAGCGCTAATGCTCGGCCAGCAACGAGCCCCAACCGGGAATCCGATCCCTGATGCCGTAGTCGCGCAGCGCGTACCAGTAGGTGGCGGTATTGATCGCGAGCACCGGCTTATCCAGCCAGAACTCCGCCGTCGCCGCGACCTGCGCGCAGGCAAGATTGGTGCCCACCTGTACGATCGCGTCGACGCGCCCGCGGTTCACCCGCTGGATGGCATCGCGCAGCTCCCCCGGCGTGACGCGCGCGATGGCCGTAGGGCTCTTGCACTTGAGGCCGAGCAGATTGACGACCGTGTATCCACACTCACTGAAGAAGCGCACCACCTGCCGGTCGCCCGCCGGCATGTACGGCGTGACCCAGGCGTCCGAGCCCATGGCGACGCCGCGCTTCGCCACGGCTTTCAGCTTGCGCGCGAGCTTGCGCGAGCCCTCGATGCCGTCCCAGAACGTCTCCGACGACATGCCGAGGATGACGTAGTCCGGATCGCAGGTGAGCACCGACTCGAGCGCCGGAAAGAGCGCGCCGCGGATGTTGTCCATCATGGCGAGGAAGCTCGCGTCGTCCGTCACCCTGGAGTCCGGAATCACCAGCCGCGAGTGATGGTGCGTGACGCCCCATGGGCGCATCGCATCGAACTCCGGCTGCACCGACGTGTTGGTGGACGGTGCGAGCACCCCGAACTTGCCGCGCGGCGCGAGCGTATCGGGCATGGAGGCTAGAATGCCATGTCTTTCGTGGAGGACGCCATGCCGAGCCGCGACGAGTACATCCAGAAGCTCAAATCCCAGATCGACCAGTGGAACGCGCAGGCCAAAGACTGGGAATCGAAAGCGCGCGCGGCGAGCGCCGCGATGCGCGCGCAATACGAAAAGCAGCTCGAGCAGTACCGCGCGCGCCGCGACGCGGCGATGGCCGAGCTGCGCCGCCTGCAAGGGGCGTCGGCCGATGCCTGGCAGCAGATGATGCGCGGCATGGACGAGGCGATGAAGAGCATGCAGGAGGCCTTCGAGCGCGCGCGCAAGAGCTTCGACGCGAAGCG
>VBCM01000209.1 GCA_005883675.1 Betaproteobacteria bacterium
GTGCTCGAATACAACCCGCTGCGCCTGCTCAAGCGCAAATAGATTTCGTACCAAGTACGTAATTTTCGTGACAGGTCCGCTTACCGGTGTCCGAGTGCTTGAGCTCGGCTCGAGGTGATCAAGCTCGAGCCGCCGGGGGAGGGCGATGCGCTGCGCAAGTGGCGGCGCCTGCGAAACGGCACGTCGCTCTGGTGGCACGCGCAGTCG
>VBCM01000210.1 GCA_005883675.1 Betaproteobacteria bacterium
TCCATGTAAACCGCAACACACCGACTGCGATGCGCTCGCCTCACGAGGCGCTCGGACATTTCGCGCTCGAGAGTGCGATGGACGAGCTCGCCTACGCGACTGGAGTCGATCCGGTCGCGCTGCGCTTGCGCAACGACACCGAAATCGATCCGCACAGCGGCCGACCGTTTTCCACGCGGGCGATGCGCAAGTGCCTTACTGAGGGTGCGGCGCGCTTCGGCTGGGACAGGCGCACGCCGAAGCCGCGCTCCATGCGCGACGGCCGCTACCTGATCGGCCAAGGGATGGCGGCCGCGATCTACACGCACTGGCGCTGGCCGGCAAGGGCGCGGGTGACCTTGCACGCAGACAATTCGGCGCTGGTCGAGGCGGGCATGCACGACCTCGGCACCGGCACGTACACGGTCATGCAGCAGGTAGCAGCGGAAACGCTGGGTCTCGCGCCGCGCCAGGTAACGGTTCGACTCGGCGATACGCGACTGCCCGCATCGCACCCCGCCATAGGGTCGGCCACGATGTCCAATGCCGGTGCCTCGGTGCTGTTGGCGGCGAAGGCCGCGCGCGATAAGGCAATCGAGCTTGCACTGAAGGGCCGCGATGCCCCGTTCGCCGGAGCGACGCGCGACGACGTGCGTGTCAGCGACGGCAGGCTGCTCCTCCCGAAGGGCGATGTGGGTATCACGTATTCAGAACTGCTGGCTCGCAACGGACTTATGACGCTGGTGGCCGAGACTGACTACGATCCTATCGAGGAGGCCAAGGGGCCAAAGGCGGTCTTCAGCTTCTCGGCAGTATTTGCCGAGGTGCGCGTCGACCCAGATCTTGGTCTCGTTCGGCTGAGTCGCTTTGTCGGCGCGTACGACGCCGGTCGCATCATCAATCCCCTGACGGCTCGCAGCCAGGCTATCGGCGGCATCATCTGGGGCGTTGGACAAGCCCTTCTTGAGCAGTCGGAAACCGACCCTACGCTCGGCCGATACTTGAACCGCAATCTCTCAGGGTATCTCGTGCCGGCCAATGCCGACATTCCAGAACTCGACGTCCTCTTCGTCGGTGAATTCGATGAAGAAGGAAGCCCGCTCGGTTCAAAAGGCCTTGGTGAGCTGACTGCCGTGTCGGTCGCGCCGGCGATCGCGAATGCTGTCTATCACGCGACCGGCAAGAGGATTCGCGATCTACCGATCACTGTCGAAAGACTGCTGTGACGAAGAGTATTCGACTGGAGACATGCCCATATGCCGTGTAAGACGCGAGGATCGCGACTGCAACCGATACGAATACGAAGCCGTAGCGGTAGTGCTGATGCATCGCGCTCATTATCGGCCGCCGGCGGTCTTGTAGTAGCTCCCGCAGGAGTTCTGTAGATAGCTCACTACAGACGGGCACCCGGTTCCGAAAATGCCGAGCGCCCACAGATACTGCCTTGCATGCCTGCTGCCGTTGTGAACAACATCGGCACATGCAGCCGCAAGAGAAGCCGCAGCCCAATCCTGGCAGGCGCGTCTTGGTAATCGACGATGACATCGATACCGCGCAGACGCTTTTCTTTTTGCTGCTCGATATGGGGCATGACGCCGCCTATGCGACGGACGGACGCTCGGCGCTCGATATGGCGAGGAAACTGCGGCCGGAGTTCGTGCTTCTGGACATTGGGCTGCCCGACCTGGAAGGCAGCGAGGTCGCTGCGCAATTGCGTCGTATCCCGGGATGCGAACAAACGCTGATCATCGCCATCACGGGGCTTGGAAACGAGCATAGGCCGCGGATGCTGAAGGCGGGCTGCGACGCGTTCTATGTCAAGCCGATCGAGCCGAAGATGCTGGAAGATCTGCTTGGACGCGGCTGACCTGCGCACGGATCCGCTCGCGCAGCGGGCAGCGTAAACCAGACGTAATCGAAGCTCGCGGGCTCGGTATATTCCTGCGGTGCCTTTCCCGGCTCCGCCTCGATAAAGGCGATGCTCAGCATGTCGGCATCGCCAAGGTAGAGCGGCACGCCGCGATCGCGGCGCGCGTGGCCGGCGCCGGCGATGAGCACGCTCGGCAAGCGCAGCACGGACGCCATGCGCGCATCGCGGGCGCGCTGCGCTTCGACCATGCCGGCAAGGCGCTGCGCGTCGGGCGCGACCCCGCAGTGGCCGTCGATGATGTCGCGCTCCAGCGCGCGCGTAACGCTGGGCGGCGCGGGCGGCAGATCCGAGCGCGCGGGATCCGCGACGACCGCGCGCGCTGCGTCGCGCGAGAGATTCGCGGCGACGAGCGGCCAGCCGTGCTCGAGCGCGAACTGTACGAGCGGCCGGTAGAACGGCCAGTTCCAGCCCTGCCGGTCGAAATGGCCGGCGTCGGCTATCCGCTCGGCGTTTGCGCCTGCCGCGCGCGCGGCGTCGATCGCCGCCTGGTACCCGCTATCAAACTGCTCCATGGCGAGCAGCCGCTTGTCGCCGCGTGTCGCAAGCGCGTCCAGCACGACGCGCTGCAGGCGATGGTGCTCGGGATTGTCGTGCGTCTCGCCGAGGATGACGTGCCGCGCACGCGCCGCACGGGAGAACAGTTCCTCGGCGGAGACGAAGCGTTCGGCACGCACATACCAGATCCGGCCGACCAACGGATGCTCGCCGGGCGCGAGCGGTCGGGCGCAGGCGGCGAGGACGATGGCTCCGAGAGCGATGAGAAGTTTCAAGCTAAGATCGGCTTGGGGGATGAGCGCGCTCGGCAATATCGGCAAGTATGAACTGCGCCGCCAGATCGGCCGCGGCGCGATGGGCGTCGTCTACGAGGCCTTCGACACGGTGATCGAGCGGCGCGTGGCGCTGAAGATGTTGCGCACCGAAGTTTTTCCGGCCGAGCAGCTTCCCGAGGTGCGCGCGCGGCTCAAGCGCGAAGCGCATTCGGCCGGCAAGCTTTCGCATCCGAACATCGTCACCATCTTCGATTACGGCGAGCACGAGGGCGCGCCATACATCGTCATGGATCTCATGGAGGGCGAGGAGCTCTCGCGCAGCCTTGACGGCGGCGCGCGCATTGCGCTTGGGACGGTGGTGCGCATCATGGAGCAGCTCCTGGCGGCGCTCGGCTACGCGCACGAGAACGGGGTGGTGCATCGCGACCTCAAGCCCTCCAACATGTTCGTGCTGCGCGACGGCACGCTCAAGGTGGTGGATTTCGGATTGGCGCGCGTCGAGTCCTCCAACCTCACCGAAACGGGCGCGGTGCTCGGCACGCCTGCTTATATGTCGCCGGAGCAGTTCCTCGGCGTGCCGGTGGACGCGCGGAGCGACATCTTTTCGGCCGGCGTGGTGCTCTACCAGCTACTCACCGGCGATCGGCCGTTCACCGGCTCGCCGACGACGATCATGCAGAAGGTGCTGCGCCAGGATCCGATCGAGCCCTCGGCCCTCAATCCGACGCTGTCGCACGCTTGGGACACGATCATCAAGCGCGCGCTCGCCAAGAAGCCGGACGACCGGCTGCAGTCGGCGCGGCAGTTCGGCGAGTGGGTACGCCTTGCCTTCGAGGGCAAGCCGCTGCCGCAGGACGCTGCGATTGCGGACGCCGACACCACGATACGCATCCTGTCGCAGGAGTCGACGGTGCGCATTCCCGCGCGCGGCACGCGGCGCCGGAAACTCGCGGTCGCCAGCGCGGCAGTCGCGGCGGTCGTCATGGTCGTTGCCGGCGTAGCGGCGCTCCTCTATCGGCGCAGCGAAGCGCCGACGCCGGCACCGGTCGCGGCCAGCGCGCCTGCTCAGGTCCCGCCGGTGGAGAAACCGCAGGCGGTGGAAAAGAAAGAGCGGCCGCGGTCTGTGGTCGCCAAGCCGCACCCGGCGCCAAAGCCGCAGCCCTCGCCGATTGTCGTCGTCCAGCCGGCGCCGAAGGTAGAGCCGGCGACTAAGGTCGCGCTCGCCGCGAAGCCGGCGGCGCCCGCGCCCAAGGTGCAGGCGGCGCCCCCGCCGCTCTCGGGCAAGGTGAAATCGATCGACCGCAACTGGGGATTCCTGGTAGCCGAGGTATCGCAGCCCGGCTCGCTCAAGCTGTGGTGCGGCGGATTTCGGGTAATCTCGTTTCGGCGATACCCGAGGGGCAAAAAATATCCGATGACATGCTGGGGGCGTCGGTCAGCGCAAAATAGTGGCTGGTGGGTCGTCCTCGTGCTCGCGCTCGCCATGAGCGGCTGTGCCCACCGCCGCGGCGGCGTGCAGAGCGCGGCTGCTTCGCCGACGGCGGCGCTACTGCCGGCCGATCTCGCGGTCAGCTTTCTGCAGCAGATCAACTCCCAGCCGGCCCGCACGACGCTCACCGGCGAATCGACCGTGCCCGCGTGCTGGTTCACCGACAAGGGCATGTGGTCCGCCGGTGGCTATCGCAAGCTCACCGGGCAGCACGGCCCGGCGCAGGTCACGCCTTACGCCGCCTGGACGCTAGCAAGGATCGAGAATGCGCAGGGCCGCGAGGTCACGGCGGGCGATCGCGAGCAGCCGGGCGTGTGGAATTACGACCTGCGCGCGCCGCGCACCGCGCGCACGGTTCTCGGCATCTCGGACCACTGCAATCTCGGCCCGAGCGCCGAGCCGGCGCGCCGGATCATCGAAGCGCTGGGCGCGCTCGGCGTCGAAATGCCGGCGGCCTACGCGTTCCTCGCGCGCTGAGGCGCGTTCACCGGCTGGTAGAATCGCGTCCCCTTCATGTTTGATCTGGTCCAGAAGTACAGGCGCGTAATGCAGATCGTCCTCGGGCTGATCGCGATCACCTTCGCGACCTGGGGAATCGAGTCCTACACGCGCTTCGCCGGCGGCCGCGACACGGTGGCGAGCGTCAACGGCTCCGACATCTCGCGGCGCGAGTTCGACGAGCAGGTGCGCCTGCAGCAGGAGAGCCTGCGGCGCATGTTCGGGGGCCAGATGGATCCCGCCGCGTTCGACAATCCCGAGACGCGCCGCGCGGTGCTCGACCAGATGGTGAACGAGCGCGTGGTCGCCACCGAGACCGCGAAGCGCAGCCTCTGGGTCGACGACAAGCGCCTGAGCGAGGCGATCCTTTCCATTCCCGAGTTCCAGGCCGGCGGCAAGTTCTCCGAGCAGCAGTTCGACAACATCGCCCGCTCCCAGAATCCGCCGCTCACCGCGCGCCAGTTCGCCGAGCGGATTCGCCAGAGCCTGTCGCTGCAGCAGATCCCCGGCGCGGTCGCCGAGAGCGCCATCGTGCCGCACGCGCTGGTCGCGCGGCTCGCGGCGATCGAGGCCGAGCAGCGCGAAGTGTCGCAGGCGCAGATTCCCGCGAAGCAGTTCATGGCGCAGGTGAAGATCGAGGCGGCGCAGGTGAAGCAGTACTACGACTCCCACCAGGCTGATCTCCGCACGCCCGAGCGCGTGCGCGCCGAATACGTGGTGCTCTCGGCGGAGAACCTGGCGAAGCAGGAGCCGGTGTCGGACGATGAAATTAAGCAGGCGTACGAGGCGCGCGTCTCGCAGTTCCGCGTCGAGGAGCAGCGCCGCGCAAGCCACATCCTCGTGAAGACGAAGGAGGAGGCGGAGAAAATCCTCGCGGAGCTGAAGAAGAATCCGGGCGCCTTCGCCGCGCTGGCCAAGAAACAGTCGCAGGACCCGGGCTCCGCGGAGAAGGGCGGCGATCTTGGCTGGTTCGCGCGCGGCATGATGGTGAAGCCCTTCGAGGACGCGGTGTTCGCGATGAAGCCGGGGGAGCTCGGCATCGCGCAGAGCGAGTTCGGCTTTCATGTGGTGAAGCTCGCCGGCGTGCAGGAAGGAAAGCAGCGTCCGTTCGAAGAGGTGAAGAAAGAGCTCGCCCTCGACCTCGCGAAGCAGAAAGGGCAGAAGAAGTACGCCGAGGCCGCCGAGCAGTTCGGCAACACGGTCTACGAGCAGTCCGAGAGCCTGAAGCCCGTCGCCGAGCGCTACAAGCTGCAGATCCAGACGACCGGCTGGATCACGCGCTCGGCGCACCAGGAGCTTGGCGCGCTCGACAATCCGAAGCTCCTCGCGGCGCTCTTTTCGCAGGATGCGATCGTCAACAAGCGCAACACCGATGCGATCGAGGTGGCGCCGAACACGCTCGTCGCCGCGCGCGTCACCGCGCACGAGCCCGAGGCGCAGCGCAAGTTCGAGGAAGTGAAGGACGAGATCGCCGAGATCCTGCGCCGGCAGGAGGCGTTCAAGCTCGCCGAGCAGGAAGGCACCGCCAAGCTTGCGCAGGTGCAGAAGGGCGAGAACGCGGCCCTCGCCTGGAGCGCGCCGAAGCTCGTGTCGCGCCGCGACGCGCAGGGGCTGCCGGCCGAGGTGCTGCGCAAGGTCGTCGCCGCGGACGTCTCCAAGCTGCCGGCCTACATCGGCATGCCCATCCGCGACTCGGGTTACCTCCTGCTGCGCGTCTCCAAGGTGATCGAGGGGAAGCCTGCGCCAGAGGACAAGCAACGCGAAGCGCGCGTCGCCGCCACCATCGGCGGCGCCGAGTTCGAGGCTTATCTCGCGAGCTTAAAGGGCCGCGCCGACGTCACCATCAACGGCGCGAACCTCGAGAAGAAATAATTCGGGGACGGGTCCGTAATTCTTCTGTCAGGTTGACTAGGGCCTCGCGTCCGTCGCTTGCGGAATAATTACGGACCTGTCCCCGATTCCTTAGCGATTCCCGCCACGACGTGGCTGAAGCCGGCATCGACGTACAGGATCTCGCCGGTGATGGCGGCGGCCATGTCGGAGAGCAGGAACGCGGCGGCGTTGCCGACGTCCTCCGTCGTCACGTTGCGCCGTAGCGGCGCGTGCTCTTCGACGAATTTAAGGATCTTGCCGAAGCCGCCGATGCCGGCGGCGGCAAGCGTCTTTATCGGCCCGGCGGAAATGCCGTTCACGCGGATGCCTTGCGGCCCGAGGCTCGCCGCCATGTAGCGCACCGCCGCCTCGAGGCTCGCCTTGGCGAGGCCCATGGTGTTGTAGTTCGGCACGACGCGCATGGCGCCAAGATAGGTCAGCGTCAGTAGCGATGCGTTCCGGCCCTTCATCATTGGCAGCGCCGCCCTGGCGAGCGCAGGGAAGCTGTACGCCGAGATGTCGTGCGCCTGGCGGAACGCCTCGCGGCTGATGCCCTCGAGGAAATCGCCGGCGATCGCCTCGCGCGGGGCGAAGGCGAGCGCGTGCACCAGGCCGTCGAGTCCTTGCCAGTGCTCCCTTAAGCGCTCGAAGAGCGCGGCGACCTCGCGGTCCTCCGTCACCTCGCAGGGCAGCGCCACTTTGGCGCCGAGCTCGCGCGCCATCTCCTCGGCCCGCTCGCGAAAGCGTTCGTTCTGGTAGGTCAGCGCGATCTCCGCGCCTTCGCGCCGGGCGACTTTCGCGATGCCGTAGGCGATCGAGCGGTTGGAGAGGAGCCCGGTGACGAGGACGTGCTTGCCGGCGAGCAGCGCCATCAACCGATTATACTTTCGGCCCCATGCGCCTCGCCGCTCGCTTGCTCGCGCTCGTCGCACTCATGGCGGCGCAAGCGGCGCTAGCGCAGCCCGAATCGAAAATCCTGCGGGTCACCTTCCAAGCCGCCGAGACCGGCTTCGATCCCGCGCGGGTGCACGACTACTACTCGGGCATGATCATCGAGGCGATCTACGACACGCTCCTCACGTACGATTACCTCGCGCGGCCGGCGAAGCTCGTGCCCAACGCCGCCGCGGCGCTGCCGGAGGTCTCGGCTGACGGGCGCACCTACACTTTCCGCATCCGCAAGGGCATCTCCTTCGCCGACGACCCCGCGTTCAAAGGGCGCAAGCGCGAGCTCACGGCGCAGGACTTCGCGTACTCGATCCGGCGCTTCTACGATCCGAAGAACCGCTCGCCATACGCGTTTCTCTTCACCGGCAAGATCATCGGGCTCGACGAGCTCGCCGCGCGCGCAAAGGCGGGCGCGAAGTTCGACTACGACGCGCCGGTCGCCGGGCTGCAGACGCCCGACCCCTACACGCTCGTCGTCCGGTTGAAGCAACCGGACGTCAACTTCGACTATGTGCTCGCGTTTCCGCTGACCGCGGGCGTGGCGCGCGAGGTGATCGAAGCCTACGGCGAGGAGTCGCCGTCGCACCCGGTCGGCAGCGGGCCGTTCCTGCTCAAGCGCTACGTGCGCTCATCGAAAATCGTGCTCGCGCGCAACCCGAGCTACCGCGGCAAGACCTGGGACTTCGATCCGGGCGACAACGCGCGCTTCAAGCAGATCGCCGAGCGCATGCACGGCAAGCGCCTGCCGGCGATCGACGGCGTCGAAGTGAGCATCATGGAAGAGACGCAGAGCCGCTGGCTCGCCTTCCAGCGCGCCGAGACCGACATCGAGTACCAGCTCTGGGAAGTGGCGCCGACCTACATGACGGACGACGGCAGACTGAAGCCCGAGTTCGTGCGCCGCGGCATCCAGCTCGACCGCACCGTCGATCCGGAGGTCATCTACCTCTTCTTCAACATGCAGGACAAGGTCGGCGATGCACCGAATCCCGTGGGCGGTTTCGGAAGAGAGCGCATCGCACTGCGGCGCGCAATCGCCATGTCCTACAACGTCGACGACCAGATTCGCATCATCCGCAAGGGTCAGGCGGTGCGCGCGCAGTACCCCATCCCGCCCGGCGTGACCGGCAACGACCCGCGGTACACGAGCGTGATTCCGTACGATCCGCGCGCGGCCAACGCGCTCCTCGACCGCTACGGCTACAAGAAGGGTCCCGACGGCTATCGCCGCCAGCCGAACGGCGAGGCGCTCGTCATCCGCTACACCTCGACACCGACCGAGCGCGACCGGCAGTTCGACGAGCTGACCAAGCGCTCGCTCGATTCGATCGGCATCCACATGGAGATCCAGAAGGAGCGCTTTCCCGAATATCTCAAGGCGCAGAAGCAGTGCCGCGTGATGATGGGACACCAGGCCTGGATCGCCGATTACCCGGACGGCGACAACTTCATGCAGCTCCTCTACGGGGCGAACATCCACGAGAGCAACAACGCCTGCTACGACTCGCCGGAGTTCAACAAGCGCTATGAGCGCTCGCGGCAGCTCCATCCCGGCCCGGAGCGCGACCGCCTTTACCACGAGATGACGCGGCTGATGGAGACCGAGACCGCCTGGCTCCTCACCGACAGCCGCGTGCGCAACTCCCTGCAGCAGCCCTGGGTGGTCGGCTTCACCAAGCACCCGGTGCTGCATGCCGAGTGGCTGTACCTCGACCTCGAACCGAAGCCCGCGTACTAGCTCTTGCTCGCTTACACGCTGCGGCGCCTCTGGCAGTTCGTCCCGACGCTCGCCGGCGTGATCCTGCTGGTGTTCTTCCTGTTCAACTGGATCGGCGGCGATCCCGCCTATCTGCTCGCCGGCAAGATCTCCAATCCGGAAACGATCGCCAACATCCGGCGCCAGCTCGGCGTCGATGAGCCGTACGCCGTCCAGCTCTGGATCTTCCTGAAGCAGGTGCTCTCCGGCAATTTCGGCGCGAGCTGGTCGACCAACGAGCGCGTCTCGGAAATCTTCGCCACGCGCCTTGGCCCATCGCTCACCGTGCTGGTGCCCCTGCTAATGATCAGCACGTTGCTCGGCATGGCCGCGGCGATGCTCGTCGCCTATCTGCGCGGCTCGCTCACCGATCGCGCCGTGATGGTGGCGTGCACGGTGGGCCAATCGATCAGCATCCTCGTGTACATCCTCGTCTTCCAGTACGTGTTCGCCTATCAGCTCGGCTGGTTCCCGGTGCAGGGCTGGGGCGTGACGTTCGCCGACAACCTGCTGCGCTATAGCGCGCTCGCCATCATCGTCGGCATCGCGGTGTCGCTCGCGCCGGATATCCGGCTTTACCGCACTTTCTCCCGATCGTCACCAACGTGCTCCTGCAGCTGCCGGGCTTGCTCGCGGGCGCGTTCCTCATCGAGCGTTTCTTCGGCATTCCGGGCATCGGCCGCGAAGTGATCCTGGCGGTCGAGCGCAGCGACTTCCCGATCATTAAGGCGGTCACCATCTACGTCGCGGTGGCGACGATGGTGTTCAACCTGCTCGCCGATCTCCTCTATAAGGCGATCGACCCGCGGGTCGTGCTCAAATGAGAGAGCAGGGCGTCTGGGCGCTCGCCTGGCGGCGCTTCCGCCGCGACCGGCTCGGCTTCGCCTCGCTCATCGTCGTGCTCGTTTACGTCGCCATCGTGCTCGCCGCCGCGGCTGGCTGGCTCGGGCGCGACTGGAACAACGAGGCGGGCGTGAGCTTCGCGCCGCCCACCTTCCTCGGCCCGGAGGCGGTGGAGAGCCCGCAGCTCGCGAAAGCCGCCGAGGGCGCGCAGCCGGCCGCGGATTACGGCATCCCGGATCCGCTCGCGCCCGATCTCGCGGAGATCGCGAAAAGCCTGTCGGGCGCATCGCCGGGAGAGGCACGCTCGCCGACATTGCCTTTCGGCGGCGACAAATGGGGCCGCGATGTGCTGAAGAAAATGCTGAAGGGAACCGAAACCTCGCTCCTCGTCGGCCTGGGCGCCGCGGCGCTCGCCACTTTCCTCGGCACGCTCTTCGGCGCGCTCGCGGGCTTCCGCGGTGGCTGGGTCGACGACTTCTTCAACTGGCTCTACAGCGTCTTTACCTCCATCCCGTACCTGCTCCTCGTGCTCGCCATCGCGGCGGTGGTGAACCAGAAGGGCACGTTCACGGTGATCCTGATCCTCGGCCTTACCGGCTGGACCGGAATCTTCCGGCTGATACGCGCCGAGTATCTCAAGCACCGCGTGCGCGAATACGTGCTCGCCGCGGACGCCATCGGCGCGTCGAGCATGCGCCGCATGTTCGTGCACATCCTGCCGAACGTGAGCCACGTCGTGCTGGTGCAGCTCTCGATCTGTGTGGTGCTCTTCATCAAGTCCGAGGTGATCCTCACCTTCCTCGGCTTCGGCGTCGGCGTCGACACCGTCTCCTGGGGCAGCATGCTGGCGGAGGCGGGAAGCGAGCTGCTGCTGGGCAAGTGGTGGCAGCTCACGGCGGCGACCATCGCCATGGCGATCCTCGTCACGGCGTTCAGCCTCTTTACCGATGCGATGCGCGACGCGCTCGATCCAAGGCTGAAATGAACCTGCTCGAAGTGCGCGACCTCGCGGTCGAGTTTCGCATCGATGAAGTCACGCGCCTGCAGGCGGTGAAGGGTGTGAGCTTCGACGTGCCGGTGCGTAGTACCGTCGCGCTCGTCGGCGAGTCGGGCAGCGGCAAATCGGTGACCGCGCTCTCCGTGATGGGGCTGCTACCGCGCGAGAATGCCACCATCCACCGGGGAAGCCGCATTCTCTACCGCGAGCGCGATCTCCTCACGGCGCCCGCCGAGGAGATGCAGCGTGTGCGCGGCAAGGAGATCGCAATGATCTTCCAGGAGCCGATGAGCTCGCTCAACCCGGTCTTCACGGTGGGCTTCCAGATCGGCGAAGTGCTGCGCAAGCACCTCGGGCTCGCAGGACGCGCGCTGCGCAGCCGCACTGTGGAATTGCTCGTCGAGGTCGGTATCCCCGAGCCCGAGAGGCGCCTTGACGCCTATCCGTTCCAGCTCTCCGGCGGCCAGCAGCAGCGCGTGATGATCGCGATGGCGATCGCCTGCGAGCCGAAGCTGCTGATTGCCGATGAGCCGACCACCGCGCTCGACGTCACCGTACAGCGCCAGATCATGGATCTCATGGCCGCCCTCCAGGAGCGCCACGAGATGGCGATGCTCTTTATCACCCACGACCTCGCGCTCGTGAGCGAGATCGCCGACTACGTGGTGGTCATGCGCGATGGCGAGGTGCGCGAGCAGGCGCCGGCGTCGCAGCTCTTCCGCGATCCGCGCGACGCGTACACGCGCGCGCTCCTCGCCTGCCGGCCGCCGCTCGACCGCCGGCCGCGCCGCCTCGCGGTAATCAGCGACTTCATGGGCAATTCGGGGACGGAGCCCGAACTGCGGCGGCCACCGGGTACGACAGTTCGGGCTCCGTCCCCGAATTCCGCCGAGCGCAAGCGTGGCCTGCAGGGCGACGAGCCGACCCTGCTGGAAGCCCATGGCCTCGCCAAGAGCTTTTACTTCCGCGAGGGATTGCTGAAGAAGGGCGAGCTGAAGGCGGTGAAGGGCGCCACGTTTCGCATCGCGAAAGGCAAGACGCTCGGCGTTGTCGGCGAATCGGGCTCGGGCAAAACCACCGTCGCTTTGCTGGTGGCGCGGCTCCATCAGGCCACGGCCGGCGAGGTCCGCTTCGAGGGCCGGGATCTCCTTAAGCTGGATGCCCGCCATGCGATGCCCTACAAGCGGCGCATCCAGATCGTGTTCCAGAACCCGTACGCCTCGCTCAACCCGCGCTTCACCGTCGGCCAGATCCTCACCGAGCCGCTCTCGATCCACGGCATCGGCGCGCACGACGGCGAGCGGCGCGCGATGGCGGCCGAGCTGCTGGCAAAGGTCGGCCTGCCGCCCGTGTCGCTGGAAAAATATCCCCACGAATTCTCCGGCGGGCAGCGCCAGCGCATCGCGATTGCGCGCGCGCTGACGCTCAAGCCCGAGCTCCTGATCTGCGATGAGTCGGTATCGGCGCTCGATGTCTCGGTGCAGGCGCAACTATTGAACCTCTTGCAGGATCTGCAGGACGAATACGCCATGAGCTACCTCTT
>VBCM01000297.1 GCA_005883675.1 Betaproteobacteria bacterium
GACGACCTGCATTGCTACCGCGCGATCCAGGAAGGGCTCGCCGCCTCCGGCAACGAGTGGGTGAACCTGCATCGCAACTTCGACCCAGCGGAGCTCGGCGCGCGCGAGCTCACGGCGAACGGCACGAGCGATATCTCGATGCGCAACCAGTTCCGCGCCTGGCGCGAGTTCATGACCGCATGAGCGCACGTCCGACGATCGCGGACATCGTGCGCTTCGTGAAGCACGAGGCGCGGCTCATCGACGAGAAGCGCTACGACGAGTGGTACGAGCTATTCACCGACGATGCGCACTACTGGGTGCCTGCGGTGCACGGCCAGACCGATCCCCTGCTCCAGAACTCGCTCGCGTATGAGGACAAGCTGCTGCTGAAGCTGCGCATCGAGCGGCTGAAGAGCCCCCTCGCCTACTCCCAGCGGCCGGCGAGCCGCTGCCTGCACGTGCTGCAGGAGTCGGACATCGAGAAGGCCGACCACGAGCGCGGCGAATACGTCACCCGCACGCCCTTCATCTATACGGAGACCCGGGTTGACAATTCCCAACGCTACGCCGCCACCGCCTGGCACACGCTCGTCTGGTCCGACGATCGTCTGCGTATCCGCCTAAAGCGTGTCGATATCCTCAACTGCGACGCGATGCTGCCCTCGATCCAGCTCTTCCTCTGAAATCTGCCAAATGGCCGGGTCAAGCGATCCGTGACTGCTGCCCGGAGCTCGCCTCGGCCAGCTCGCGCACCGCCGCGACCAGCTCCTCGAACTTGAACGGGTCACGGCCGCTCATCGCGATGATTTTCGCCTCGGGAAATTCCTTGCGCAGGTCGTTGATCGTCTCTATGCCCTCCCGTTCCGGCATGAAGATATCGGTGACGATCACGTCGGCCGGCCGCTGGCGCTGCAGTGCGAGCCCGCGAGCGCCATGGGCAGCGCCTTCCGCCTCGATGCCGTAGCTCTGGAGCCACCGCACTGTGAGGCTCCTGAAGTGCTCATCGTCTTCGATCACTATTACGCGCATGATTTAGTCCAAGGTGTAGGTGTCCCAGGCGACGCTGTCCCAGGCGACGCTGTCCCAAGCAACGCTGTCCCACGCGACGCTATCCCACGCAACGCTATCCCACGCGACGCTGTCCCACGCGACGCTGTCCCAGGCGATGCTGTCCCAGGCAACACTGTCCCAGACGACGCTCTCCCACAAGACGGGTGACCCATCCTTGTAGAACAGCGGCGTCCCATAAAGGACGGGATACATCGCGCGAGCGAAGCCGTCAGAGGGCCGCAGCCCATTGTTCGCCGCGGGCACGCGTTGCCCCATCGCTGCGCTCTTGGTGGCGTCAAAGGCGTCGAGCAGCCCGCTGCCGTCGGCGATGGGATCGGGAAGCACCTGACCGCTCTCTTCGCCGTAAGGCTGCGTCGTCCCGACGAGGAAAGCCTTAACCTGATCGGGCGGCAGGTTCGGGTTGTTCGCAAGGAACAGGGCAGCCGCGCCGGACACGACGCCGGTCGCCTGGGAGGTCCCGCTGAGGCGGAAGTAGGTCGAGCCGTTCTGCGCCGACACGACTCGATCGGGGAAAAGCGCATCAAGCGTGCTACCCGGCACGCGCACGGAGACTAGGCGGCGCCCCGGTGCGACGAGATCGGGCTTCGGGTTCGAGTCGGCGCTGCCCCAGGCGGAGAACCAGGCGAGCGTATCGTCCCCGCGGTCACGGGTGCCCTGATCATCCGTTGCGCCGACGGTGACTACGTAGGGGTCGTTGCCCGGCGAGAGCACCGTATCGCGGTCGGGGCCGGTGTTGCCCGCGGCGGCGACGACTACCAGGCCACGGCGCCACGCAATTTCCACCGCCGCCGACAGCGGATCGGCA
>VBCM01000296.1 GCA_005883675.1 Betaproteobacteria bacterium
GATCCGCGAGCGCACCGGCGGCGTGCGCTCGATCTTCCGCGTGCATGAAGAGGACGGCGCGACGCGCTCGGCGGCCTTCCGCGCGCTGGTGCGCACGCCGCGCGTGCTCGAGCCCACGCGCCAGGCGCTCGGCACGGGCGAGGTATACGTCTATCACACCAAAATCAACACCAAGCCCGCGATCGAGGGCACGGTGTGGATGTGGCACCAGGACTACGGCTCCTGGCAGCGCGACGGCTGTCCGCGGCCGGACATGGGCACGTTCGCGCTGATGCTCACCGACTCGAGCGAGATGAACGGCGCGCTCTACGTCGTGCCGGGCAGCCACAAGCGCGGGCGCATCGAGCCGTACTACGACGAGAGCACATCGTACAAATTCTGGGCGGTGCCCAAGCGGGACGTCATCGAGGTGCTGAAGCACTCGCCCGCGCCGGTGCCGATTGTCGGGCCCGCGGGCACCTGCGTGCTTTTCCACTGCAACCTGCTGCACGCCTCGGGGCACAACCTCTCGGCCGAGGATCGCTGGCACATCTACATCTCGTTCAACGCCTGCGCCAACGCGCCGACGTTCACCGAGAAATCGCGGCCCGACTGGGTGGTATCGCGCAACACCGAGCCGCTGCCGATCGAGGCGGACGACGCGATCCTGAATTCGGGGACGGAGCCCGAACTCGCGCGCGCATCGAATTAATTCGGGCTCCGTCCCGGATTAGGCGGCTTTCTTGTCGGCGCGCTGCTCGACCGGCTTCGCCTCGGCGGAGAGGTTCATCGCGGTGTTGACGAGCGCGACGTGGGTGAAGGCCTGCGGGAAGTTGCCGAGCTGGCGGCCGGAGCGCGGGTCGTATTCCTCGGCGAGAAGCCCCACGTCGTTCGCGAGGCGGCACAGGCGCTCGAAGAGCTCGCGCGCCTCGTCGCGCCGCCCGAGCATGATCAGGCAGTCGGCGAGCCAGAAGCTGCAGGCAAGGAACACGCCCTCCCCCGGCGGCAGGCCGTCGAGCGACTTGCGCGTGCGATAGCGCAGCACGAAGCCGTCGTGGGTGAGCTCGCGCTGGATCGCCTCGATCGTGCTGCGCACGCGCGGATCAGAGCACGGCAAGAAGCCCGTCATCGGGATTAGGAGCAGGCTCGCGTCGAGCTCGCGCGAGCGGTAGCTCTGCACGAAGCTGCCGCGCTTCGCGCTCCAGCCGTGCTTGCAGACGTCGGCGTGGATGCGCTCGCGGACCTGGCGCCAGTGCTCGACCGGTCCTTTGTAGCCGTGCGCCTCGACCGCCTTGATCGCGCGGTCGAACGCCACCCAGCACATCACCTTGGAGTAGGTGAAGTGCGCGCGGCCGGTGCGCACCTCCCAGATCCCGTCGTCGGGCTTGTCCCAGTTCTCGGCGACCCAGTCGGTCAGCCGGCGCACGTCGGTCCACTCGTCCCAGCCGATCGGCGACACGTACTTGTTGTAGAGGTAGATGGTGTCCATCAGCTCGCCGTAGATGTCGAGCTGAGCCCGGCAGCCACTCGATCGTCCATTCACCGAGGCGCCGCTCGCCCGCGAGGCCGTACATGATCTGTATCTGCGATGGGCTGCCGGCGACCGCGCGGGTCAGCCAGTCGCGCCAGGCGAGCGCCTCGTCGCGATAGCCCGCGTTCATCAGCGCGAGCAGCGTGAGCGTGGCGTCGCGCAGCCAGCAGTAACGGTAGTCCCAGTTGCGCACGCTGCCGATCTGCTCCGGCAGCGACGTGGTCGCCGCGGCCACCACGCCGCCCGTGGGCGCGTAGGTGAGCGCCTTCAGCGTGATGAGCGAGCGTCGCACGTACGGCGCCCATTCGCCGGTCACGGTGCACTTCATGCACCACTGCTGCCAGAACGCCTCGGTCTCGCGGAACGCCTGCTCGGCGTCGAGCGGTCCGGGCACCGAGAGATGCGATGGACAATGCGTCAGCACGAACGCGGCGCGCTCGCCGGCGGCGAGCTCGAACTGCGCCACCGTCGTGAGGTCCTTGCCCTGTAGCTGAACCGGCGAGCGCAGCACGACCATGTCCGGGCCGGCGATGGCGCGAATGCCACCGCCATCGGCAAGGCGCGTCACCCACGGCACCGACGCGCCATAGTCGAAGCGCACGATGAACTCCATGTCCATTTTCACGCGGCCGCGCCGCCCGAGCACCATGCGCACGAGATTGCAGTGCTCGGTGAGCGCGGGAATGCGTCACCGCGCCTTCGCTCGTCTCGAAGTCGGTCTCGAGGATCAGGCTGTCGCCGCGATAGCGCCGGCGCACCGCGCGCTCGACGCCGACCGGCGCGATGCGCCAGCGCCCGTGCTCGGGCTTACCGAGGAGCGCCGCAAGACAGGCGGCGGAATCGAAGCGCGGCCAGCACAGCCAATCAATCGAGCCGTCGCGCCCGACGAGCGCGCCGGAATGGCAGTCGCCGATCAGCGCGTAGTCTTCGATCTTCATGCACGCTTTGGTGGGCACGACGAAAGTATTACGTACTTAGTACGGAATTCAGTCTTCAAAGCAAAGCACCGTCTTCACGTCGTGCTCGTGCTTCTCGTACGCCTGGTCCCAGTCATCGAGCCGCACCTTGCGCGTGACCAGGCGCTCGAGCCAGCCGCGATGGGCGCGCGCGAGCGCCCACGCCGCGTCCTCGTAGTGACGGCGGTTGGCGTTGACCGAGCCGAAGACGACGCGGTTCTCGAGCACCAGCGA
>VBCM01000211.1 GCA_005883675.1 Betaproteobacteria bacterium
GCATTCTGGTAGGCGCGATTGGACTCGAACCAACGACCCCTACCATGTCAAGGTAGTGCTCTAACCAGCTGAGCTACGCGCCTGTACCGGGGAGGCGAATTCTATACTAGCCCCATGGATTTGATCCTCTGGCGCCATGCCGACGCGGAACCGGGCGCGGACGACATGGCGCGGCGGCTCAGCCCGGCCGGCGAGAAGGAAGCGGCGGCGATGGCGAAGTGGCTGCGCGCACACCTGCCGCGCAGCCACACACTGCTGGCAAGCCCGGCCGTGCGCGCCCAGCAAACCGCGGCGGCGCTCGGCAGCCCGATCGTCACCGAAAGCGCGCTCGCTCCCGGCGCCTCGCCGAAGGACATCCGCCGGGCGGCCGAGAAGCACAAGGGCCTCGTCATCGTCGTCGGCCACCAGCCCGACCTCGGCCGCGCAGCGGCCAAGTTTGTCGCCGATGCGCACGCCGAATGGTCGATCAAGAAGGGCGCGATCTGGTGGCTCGAGGGAAGCGAGCCCGCGCGCATCAAGGCGGTGCTGTCACCCGACCTGCTTTAACACCGAAACTTTCTTCTCGGACAGGCCGGTCACGGCGAGCCTCATCCCCACGGCGCGCCAGTGCTCGGTTTCGCTTTCCAGCGCGGCCGCCGACAGCGCGTTCTCGTCGAGCCAAGCCTGCGGCAGGTCGATGGCGAAGCCGCCCGCGTCCGCGGCGACGCGCAGGAAGGGCACACGCGCCTCCGACCGGCTGCGCAGGATGAGGGAGGCCGTGCGCAGCGCAAAGACGAGCTTCCAGTCCGCCGCGTCGAGCCCGGCGTCCTGCATCTTGCCGAGCTTGCCGCGATGCGCGAGCACCAGGCGCGCAAGCCGCGCCTGCTCCATGCGCGAGAAGCCCGGCATGTCGGCGTTGGAGAGCACATAGGCCGAGTGCTTGTGGTACTGGGCGTGCGCGATCGAGAGGCCGATCTCCGCCAGGCGCGCCGCCCATTCGAGGAGCTGCCGCTCGGCGTCCTCGTCGCGCTCCGCGCCCGGCGTGAGCGCATCGTAGATCGTGAGCGCAAGGCGGCGCACGCGCTCCGCCTGCGCCGTGTCGACGTGGTAGCGGCGCATGAATTCCGCGACGCTCGCTTCGCGCATGTCGCGATGCTCGACGCGGCCGAGAAGGTCGTAGAGCACGCCGTGGCGCAGCGCGCTGTCGGACACCGTGAGCACCTCGATCGCGAGCTCATCGAGCAGCGCGCCCAGGATTGCCACGCCGCCCGGCAGCACCGCCGCGCGGTTCGCGCGCAGCCCCGCGATGCGCTTGGGCTCGGCGGCCTCTTCCTTGATCAGCAGCGCGCGCAGCCGCTCGAGGCCCTCGCGCGTGATGCCCTGCGCGGCGAAGCCGTTCTCGCGCAGGATGCTCTCGATCGAGCGCGCGGTGCCCGAGGAGCCGACCGCCTCCTCCCACCCCGCCTCGCGGTAGGCGCGCACGATGCTCGCGAGCTCCTGGCGCGCGGCGAGCTCCGCCGCCTTCATGCGCGGCTTGTCGATCCTGCCGCCGGGAAAGAACTTCAAGCTGTAGCTGACGCAACCCATGTAAAGCGATTCGGTGAGCCGCGGTTCGACGCCCGTGCCGATGATGAGCTCGGTCGAGCCGCCGCCGATGTCGAGGACCAGGCGCCGCGCGCTCGAGGCGGGCAGCGAATGCGCGACGCCGAGATAGATGAGGCGCGCTTCCTCGCGGCCCGAGATCACCTCGATCGGGAAACCGAGCACCGCGCGTGCTTCGCGCAGGAAGGCGCTGCCGTTTTTCGCCACGCGCAGCGCGTTGGTGCCGACCGCGCGCACGCTCTGGCGCGCAAAGCCGTGCAGGCGCTCGGCGAATTTCGCCAGCGCCTCGAGCGCCGCGGCCTGCGTCGCCCGATCGATGCGCTTGTCCACGGTAAGCCCCCCGCCAAGGCGCACCACTTCGCGCACCGCATCGAGGGGATAGATCTGGTGCTCGACGACGCGCCCGATCAGCAGGTGAAAGCTGTTCGAGCCGAGGTCGACCGCCGCGAGCGTTTCTTGCTTCGCCATCGTCTGAGGACGGTAACACGGAACGCTTAGAATCAACGCCCCCATGAATCGCCGCACGGTGACGCCCGCGCAGTTCGTCAACCGCGAGCTCGGCATCCTCGCCTTCAACCGGCGCGTGCTCGCGCAGGCGGCCGACGACGCGGTGCCGCTCCTCGAGCGGCTGCGCTTCATCACCATCGTGTCCTCGAATCTCGACGAGTTCTTCGAGATCCGCGTCGCCGGGCTGAAGGAAAGCATTCGCCTGGGCCTGCATGACGCGGGCCCCGATGCGCGCAGCGCGGCCGAGGTTTTCGATGCGGTCAGCCGCGAGGCGCACGCGCTGGTGGCGGAGCAGTACAAGCTCTTGAACGAGGTCGTGCTTCCCTCCCTCGCCCGCGAGGGCATCGTCTTTCCGCGGCGCGAGGAATGGACCGCGGCGCAGCGCCAGTGGATCCGCGACTACTTCTTCCGCGAGCTGCTTCCGGTGCTCACGCCGATCGGGCTCGATCCGGCGCATCCGTTCCCGCGGGTGCTGAACAAGAGCCTCAACTTCGCCGTCGAGCTGCAGGGCAAGGACGCCTTCGGGCGCAGCTCGCGCGCGGCGATCGTGCAGGCGCCGCGCGCGCTGCCGCGGCTGATCCGGCTGCCGCAGGCGCAGGCCGGGGCGGAATATGGGTTCGTGTTCCTCTCCTCCATCCTGCATGCGCATGTCGGCGAGCTCTTCACCGGCATGAACGTGATCGGCTGCTACCAGTTCCGGGTGACGCGCAACTCCGACCTCTTCGTCGACGAGGAGGAAATCCAGAACCTGCACACCGCGCTGCAGGGGGAGCTCCTGCACCGCCATTTCGGCGACGCCGTGCGCCTCGAAGTGGCGGACAACTGCTCGCAGGCGATGGTCGAGTTCCTGCTGCAGCAGTTCGGCCTGCGCGACGCCGACCTCTACCGGGTGGAGGGTCCGGTGAACCTCTACCGGCTGCGCGAGGTGCACGACCAGGTCGAGCGCCCGGCGCTCAAGTACCCGCCATTCACGCCCGGCCTGCCCGCGGCGCTCAATTCGCCGGATCTCTTCGAGGTGCTGAAGAAGCAGGACGTCCTGCTGCACCACCCGTTCCAGTCTTTCCTGCCGGTGATCGACTTCATCCGCACCACCGCGGACGATCCGAACGTCATCGCCATCAAGCAGACGGTGTATCGCACCGGCACCGATTCGGAGCTGATGGAGATCCTCATCGACGCGGCGCGCAAGGGGAAGGAAGTGACGGTGGTGGTCGAGCTGATGGCGCGCTTCGACGAGGAGGCGAACCTCAACTGGGCCGCGCGCCTCGAGGAGGTGGGCGCCCACGTGGTGTACGGCGTGGTCGGGCACAAGACGCACGCCAAGATGTCGCTCATCGTGCGCCGCGAGGACAAGACGCTGAAGCGCTATGCGCATCTCTCCACCGGCAACTACCACCCGGCGACCGCGCGCCAGTACACCGACTTCGGCCTTTTCAGCGCGCACGAGGAGCTCTGCGCCGACGTCGCCGAGGTGTTCCAGCAGCTCACCGGCCTCGGGCGCGCGGTGCGGCTGAAGCACGTCTGGCAGTCGCCCTTCACGCTGCACCGGCGCATCGTCGCCGCGATCCGCAACGAGGCGAAGCTTGCCGCCGAAGGCAAGCCCGCGCGCATCATCGCCAAGATGAACGCGCTCCTCGAGCCGCAGATCATCGAGGAGCTCTACGCCGCCTCGGCCGCGGGCGTGAAGATCGAGCTCATCGTGCGCGGCGTGTGCGCGCTGCGCCCCGGGATCGAAGGCCTGTCGGAAAACATTCGTGTGCGCTCGGTCGTCGGCCGCTTCCTCGAGCATTCGCGCGTCTTTTACTTCGAGAATGGCGGCGCCGAGGACGTTTACCTCGCGAGCGCCGACTGGATGGCGCGCAACTTCTTCCGGCGCATCGAGCTCTGCTTCCCGGTGCTCGACCCCGGACTCAAGCGCCGCGTCATCCGCGAAGGCCTCCATCCTTACCTCGAGGACAACTCGCAGGCGTGGGTCATGCACGCCGAGGGCAACTACGAGCGCCTGCGCGCGCGCCGCGGCACGAAGGGCCGCTCAGCGCAGGAAGAGCTGCTCGCGATGCTGCCGACGGGGAGCGGCGAGACGCGACCGGTGACGCCGCCCGTGCTGGTGAAACCGGCGCAGCCCGCCTAGGCGCGCGAAACCCGGATCACACCCTTCAGCTCGCGCACGACGGCGAAGGCGCGCTTGAGCTGACTGACATCCGTCACGTCGAACGTGAAGCGCATGAATGCAAGCTCGTCGCGGGTTTGCGTGCGCACCGCGCTGACGTTGATGCGCTCGCGCGCGAGCGCGTCGCCGATATCGCGCAGGAGCCCCCGACGGTCGGTCGCCGTGACGATCATGTCCACCGTGTAGGTGCCGGCGCCCTGGCCCCACTCCGCGTCGATCAGCCGCTCGGGCTGCCGCTCGGCCAGGCGCTTCAGGCTCGGGCAGTCCTCGCGGTGCACGGACACGCCCTTGCCGCGCGTCACGAACCCGCGGATCGGATCCGGCGGCACCGGCTTGCAGCATTTCGCGAGCTGCGTCATCAGCCGATCGATCCCCCCGACGACCAGCACCCCGCTCCTTGCCGCAGTTCGGGGACGGCGCCCGAGCTGGGGCCTATCGCCAGCAGCGGGAGTTCGGGCTCCGTCCCCGAATTCACGCAGTGCGGTCTGCAGCTGGCGCAGGTTCACTTCGTCGCGCGCGACGCCGACGAATAGATCTTCCGGCTTCTTGAAGCCCAGCTTGCTCGCCAGCGCCTCCAAAC
This sequence comes from Betaproteobacteria bacterium, assembly GCA_005883675.1. Classification (GTDB taxonomy): domain Bacteria; phylum Pseudomonadota; class Gammaproteobacteria; order Burkholderiales; family SG8-39; genus SCGC-AG-212-J23. Next base: position 4,839 of record VBCM01000211.1, read on the forward strand.
TAGCGTGCGCGGCGCCTTCGCGCTTGAGCTCCTTCTCCACTATCGCCCGGCCCGCGGCCACGGTTTCGGCATGCGCCTTGGCGTTGAACCATTGCCGGATCTTCTGGCGCGCGCGGGCGCTTTTGACGAAGCCGCGCTCGGCATTGAGCCAGTCGCGCGATGGGCCGCCCGATTTTGCGGTGATGATCTCGACGCGGCTCCCGCTCGCGAGCGGCGTGTCGAGCGGCACGATGTGCCCGTCGACGCGCGCGCCGCGGCAGCGGTGGCCGAGATCGCTGTGCAGCGCGTAGGCGAAGTCGATCGGCGTGCTGCCGGCGGGGAGGTCGATCACCTTGCCCTGCGGCGTGAGCACGTAGACGGTGTCCTGCAGCCCCGCCTGCCTGGTGGTGCTCGCCCAGTCGGCGACCTCGTCGCGCCACGCGAGGAGCTCGCGCAGCCACGCGATCTTCTGCTCGAAGGCGCGGTCGGCGCGCTCGGGCTTGCCGCCCTCCTTGTAGCGCCAATGCGCCGCGACGCCGAACTCGGCGTGACGATGCATTTCTTCGGTGCGGATCTGCACCTCGACCGTCTTGTCCTGCGGGCCAATCACCGCGGTGTGCAGCGACTGGTAGAGGTTGCCCTTGGGCCGCGAGATGTAGTCGTCGAACTCCTTAGGGATCGGCTGCCACAGGTTGTGGACGACGCCGAGCGCGGTATAGCAGTCCTTTATCGAAGGCACGATGACGCGCAGCGCGCGCACGTCGTAGACCTGGCTGAAGTCGAGCGACTTCGTGCGCATCTTGTTCCAGATCGAGTAGATGTGCTTCGGCCGGCCGTAGATCTCGGCCTTCACGCCGACGGGCTCGAGCTCGCGCGTGAGCACGGCGATGGCACGGCGGATGTACTGCTCGCGCTCCAGGCGCTTCTCGTCGAGCATGCCGGCAATGCGCTTGTAGAGGTCCGGCTCGAGGAAGCGGAACGACAGGTCCTCGAGCTCCCATTTCAGCTGGAACACGCCCAGGCGGTTCGCGAGCGGCGAATAGATGTCGAGGCTCTCGCGCGCGTAGGCAGCGCGCTCGGCGCTCGGGTTGCGCGCGAACCAGCGCAGCGTCTGCGTGCGGCTCGCAAGGCGGATGAGCACCACGCGCACGTCCTCGGCCATGCCGAGGACCATCTTGCGCAGCACCTCGTTCTGCTCGACGGGGTTGGCGCGCGTGGCAAGCCGCAGCTGGTAGAGCTTCTCGACGCCCGCCGCGAGGTTGGCGATCTCGTCGCCGTAGTCCTGGCGGAGCTTCTCCAGCTCGACGTATTTCGGCGCCGCGAAAAGAAGCCCGGCGATGCGCCCCGGCGCGTCAAGCCCGATGGCCGCAAGGTTCGCCGCGAGGCCGAGCGCGTGAGCCCAGGTCGGCTCGCCGGTCGAGAGGAGCTGCCCGGCATAAACCGGCTCGGCGAACGCCAGCGTCTGCGCGAGGCGCGCCCGGTCCGCCGCCGCCAGGCCCTCGGCGAGCGCATCGAGCGCGCCCGCCGCGCTGCTCGGATGCAATTGCACTACGGAGACCATGCGCTATTTTACGGTCCATGGGCTGGCTCTCCGAATGGCGCCGCCGGCGCGTGCTCGCCAGGCACCGCATCGACGATGCGCTGTGGCAGGCGGCGAGCGCACCGCTCAAGTTCCTGCCGCGCGCGCCGAAGCTGCGCGAGCTCGCGCTGCTTTTTCTGGCGGAGAAAGAGTTCACCGGCGCCCATCAGCTGCCGGTCACCGACGTGATGCGCGTGTCGATCGCCGCGCAGGCGTGCACGCCGATCCTCGAGCTCGGCCTCGACTGGTATCGCGGCTGGCGGGGCATCGTGGTGTACCCGGGCGACTTCCGCGTGCGCCGGCAGGAAGTCGACGAGGACGGCGTGGTGCACGAATGGGAAGACGACCTCGCGGGCGAAGCGATGCCCGGCGGCCCGGTAGTGCTCTCCTGGGACGCCGCGGCGCACGACCCGGCGATCAACGTGGTGATCCACGAGTTCGCCCACAAGCTCGACATGCTCAACGGCGAGGCGGACGGCGTGCCGCCGCTGCACGCCGGCATGGACCGGCGCGAGTGGCGCGCCGCATTCGCCGAGGCATACGACGGCTTCTGCGACGCGGTGGACCGCGGCCGCGACACCTGGCTCGACCCGTATGCGGCGGAGCATCCGTCTGAGTTCTTCGCGGTGATCAGCGAAGCGTTCTTCCGCGAGCCGCGCGAAACCAAGCGCCGCTATCCGGACGTCTACGAGCAGCTCGCGCTCTTCTACCGGCAGAATCCCGCCGGTTCATAATTAGCCGCCATGGCGCCACCGCTCCCACCGCCGCCGCCGGGCTCCGAGCGCGCCGCGCGCGAACGCTATCTGCGCGCGCACGCCATCGATATCTACGATCGCGTAACCGAGAGCCGGCGCCATTTTGTGCGCGCGGACGAGCTCTGCCGGCGCGCCGCGGCCGCTTTCCCCGAGCTCCTGCCGAGCGACGCCGAGCTCGCCGCCGAGGCGCCGCGCCTGCAGAAAGACAAGCGCGGCGTCGAGATCGACCAGGGCCTCTTCCTTTCCGCCGTGCTCGCCGATCCCGTGGCCGGCGCGCATCTTTGCCACGCCATGCTGCTGCCGCTCTCCGTCTCGCAGTCGCGCCTTTCCGAGTTCCAGCGCTCAGGCGCCCTCGACCTCGGCGGCGCGCGCATCGAGCGCCAGGGCAAGGCCGCGGTCGTGACGATGACCAATCCGCGCTTCCTCAATGCGGAGGACGAATCGACGCTCGTGCCGCTCGAGACGGCGATCGATATCGCGCTGCTGGATCCGCAGACCGACATCTGCGTGCTGCGCGGCGGCGTGGTGGATCACCCGCGCTATGCCGGCAAGCGCCTCTTCGGCGCGGGCATCAACCTCACGCATCTCTACCAGGGGAAGATCCGCTACCTCTGGTACATGCTGCGCGATCTTGGCCTTGTCAACAAAATCTACCGAGGCGTTGCGCTGCCCGATATGTCGCCGGAGGTCGATTGCCGGGAGAAGCTCTGGATCGGCGCGATCGAAGGCTTCGCCATCGGCGGGCATTGCCAGACGGTGCTGACGCTGGACTATGTGCTCGCGGCCGCGGACGCGTACATGACGCTTCCCGCGCGCAAGGAAGGCATCATCCCCGGCGCGGCGAACCTGCGCCTATCGCGCTACGTCGGCGCGCGCATCGCGCGCGAGGCGGTGATGGCAGAGCTGCGCATCGACTGCGCGAGCCCGCAGGGACGGCTCCTCTGCGACGAGATCGTGCCGCCCATCGAGGTGGACGCCGCCATCGCGCGCACCGTGGAGAAGCTCACCGGCTCCGGCGTCGTCAGCGCGGCGGGCAACCGGCGGGCGTTTCGCATCAGCGAGGAGCCGCTCGACAGCTTCCGGCGCTACATGTCAGTCTATGCGCGCGAGCAGGCGCACTGCCACTTCAGCCCGGCGCTGATCGCCAACCTCGAGAGGAACTGGAATGCTGCGTCACGACGCGCCTGAGAAGATCCTCGTCCTGCACGGGCCGAACCTGAATCTCTTCGGCCGCCGCGAGCCGCACATCTACGGCTCGATGACGCTCGAGCAGATCAACGAGCGGCTGCGCACGCTGGCAGCGAAGATCCAGACCAGCCTCATCATCTACCAGTCCAACCACGAGGGCGCCCTAATCGACAGCTTCCACAAGCACATGGACGAGGTGGCCGGTGCGCTCATCAATCCGGGCGGGCTCACGCAGTACAGCGTGTCGCTGCATGACTGCATCAAGGCGATGCCCTTCCCGGTGATCGAGGTGCATCTGTCGAACCTGGCGACGCGCGAAGAATGGCGCCATCACTCGATCATCTCGCCGGCGGTGAAAGGCACGGTGCAGGGACTGGGCTGGCGCTCCTACACGGCCGCACTGCGCACGCTGGTGGAAATCGTACGCGAGCCGAAAAAAGCGTCCTGATCGTCGTCGACGTGCAGCACGACTTCGTGCCGGGCGGCGCGCTCGCCGTGCCGAAGGGCGACGAAGTCGTGCCGCTCGTGAATCGCCTCGGCACGCGCTTCGCGAACGTGGTGCTGACGCAGGACTGGCATCCGCGCGACCACATCTCCTTCGCCACGTCGCATCCGGGACGCAAGCCATTCGAGACCATCCCGCTGCCGTACGGCGACCAGGTACTCTGGCCGCCGCACTGCGTGCAAGGCACGCACGGTGCCGCGCTCCACGCCAAGCTCGACCTTCCGCACGCGCAGCTCGTCATCCGCAAGGGTCACCATCGCAGTATCGACAGCTATTCGGCGTTCCTCGAAGCCGATCGCAGGACGACGACCGGCCTCGCCGGCTATCTGCGCGAGCGCGGCCTCGCCGAGCTCTACGTCTGCGGCCTGGCCACCGACTTCTGCGTCGCCTGGACCGCGCTCGACGGCCGCGCCGCCGGCTTCGAGGTCACGGTGATCGAGGACGCCTGCCGCGCCATCGACCTCGACGGCTCGTGCGCCAAGGCGTGGGACGACATGACGCACGCGGGCATTGGGCGAGTCCAGTCCGCGGCCGTTTCAACAGTTCGGGGACGGAGCCCGAACTCGAGGCGGTGATAAAGGCCGCGGCGCTATACTGGCTGCGGTGGCCGACTCATGAACATGCCGGGAGTAGAGTTTTTACGCGACCGCAAAGGTCGGCGTAAAGCAGTGCTTATCGACCTGAGAAAACACAAACGACTCTGGGAAGATCTATACGACGCCTATCTGGCCCACAGCCGTCGTGCAGAGCCCCGCGAATCTCTAGCAACTGTAAAACGCCTTATCGAGGTACGCGCCAAACGCAAGGCGCGTGGCTGACTATTCAATTGTTTTTGCGCGATCTGCGCGCAAAGAGCTGCAAAACCTGGATCCGCAAGTCGCCCGCCGCATTCTGAAGCAGGTCGAGGCGCTGGCGAGCGGTCCTCGTCCGTCGGGCGTCACGAAGCTCGAAGGTGCGAATGACCTCTGGCGTATCCGCGAGGCATATCGATAGTCACGCCGGCTCGCGCAGCACGACCGCTTCGGGCGCGGGCACCTGGCGCTCGAAGCGCCGGCTGTAGCGTGACATGGCGTAGCAAAAGATGAAGTAAACGAGCGCAGCGAAGAAGTACGCCTCGACGCCGTAGCCATTCCACGCAGGCTCGGTGAGCGCCACCTTGATAGTCGAGAGGAGATCGAAGAGCCCGATGATCAGGACGAGCGACGTGTCCTTGAAGAAGCCGACGAAGGTGTTGACGAGCGGCGGCACGGCGATGCGCAGCGCCTGCGGCAGGATCACCGCGCGCATCGCGCCCCAGTAGCCCAGGCCAATCGCGGCCGCCGCCTCGTACTGGCCACGCGGGATCGCCTGCAGCCCGCCGCGCACCACTTCCGCCAAGTACGCGGCGGCGAACAGCACGAGCGCGATCTGCGCGCGCGCCAGCTTGTCGATGATCATGCCGCCGGGCAGGAAGAG
>VBCM01000117.1 GCA_005883675.1 Betaproteobacteria bacterium
CAACATGCTTAAGCTGCCAGCGCTCGACCCGGGCACCGTGGAGGAAAGACGCGGCTCGGGCTATCCCGAGCCATACAAGTCGCGCATGGGCGATCGCGTGAAGCGCCGCCTGGGCGCCGCGTGCGGGCTCAAGAATTTCGGCGTCAACCTCGTGACGCTTGGCCCGGGCGGGCAGTCCGCGCTGCGTCATTGGCACACGCTGGAGGATGAATTCGTCTACGTGCTGGAAGGCGAGGTCGTGCTCGTCACCAACGAGGGCGAGCAAACGCTCAAGGCCGGCATGTGCGCGGGCTACCCGGCGGGAAGCAAGAACGGCCACCACTTCATCAACCGCTCGCAGAAGCCGGCGAAATATCTCGAGATGGGGACCAACGTACCGGGCGATACCGCCTTTTATCCCGACGACAACCTGCGGCTCATGGAGACGGAGGATGAGGGCATGGTGTACGCGCACAAGGACGGCCGGAGATATTGATGCCCACGCTCTACGGCACCAAGGGTTCGGGCTCGGCCGCCGTCGAGGCGGCGATGCGCCTCGCCGGCCAGCCGTTTCAACTGGTGGACGCCGCGAGCTGGCTGCCGACGCCGGGCCTCGAGAAGCTCAAGGCCGCGAATCGCCTGGTGCAGGTGCCGACCCTCGTGCAGGACGACGGCACGGTGATGACCGAAAGCGCCGCCATCCTCATCTCGCTCGGGCTGCGCTATCCGCAGAGCGGTCTCTTGCCGCGCGATCCGGCGCAGGCGATACGCGGGCTCGTGTACATCGCGGCCAACTGCTACGCCGCCATCGGCGTGATCGACTTCCCGGCGCGGTTTTGCGCGGGCTGCGATGACGCGACCGCTGAGCGCATGCGTGCCGGCACGACCTCACGGCTGCATGAGTACTGGCGTATCTTTGCCGACGAGTTTGGTGCGCAGATGAATGCCGAGCGTCCGGGCGCGCTGGATCTCTTCGCCGCGGTCGTGTCCCGCTGGTCGGGCGCACGCGCGCATCTCGCGGCCGAGCGGCCGGCGCTGCACGCCGTCCTCGAGCGCGTCGAAGCCGACCCACGGGTCGCGGACATCTTTCGCCGCCACTGGCCGCCGAAATGAAAATAATTACGTACTTAGTACGGAATTCGATCGTCGCCCTTGCCTTGGCGCTCGCCGCTACGGCGGCGGACGCGCGGCCGTTCCGCTGGGCGAGCCAGGGCGACCCGCAGACGATCGACCCGCACTCGCAGAACGAGCTCCTCACGAACAGCATCAACGGGCAGATGTACGAGACGCTCGTCAACCGCGGGAAAAAGCTGGAGATCGTCCCGGCGCTGGCCACGGAGTGGCAGCAGGTCGATTCGCTCACGTGGCGCTTCACGCTGCGCAAGGGCGTGCGCTTCCACGATGGCACGCCGTTCACCGTGGACGATGTGTTGTTCTCCATCCAGCGGGCAAGCCAGGCCACATCGCAGATCCGCGTGTATGCCACGGCGCTTGGCAAGCCGACCAAAGTCGACGACTACACGGTGGAGTTCAAGCTGCCCGAGCCCAATCCCATCCTGCTCGAGCACGCGACGCTCGTGCAGATCATGAGCCGGGCGTGGTGCGAGAAGCACAGGGTCGAGCGGCCGCTCGACTTCTCCGCCCGGGAAGAGTCCTACGCGTCGCTTCACGCCAACGGCACCGGGCCGTACATGCTGAAGCTGCGCGAGCCGGACGTGAAGACGGTGATGGTGCGAAATCCGAACTGGTGGGGGAAGCCCGAAGGCAACGTCACCGAGGTGACGTACCTCTCGATCAAGTCGGACGCGACGCGCGTCTCGGCGCTCATCGCTGGCAACATCGACCTGATCCTCGACCCGCCGCCGCAGGACGTGGCGCGCCTGCGCAAGCAGCCGGGCATCAAGGTGATCGAGGGGCCGGAGAATCGCGTCATCTTCTTCGGCTTCGACCAGAGCCGGGACGAGCTGCTTTATTCCGACGTCAAAGGCCGCAACCCGTTCAAGGACCGCCGCGTGCGCGAGGCGATCTACCGCGCGATCGACATCGAGGCGCTCAAGCGCGTCACCATGCGCGGCCAGGCGCTCCCCACGGGCGGCATCACGCCCTCCATCCTCGCGTCGAATCCGGAGGCGGAAAAGCGGCTGCCCTACGATCCGGGACGCGCAAGACAGCTACTGGCGGAGGCGGGCTACCCGAACGGCTTTGGCTTCACGCTCGACTGCCCGAACAACCGCTATATCAACGACGAGCAGATCTGCGTCGCCGTAGCCGGGATGCTGGCGAAGATCGGGTTGCGCGTGCGCGTCAACGCCCAGCCGCGCGCCATTTACTTTGCCCGCCTGCCCAAGCGCGATACGAGCGCCTATATGCTCGGCTGGGGCGGCGCGATCACCGATGCGCAAACCATCTTCACTCCGGTGTTGCATAGCCCCGACGGCAAGGGCGCCGGCGACTACAACTATGGCAGCTATGTCAACCCGAAGCTCGACGCGCTGATCGACGCGGCGCGCGTCGAGGCCGATCCGGCGAAGCGCAAGCGCGAAATCGCCGCTGCCATCGCGGAGCACAACGCCCAGATCCACCACGTGCCGCTGCACCGGCAGGTGATTCCGTGGGCGATGCGCGAAGACGTGCACGTCGTGCATCGCGCGGACAACTGGATCGAGGCAAGCTGGGCGCGGATCGAGCGGCGCGACTGAAAAAATTCCGGTAGACTTGACCATCTCACCACGCGATGGGTAGATGGCCAAGTATGTCTTCGTAACCGGTGGTGTAGTTTCCTCGTTAGGGAAGGGCATCGCCGCCGCGTCCCTCGCCGCGATCCTCGAGTCGCGCAGCATCCGCGTCACCAACATCAAGCTGGACCCGTACATCAATGTCGATCCTGGGACGATGAGCCCGTTCCAGCACGGCGAGGTGTTCGTCACCGAGGATGGCGCCGAGACGGACCTCGATCTGGGGCACTACGAGCGCTTCCAGAGCTCGAAGATGCGCCGCTGGAACAACTTCACCACCGGCCAGATCTACGAGTCGGTGATCAAGAAGGAGCGCCGCGGCGACTACCTCGGCGGCACCGTGCAGGTCATCCCGCATATCACCGACGAGATCAAGAGCTTCATCAAGCGCGGCGCGGGCGACGCCGATGTGGCCATCGTCGAGGTCGGCGGCACGGTGGGCGACATCGAGTCGCTGCCGTTCCTGGAGGCGATCCGGCAGATGGGGCTCGAGCTCGGGCGCAACAACGTCTGCTACATCCACCTCACGCTCGTGCCCTACATTGCCTCGGCCGGGGAGATCAAGACCAAGCCGACGCAGCACTCGGTGAAGGAGCTGCGGGAGATCGGCATCCAGGCCGACGCGCTCCTGTGCCGCACGATCCAGCCGCTGCCGGAGGACGAGCGCCGCAAGATCGCGCTCTTCACCAACGTGCAGAAGGAGGCGGTCATCTCGGCGTGGGATGTCGACTCCATTTACAAGATCCCGATGATGCTGCACGACCAGATGCTCGACGAGATCGTCTGCCACAAGCTCGCGATCCTGGCGCGCGCGGCGGACTTATCGGCGTGGCGGCGGATTGTGGAGGCGCAGCAGCATCCTCAGCACGAGGTCGATATCGCCTTCGTCGGCAAATATGTCGACCTGCAGGATTCCTACAAGTCGCTGAACGAGGCGCTGAAGCACGCCGGCATCCACACCGCGAGCCGCGTGAACATCCATTACTTCGACTCCGAGCAGCTCGAGAAGAGCAACGGGCTCGGCGGCCTCGAGAAGATGGACGCGATCCTCGTGCCGGGTGGCTTCGGCAAGCGCGGCACCGAGGGCAAGATGCGCGCGATCCGCTACGCGCGCGAGAACGCCATCCCGTATCTCGGCATCTGCCTCGGCATGCAGCTCGCGACGATCGAGTTCTCGCGCAACGTCGCCGGGCTCGCTGGCGCGAACAGCACCGAATTCGACCCCGACACGCCGCACCCGGTGGTCGCCCTCATCACCGAATGGCTCGACCGCACCGGCCGCATCGAGCGGCGCACGGACAAGTCAGACCTCGGTGGCACGATGCGCCTGGGTGCCCAGCGCTGCCCGGTCGAGCCGGGGACGCTGGCGGCATCGATCTACGGCGCGGAGGTGAATGAGCGCCACCGGCACCGCTACGAGGTGAACAACATCTACGTGCCGCAGCTCGAGGCGAAGGGCTACAAGGTGTCGGCGCGCACGCCGAACGAGAACCTGCCGGAGATGATGGAGCTCGCCGGCCATCCGTTCTTCATCGGCGTGCAGTTCCATCCGGAGTTCACTTCCACGCCGCGCGATGGCCACCCGCTCTTCAAGGCGTTCGTGCAGGCGGCATTGCGCCAGCGCGCGCGCGCGCAGCGCCCGGGCGGCACACTCTCGGTCGTCGCAGCGTGAAACTCTGCGGGTTTGACGCCGGCCTGGAGAGGCCGCTCTTTCTCATTGCGGGCCCCTGCGTGGTGGAGTCGCGCGAGCTGCAGATCGAGACCGCCGGGCGGCTCAAGGAGATCACCCGGGCGCTGGGCGTGCCGCTCATCTTCAAATCGTCGTACGACAAGGCGAACCGCAGCTCGGGCAAGTCCTACCGCGGCCTGGGCATGGACAAGGGGCTTGCCATCCTCGCCGAGGTGAAGCGCCAGGTCGGCGTGCCTGTGCTGACCGACGTGCACACCGAGGAGGAGGTGAAGCCCGCCGCCGAGGTCGTCGACGTGCTGCAGACGCCGGCCTTCCTCTGCCGGCAGACCGATTTCATTCACGCGGCGGCCTCCGCCGGCAAGCCCGTGAACATCAAGAAGGGGCAGTTCCTCTCGCCGCAGGAAATGAGGAACGTGGTGGACAAGGCGCGCGAAGCGAGCGGCAAGGACAACATCCTGG
>VBCM01000118.1 GCA_005883675.1 Betaproteobacteria bacterium
ACCTGCTGTCGGCGCTATTGCGCCCTAAAGCCGCCATACCCTGAAGCCTGCCGCTTCGACCGCCGTACGGTCGAATTGCGATTTCACGTCGACCAGGCAGCCGCGCGGCGCGAGCTTCCCGAGCAGCTCCTCGATGCGTAGCGCCCGGTAGTGCCGATGCGCCACTGCCGCGATCAGCGCATCGGCAGCCGGCAGGTCGTCCCAGCGCGTCAGCATCCGGCAATAGTGCGTGCGCACCTCATCGGCATCGGCGAGCGGATCGTGAATGAAGACCTCGACGCCGTAGGCCTCGAGCTCGGCGACGATGTCGAGCACCTTGCTGTTGCGCAGATCGGCAATGTTCTCCTTGAACGTGGCGCCGAGCACGTTCACTCTTGCGCCCTTCACGGCGCTGCCGGCGGCGATCATGCACTTCACGGTCTGCTCGGCGATGTACTTGCCCATGCCGTCGTTGATGCGCCGGCCGGCGAGGATCACCTGCGGGTGGTAGCCGGTGCGCTCGGCCTTGTGCGTCAGGTAGTACGGATCGACGCCGATGCAGTGCCCGCCGACGAGGCCCGGCCGGAAGGGCAGGAAGTTCCACTTGGTGCCCGCGGCTTCCAGCACCTCGGTCGTGTCGAGCCGCAGTCGGTTGAAGATGATCGCGAGCTCGTTCATGAGCGCGATGTTGAGGTCGCGCTGCGTGTTCTCGATGACTTTCGCCGCCTCGGCAACCTGGATGCTCGAGACGCGATGCACGCCCGCCTTGATCACCGTCTGGTAGAGCTCGGCGATGCGCTCTAGCGTTGCCGGCTCATCGCCCGCCACCACCTTGCGCACGTGCGCCAGCGTGTGCTCGCGGTCGCCCGGGTTGATGCGCTCCGGCGAATAGCCGACGTGAAAGTCGCGGCGCCACTTCATGCCCGATGAGCGCTCGAGCTCCGGGATGCAGATTTCCTCGGTAGCGCCGGGATAGACGGTGGACTCATAGACGACGGTCGCGCCGCGCTTCATCGCCGCGCCGATGGTCCGGCTTGCGGCGATGAGCGGCCCGAAGTCCGGCTGATGGGCGGCATCCACGGGGGTGGGTACGGCAACCAGGATGAAGTCGGCGGCGCGCAGCGCGCCCGCGTCCGCGGTGAACTCCAGCCGCTTCGCGTCACGCAGCTCCGCCGCGGGCAGCTCGCCTGTCGGGTCGGCGCCGGCGCGCAGTGCGGCGAGCCTGCGCTCGGCCTGGTCGTAGCCGATCGTGCGCAGCCGCTTGCCGAACTCCACGGCGAGCGGCAGGCCAACGTAGCCCAAGCCGACAACGGCGACTGTGCTCAGCGAACTTCCTCCCTATAGGCCAGCGGATTTTCTCACGTCGTCGAGGAGCTCCCGCCAATGCGGTGGCTCCCCCAGGATGGCCGCCGCTCTGCGGTTGTCCAGCACCGAGTTGGCCGGCCGCCGCGCGGCGGCGGGGAATTCCCCGGTCTTGATGGGTTGCACTTCACTGCGCGCGCCGATGAGCTGCACGATCTCGCGCGCGAAGCCGTACCACGTCGTCTCGCCGGCGGGCACGAGGTGCAGCAGGCCGCTCGCGTCGCGTGCGATGAGCGCGAGCGTCCTTTCCGCCAGGAAGGCGCTCGTCGTCGGTACGCCGCGCTGGTCGTCGACCACGCGCAGCCGCTCGCCGGCGCGCGCTTTGGCGGCGATCGTCAGGAAGAAGTTTTTGCCGCGCGGCCCGTACACCCAGCTCGTACGCAGGATGAGATGCCGGCATCCGGATGCCTGCACGGCGCGCTCGCCGGCGAGCTTGCTGCGCCCGTAGACGCTGTGCGGATTGGGCGCGTCGTCCTCGGTGTAGGCGGTGCTTTTCGTGCCGTCGAAGACATAGTCGGTCGAGTAATGCACGAGCAGCGCGCCGAGGCGCTTCGCTTCCTCGGCGAGGACGCCGGGCGCGATGCCGTTGATGCGCATAGCGAGGTCCGGCTGAGCTTCCGCCTTGTCCACCGCGGTGTAGGCGGCGGCGTTGACGATGAGCTGCGGCTTCGCCTCGCGCACCACGCGCCGGATCGCGGCCTGATCGGCGAGATCGAGCTCCGCCCGGCCAGTGGCGATGAGTTCTGCCGGCGGCAGCAGGCGTGCGAGCTCCCAGCCCACCTGGCCGTTGCGGCCGGCGAGCAGCACTCTCAATCGAAGAGTTGCGCGGACTTGAACGGCCCGCCGCGCGCGTCCTTCTCGTTCAGCACCGGATCGCTCGTGAACGGCCAACGGACGCCGAGATCCGAGTCCGCCCAGTGAATGGTGCGCTCGTGCTCCGGCGCGTAGTAGTCGGTTACCTTGTATTGCACGACGGCGTGCTCCGACACCACGAGGAAGCCGTGCGCGAAGCCGACCGGCACCCAGACCATGCGGTGCGTCGCGCCCGAAAGATTGACCGCGGTCCATTTTCCCAAGGTTGCCGAGCTGCGCCGCAGATCGACCACGACGTCGTAGATCTCGCCGAGCAGCACTTGCAGCAGCTTCCCCTGCGGCTGATGGATCTGGTAGTGCAGGCCGCGCAACACGTTGCGCACGGAGAAGGACTGGTTGTCCTGCACGAACACCGGGTCGATGCCCGTCGCTTCGCGGAATTTGCGCCGGTTGTAGCTCTCCAGGAAATGGCCGCGCGCGTCCGTGTAGACCTTCGGCTCGAACACCAGCACGTCGGGAATATCGGTGCGCGTGACGTTCATCAGGCGGCGACGCGCAATGCTTCGGTGATCGCAGCGGCGATCGCATCCTGGTCGGCTTCGCGCAGATCCGCGCTCATCGGCAGGCTGATCACCTCGCGCGCGAGCTTTTCGGAAATGGGGAACGACTGCCCCTTGTAGTGCTGCGCATACGCCGGCTGCTGGTGCAGCGACAGCGGATAGTGCACGGCGGTCGGAATGCCGCGCGCCTTCAGCTCGCTCTCGAGCCGGCCGCGATCGGCGGCGCGCACGGTGTATTGCGCGTACACGCTGGTGCGATCCGGCCGCACTTTCAGCGGCCGCACGCGCGGCGCGAGCGGCGCCATCAGCTCGTTGTACCGGCGGCCGAGCGCGGCTCGACGCTCGAGCTCCCAATCGAAGCGCTCGAGCTTGGCGAGCAGCACGGCGCACTGGATCGAGTCCATGCGCCCGCCGACGCCGATGCGCGTGTGGTTGTAGCGGCCGCTCTGGCCGTGCACGCGGATCTCGCGCATGGCGGTAGCGAGCGCCGCGTCGTCGGTGAAGATCGCGCCGCCGTCGCCGTAGCAGCCAAGCGGCTTCGACGGGAAGAAGCTGGTGCAGCCGATGCCCGAGAGCGCGCAGCTTCGCCGGCCTTTGTACGTCGCGCCAAGACTCTGTGCCGCATCTTCGATGACCGCGATGCGACGGCGCGTAGCGAGCGCGTTGATCTCGTCCATGTCTGCCGGCTGCCCGTAAAGCGACACTGGCATGATGGCGCGCGTGCGCGGCGTGATCGCCGCGGCGATCTTGGCGGCGTCGATATTGGCGGTGTCCTCCTCGACGTCGACGAACACCGCTTTCGCGCCCAGCAGCACGATCATCTCCGCCGTCGCCGCGAAAGTGAACGGCGTCGTGACCACCTCGTCGCCCGGCTTGAGCTCGAGCGCCATCAGCGCGATCAGCAGCGCCTCGGTGCCCGAGGCGACAGTGACGCAGTGGCGCGCGCCGACATAGGCGGCGAGCTTCTCCTCGAGCTCGCGCACCTCCGGGCCGAGGATGTACTGGCCGTGGTCGAGCACGCGCTGGATGCGCGCGTCGATCTCGCGCTTGAGCGCGCGGTACTGCGACTTGAGGTCGATGAAGTCCATCAGAAGAGCTGCTCCGTGAGCACGCGCCTGAGATAGTCCCCGTAGCTCGACTTTTCGTGCTGGCGCGCGAGCGCCTCGAGCTGCGCGGCGTCGATGAAGCCGGTGCGCCAGGCGACTTCTTCGGGGCAGGCGATCTTCAGGCCCTGGCGGCGCTCGATGGTCTCGATGAAGTGCGCAGCTTCCAGCAGCGCCTCGTGCGTGCCCGTGTCGAGCCAGGCCATGCCGCGCTTCATCGGCACGACCTCGAGCTCGCCGCGCTCGAGGTACGCTCGGTTGACATCCGTGATCTCGAGCTCGCCGCGCGCCGAGGGCTTGAGCCGGGTGGCGATGTCCACGACGCGCGCGTCGTAGAAGTAAAGGCCGGTCACGGCGTAGCGCGACTTCGGCTGCTTCGGCTTCTCCTCGATGCTGAGCGCGCGGCCATTCGCGTCGAACTCGACCACGCCGTAGCGCTGCGGATCGTTCACCGGGTAGGCGAACACGGTGGCGCCGCGCTCGCGCTCGACGCCGCGCTTCATGAGCGGCACGAGGTCGTGGCCGAAGAAGATGTTGTCGCCCAGAATCAGCGCGACGCGCTCGCGGCCGATGAACTCCCGGCCGATGAGAAAGGCCTGCGCAATCCCCGCCGGGCGCTCCTGCACCGCATAGGAGAGCCGCAGGCCCCACTGCCGGCCGTCGCCCAAGAGCTGCTCGAAGCGGGGCGTGTCCTGGGGCGTCGAGATGAGGAGGATGTCGCGGATGCCGGCGAGCATCAGCGTCGAGAGCGGGTAATACACCATCGGCTTGTCGTACACCGGAAGCAGCTGCTTCGACACGACGTGCGTCGCCGGATAAAGGCGCGTGCCGGAGCCACCGGCGAGGACGATGCCCTTCACGACGCGGCGGCGGCGAAATGCCGCTCCAGGTTGTCGAGATACCAGCGCACCGTTTTCTCCAATCCGGACTCGAAGCTCTCGCGCGGCCGCCAGCCGAGCTCGCGCCGGATCTTGGCGATGTTCATGGCGTAGCGGCGATCGTGACCGAGGCGGTCGGTGACGTGGCGGATGAGCTGCGCATAGCTGCCCGCAGGCGGAGGGCGCAGCCGCTCGAGCACCGCGCAGATCGTGCGCACGACGTCGATGTTCGCCCGCTCGTTCTCGCCGCCGATGTTGTAGGTCTCGCCGACCCGGCCTTTCTCGAGCACGAGGCGTACCGCCTCGCAGTGGTCGGCGACATAGAGCCAGTCGCGCAAGTTGCGCCCGTCGCCGTAGACCGGCAGCGGCTCCCCGGCGAGCGCGTTGCGGATGACGAGCGGGATCAGCTTCTCCGGATACTGGCGCGGCCCATAGTTATTCGAGCAGTTCGTGGTCAGCGTCGGCAGTCCATAGGTGTGCTGGTAGGCACGCACCAGGTGGTCGGCGGCCGCCTTGGAGGCCGCGTAGGGGCTGTTGGGCGCGTAAGGCGTCTCTTCGGCGAAAGCCGGGTCATCGGGCCCGAGCGAACCGTATACCTCATCGGTGGAGATGTGCAGGAAGCGAAAGCCCGCATCGCGCCCGCGCGCCTCCCAGTAGGCGCGCGCCTCCTCGAGCAGCGCCCAGGTGCCGACCACGTTCGTCTGCACGAACTCGGCCGGCCCGGCGATCGAGCGGTCGACGTGGCTCTCGGCGGCGAAGTGCACGATGGCACGCGGGCGATGCGTGGCGAGCAGGTTCCTGACCCGCTCGCGCTCGCAGATGTCGCCCTGCACGAAACGGTGCCGCGCGTCGTCGCGCACCGCGTGGCCTCGATGGTCGAGACGACGAAATTCGCGCCGATGAACCCGGCCCCGCCGGTGACGAGGAGCATGGTGCCGATTATCCCGAATTACCCCGCGCCCGGTGATTTGCGCGCGAGAGCCACACGCCGAGGAAAATCGCGGCGAGAAGGCCGTGCTCGTGATGCAGCGTCGTGTTGACGAGGCCGACGCCCGTCGTGACGATCCACGCCCCGGCGGCGGCTCCCCACCATAACCAGTCGTCGTCGATCGCCCCGGGCGAGGGGCGGTAGCGCAGCAGCCCAACGAGCCAAGCGAGCAGCACCGCCGCCAGCGGCACGGCGCCAATGATGCCGCGCTCGGCGAGCGTATTGAGGTACAGGCTGTGCGCGTGCGGGAATTCTGCGTAGCGCTGCGCATGGAAGTCCTTTCCGGCTGCGGCGCGCCACGCCTTCAGCCGCTCGACGTTCACCAGCTTGTAGTTATCCATGCCGATGCCGCACAGCGGGTAGCGCTCCCAGGTCACGAGCGCCGCGCGCCAGATCCCGTCGCGATAGGAAAGCGTGTTCTGGGCCTGGACGTCCTGCTGGTGCTTCTGGATGACTTCCGCGCCGCCGATCCATGCCACCACCACGGTCACGGCGACCACCGCGACCATCGCCGCTAGCGGCCGGCGGGAGCGCGGCCACCATGCGGCGGCCAGTACGAGCAGCATGGCGAGCGCTACCGCGATGCCGCCGCGGCTTTCGCTCATGACCAGCGACACGAGGAGCAATGCCTCGAGCGCCGCCGCCACCACGCCACCGCCGGCAAAGAGCCACGCCGTGCACGCGCCGAGCATGATGGCGATATAGATCGCCGTATGGTTCACGTGCCCGACCGAGTTGAGCTCGAGAAATTCGGCCCGCCCGCTCCAGAGGCGCCAATGCGCGAACGCCAGGCCGATCACTACGGAGGCGACGAGTGCCTGAAAGAGGGCGCGCTGCTCGGCCTCACCGTAGCGGGAGCGCTTCAGCAACCACAGCACGCCGCCATAGCGCAAGAGGTCAAACGCGCCGCCCCATTCGCTGCGGTGCAGGCCGGCGAACGCCGCCACGACGAAGCCGGAGGCGATCCATGCGGCGAGCAGCCAATCCCACAGGTCCCAGCGCCCGCCGAAGTCGCGCCGCGGCACGCGGTTCGCGAGCCAGGCGAGCACGTACACGAGCCAGGCGATGTTCTTCGGCGCTTCATAAAGCGGCAGGAAAAGCGCGAGCGCGATGAGCGCACCGAGCTCAATACGCCTCCCAAGCGTGCTCATCGGCCGTCCCCCGCCGCAGCGGCGTAGATCGCTTCCATGCGGTCGAGCATGCGCTCGTAGGACATGCGCTCGGCGCAGTGCTGTCGCGCCGCCGCGCCGAGCCGCGCGCGCAAGGCCGCGTCACGCATCAAGCGCTCGAGCGCCGTGCGCAGCGCGGCGCCGTCTTTCGGCGGCACGACGAGCGCCGTCACGCCATCGGTGGCGAGCTCGGCGATGCTGCCGACATCGGTGGTGACGCACGGCAGCCCGACGAGCATCGCCTGCAGCAGCGCCTGCGGCACGCCCTCGTTCGCGTAGGACGGCAACGCGAAGATGTCGAGCGCCTGCAGCCACGGCAGCACGTCTCGCCGGTCGCCGGCGAAGCGCACCCGGTCTTGAATATGCAAGGAAAGCGCTAGAGATTCGAGCGCCGTACGCTGTGGCCCGTCGCCGACGATGACCAGTGCTGCCTGCGCCGGCAGCGCCTCGAGCAGATAGCGGTGCCCTTTCCAGCTCCGCAGCGTGGCGACGATGCCGATGAGCGTCGCCTCGGCCGGCAGCCCGAGCGCCCTGCGTGCGCCGAGCTTGTCGCCCGGGCGGTAGTGCTGCGGGTCCGCGCCGGTCGGCACCGACTCGATGCGCTCCGCTGGCACGCCCGTGCGCTCCACGAGCTCGCGCTTCAGCGCCTCGCCGGCGGTGACGATGCGCGCCGCGCGCCGATACAGCCAGCGCGTGAACGCATTGCGCGGCACCGGCGCCGAGATGTGGCGCGTGCGCACGATCGGCGGCCCTTTACCGAGGGTGGCCAACGCGCCGAGCCAGGAATCGGTCGAGCTGTGCGTGCTAAGCACGTCGCAGCGGTTCTGCGCCAGCCAGCGGCGCAGCGCAAAGAGGCCGGCGGGGCGCTTCTTTCCGATCGGCAGCGCCACCGTGCGCAATCCCCACGCCGGCGCTTCGGCGTAAATGCGCGCTTCCGGCGGGCAAAGCAGCGTGAGCTCATGCCCGCGGCGCGCAAGGCCTTGCGCCTCGCCGAGGATGCGCAGCTCCTGTCCACCCCAGCCGAGCGATGATTCGGTGTGGACGATCACGAGCCTCTTCAAGACTAGGCTTTGGCGAGACCGAAAAGACGCTGGAAGGGCTCGAAGTCGCGGTCGCGATGCAGCAGTGAATGGCCACGCAGAATGCAGAAGCTCGCGATCAGCACATCGATCGTCTTGCGGACCGTGATTCCTCTGCGCCGCAACGCTCTGTAGTATGCAGCGCCCCGAAGCGCTACCGCCTGGCCCAGCATGTCTTCATAGGCCAAAGTCGCCATCAACCGTCTCGCTCGCCGGAAATCGGCCGCCCGGTCAAAGCCGCTGAGTACTTCGGCAAGAATCAGATCGCCTGTCAGAAGATCCTGCCGACCCAACAGACCGTCGAGGCGCTGCGCTTCCGCAGAAGGCGTGCCGTTGAAGTAGTCGATCCAGACGGAGCTGTCTACGAGCAGCACCGGCCCGCGGGCCTAGCTTTCCCGGCTTTTGCCAAGATCGCCTCTCCAGCGCAGCTTGCCGCGATAACGTCGGATCTTCTCTTGCTCTTTCAAGCGCACGAGAAGTTCGAGGCCGCGATGCACGATTTCCCGCTTGGTCTTAAGCCCAGTGAGGCGTGCCGCCCGGCGT
>VBCM01000083.1 GCA_005883675.1 Betaproteobacteria bacterium
CGCCATTACCATGTGCACGCCGAAGAGGAGCGCAATCACCGTCATGACGATGAGCGGCGCCATGCCGTCGGCCACCGACGGGGAGCCGATGAACGCGGCGCCGCAGTAGAGCACTACCAGCAGCCCGGCGAGGTTGACCCAGTGCCGCCCGGGGATGAGCACCGGCCTGCCCGTGATCCTGGCCGAGAGCTTGCCGAAGGCGATGAGCGAGCCCGAGAACGTGACGGCGCCGATCAGCACGCCGATGTAGATCTCGAGCTCGTGGATGGTCTTCTCCGCGCCCTGGAAATGCGCGGTCGCCGCCGGGTCGATGTAGTTCGCATAGCCGATCAGCACCGCGGCGAGGCCGACGAGGCTGTGCATCAGCGCGACGAGCTCCGGCATCTGCGTCATCTTCACGACGCGCGCCGCGTACAAGCCGACGGCCGCACCGACGGCGAGCGCGCCGACGATCCACGGGTAACCGTTGGCGGTGACGTGCGGACCGAGCACCGTGGCGAGCACGGCGATCGTCATGCCGACCATCCCGTAGAGGTTGCCGCGGCGCGAGGTCTCGGGACTCGACAGGCCGCCGAGGCTCAGGATGAAGAGGATGGTGGCGCCGATATAGGCGACGGTGGAAAGCGTCGCCGGCATTATTTGCGGAACATCTGCAGCATGCGCTGCGTGACGGCGAAGCCGCCGAACATGTTGATCGCGACGAGCGCGATGCTCACCACCGCCAGGGCGATGATCCACGTGGTCGGGCGTCCGCCCGCCTGCGCCACCGGCGGCGCAACCTGCACCAGCGCCCCGATGGTGATGATGCTGCTGATGGCATTGGTCACGCTCATGAGCGGCGTGTGCAGGGCCGGCGTCACGTTCCAGATCACCATGTAGCCGACGAAGCAGGCGAGCACGAAGACCGTGAAGTGCTCGAGGAAGCTCACGGGCGCAAAGGCGCCGATGAACCAGAAGAGAATGGCCGCGACCAGAAAAACGATCGCCGTCGCGCGCGCCGATGCCGGCGCCGCCGAGGCGCCATGGCCCTGCGCCTTCGGCGCAACTGCCGGTGGCTTCGCCGCGGGCTTGGGCGGCGCCGCCGAGAGCTTGGGCGCTGGCGGTGGCCAGGTGACGGTGCCGTCCTTGATGACGGTCGTGCCGCGGATCACCTCGTCGTCCATGTTGACGTTGATGCGGCCGTCCTTCTGCTTGCACAGCTCCTCGGTGAGCCGCAGCAGGTTAGTTGCATAGAGCGTGCTCGACTGCTTAGCGAGCCGGCTCGGCAGGTCGGTGTAGCCGATGAGGGTGACGCCGTGGCGCACAACGACCTCGCCCGGCACGGTGAGCTCGCAGTTGCCGCCCTGCTCGGAGGCGAGATCGACGATCACGCTCCCGGGCGTCATCGAGCGCACCATGTCGGCGGTGATCAGCTTCGGCGCGGGCTTTCCGGGTATGAGCGCGGTGGTGATGATGATGTCGGCGTCTCGACGCCGACGAACTCGGCGCCGAGCGACTTGACCTGATCGGCGACTTCGGGCCGCGTATCGTTCCCACGCACGATCGCGCCGAGGCCGACCGCAGCGCCGATCGCCGCAAGGCCGGCGACGCCGGCGCCGATGATGAATACCCTGGCCGGCGGCACCTTGCCGGCGGCGGTAATCTGGCCGGTAAAGAAACGCCCGAAATGATGCGCGGCCTCGATCACCGCGCGATAGCCAGCGATGTTCGCCATCGACGAAAGCGCATCGAGCTTCTGCGCGCGCGAGATGCGTGGCACGCTGTCCATCGCCAGCACCGTGGCCTTCTTGCCCGCGAGCGCTTCCATAAGCACCGGGTGCTGCGCCGGCCAGATGAAACTCACGACTGTCGCGCCCTCGGTCAGCATCACGACCTCGTCGAGGCTTGGCGGACGCACTTTGAACACGATGTCCGCCGTGACCCACAATTGTTCGGCCTCGGGGATGATCTCGGCGCCGGCGGCGCGATAGGTGTCGTCGGCGAAGTTCGCGCCGTCGCCCGCGCCTGACTGCACGGCGACGCGGAAGCCGAGCTTCGCGAGCCGCTCGACGACCTCCGGCACGGTGGCAACGCGCTTCTCGCCGGGCGCGGTCTCGCGCGGCACGCCGATCAACTGCGGCATAAGGGGCGGGATTCTACCGTGGCAGCCAAGCGACGCGCTTCTCGGCGAGCTCGAACGCGGCCTGCACGAGGAGCGCGAGCGCCGCGGCAGGCACGGCACCGGCAAGGAGCGTCACGTTGTCGTTGAGCGCGAGTCCGGCGGCGATGCGCTCGCCGTAGCCGCCAGCGCCGATGAAGGCGGCGATGGTGGCGGTGCCGACGTTGATCACCGCGGAGGTCTTGATGCCGGCCAGGATCGACGGCGCCGCCAGCGGCAGCTCGATCAGCCGGACGCGCTCGCGCGCGCGAAGCCCGAGCGCCATCGCTGCCTGGCGCATGCCGCGGCTGACGCCGATGAGCCCGGCGTGCGTATTGCGCACGATCGGCAGCAGCGCATAGAGGAAAAGCGCGATCAGCGCCGGCGACGCGCCGATCGTGCCGACGAGGGCGATGAGGAATGCGAAGAGCGCGAGCGACGGGATGGTCTGGATGACGCCCACCACACCGAGGATCAGTTGCGCCGCGCGCGGCAGCTTGGCCGCCGCGAGGCCGAGCGGGATGCCGGCGGCGACGGCGGCGGCTAGCGAAACTGCCACCAGCACGAGATGCTCGCGCGTCAGGCGCCAGAAATCCGCGCCGAACAGCGTGCCTAGAAACGAGCGCCGCTTCTCGGTCGCCGGCGCGCCGCCGCCGGTGAAGAGCGCCGCGGCCTGCGCGAAGGTCTTGCCTTCGAGCTCGGCCGCCGCATTCATGCGGATCATGAGGCGCTCGTCGATACGCCCTTCGAGCGCCTGGAGCGCGCGCCATTCGCGCGCAAAGCGCTGGGGCACATCGCGGCGGTAAAGGAGCACGGCGTCGTAGCGCGGAAAGAAGTGGCGGTCGTCCTCGAGCACGCGCAGGCGATAGCGCTCGATCTTCGCGTCGGTCGAGTAGACATCCATCACCTCGATGCGCCCGGCGGCGAGGGCGTCGTAGGCAAGGCCGTGATCCAGCCCCCGGGGCGACTGTGGCAGGCCGTAGGCGCGCTGCAAGCCAGGCCAGCCGTCGGCACGGCCGAGGAATTCCTGCGACAGGGCGAATTTCAGCTCGCCATGCCGCACGAGGTCGGAAAGCCGCCGGATGCCAAGCCGCTCGGCGCGATCTTCGCGCATGGCGAGCGCATAGGTGTCGTTGAAGCCGAGCGGCACGCCGGCCGCGAGGCCGTCGCCGGCGAGCGCGCGGTTCAATTGCTCGAGCGTCGTGGTCGGCGGAAGCCGGAGGATCTCGGCGGCGATGGTGCCGCTGTACTCCGGGTAGAGATCAATCGCGCCCGCTTTCAGCGCGGCGAGCACGATGCCGGTGTTGCCGAGGCCGGGCTTGTGCTCGCCGCCCGACACCCGCGCCAGCACCTCGCCGAGGATGTAGGACTCCGTGAAGCGCTTCGAGCCGATGCGCAGCCGCTCCTCGGCCTGCGCGGTGCAGGCGGCGAGCAAAAGAAGGAGCGCGCCGTAACGGCGCCACGTCATCGCGCGTACAGGCGATAGTGGCGCCGCCCGAGCTCGCGGGCGCGGGCGCGCGCCGCATCGGCGTTGCGCACCAGCGCCGCGGCGTCGAGCGCATCGGCAGGAAAGCGCGAGATGCCAATCGCCACGTCCATGTCGAGCGCCGCGAGGAGCCGCTCAGCCGCGACGCGGCACTGCGCCTCCTCGGTGACGTCGGTGAGGATGACGGCGAACTGCGCGGCGCCCCAGCGCGCGAGCGTGTCGGCCTTGCGCAGCACGGGGGCGAGCCGTCGCGCGGCCTCGCGCACCGTGTCGTCGCCGGCGGTGGCGAAGCCGGCAAGCTCGATCAGCACCAGCGCGATGCCGCTGTCGCGGCGGCTCGCCAGGTGCAGCGCCTGCTTCAGCCGGTCGTCGAACAGGCGCCGGTTCGGCAGCTCGGTGAGCGCGTCGTGGTAGTCGCTAGGCTGCGGCGCGCTCGACACGCTCGACTTCGACCCGGCAATCGTAGAAGGTAGCGCCGCCGCCCAGATCGGTGGTGCGCTGCGAAGTCACGTTGTTGGCGTTGCGCCCGTCGGGCGAATACTTCTTCCACCACACCGAGGGCGCGACGACCACGCCGGGCCGCGGCTTGCCGTTGACGCGCGCGCGCAGCGTGTAGCTGCCGCGCGCGTTGTAGACGCGCACGTGATCGCCCTCGCGGATGCCGCGCGCCGCGGCGTCCTGCGGGTGCATGTCGAGATGCGGCTCGCGCTCGAACTCGCGAAAGCGCGGCAGGTTGGCGAAGCTGGAATTGAGGAAGTGGCGCGCCGGCGGCGAGATGAACGCGAGCGGATAGCTCTCGGCAAGCGCGGCATCGGCCACTTCTACCGGCGGGTTGTAGAACGGCAGCGGGTCGACGCCCTGCTTTTCCAGCCACTCGCTGTAGAGCTCGCACTTGCCGCTCGGCGTCGGGAACCCGCCGTGCGCGAAGGGCGCGAAGCGCTCGGGCACGGCGAGGCGCTGCCAGCCGTCGCGCTTGAGCGCTTCCCAGTCGGCCTTGCCGGCAAGCGCGGTCCGGCAGATGTCTTCGTCGCTGTCACGAAAGCACGGCTCGTCGAATCCCATGCGCGCCGCGAGCCGCCGGAAGATCTCGGAGTTCGGCAGCGCCTCGCCCACCGGCGCAATCGCCGGGTTGTTGGCGAGCATGTAGAGGTGCCCGTAGGACTTGTGCACGTCGTGGTGCTCGAGCTGCGTCGTGGCCGGCAGCACGATGTCCGCGTAGTCGGCGCTGTCCGTCTGGAAGTGGTCGATGACGACGGTAAACAGATCCTCGCGCGAGAACCCGGCGATCACCTTGTCGGACTCCGGGCAGACCGCGACGGGGTTGTTGTTGTAGATGACGATCGCGCGCACCGGCGGCTTGGCCGAGGTAAGCGCATCGCCGAGCTTCGACTGGTTGATGGTGCGCGGCCGGCGGCCGGCGAGGAGATCGGGGCGCTCGAGCGCCGCATGATCGAACTTGTAGAAGTCGGCCGTCGACAGGACGATGCCGCCCGCGGCATCGCGCCACGCGCCGACAAGCGCCGGCAGGCAGGCGATGGTGCGCGCGGCGATGCCGCCGCCCGCGTGGCGCTGCATGCCATAGTTGAGGCGGATCGCGGCCGGCTTGATGGTGCCGTAGTCGCGCGCAAGCTGCACCACTTCGGCGCTCGTAAGGCCGCACAGCTTCGCCACGCGCTCCGGCGGATACTCCGCCAGCACGCGCTTCTCGAGCGCGTCGTAGCCGAGCGTGTAGCGGCTCACGTAGTCGCGGTCCACCAGGCCTTCGCGCATCAGCACGTGCATCACGCCCAGGGCGAGAGCGCCATCGGTGCCCGGCAGGAGCGCGATGTGCTGCGTGCATTTCTCCGCCGAGAGGCTGCGGTACGGATCGATCGCGATTACCTTGGCGCCGCGGCGCTTGGCCGCCTGCACGCGGCCCCAGAGGTGCAGGTTCGACACGACCGGGTTCGCGCCCCAGAGGATGATGAGCTTCGCCTCTTCGAAGCGCTCCGGGTCCATGCCGACGGAAGCACCGAGCGTCGCCTTCAGGCCGTACTTGCCGGCGGTCGAGCAGAGCGTCCGATCGAGGAGCGATGCGCCGAGTTTGTAGAAGAAACGCCGATCCATCGAGCTGTACTGCACCATGCCCATCGTGCCGGCATAACTGCACGGCAGGATGGTTTCCGGGTTTTCGGCGGCGAGCGGCTTCAGCCGCGCAGCGATTTCATCCAGCGCCTCGTCCCACGAGATGCGGCGGAAGTTGCCTTCGCCTTTCCGGCCGCTGCGCCGCATCGGGTACTTGAGCCGATCCGGCGCGTACGTGCGCTCGAGGTAGTGCGAGACCTTGGTACAGATCGAGCCTTCTGTGAACGGCGCCTGCGGATCGCCCTGGATCCGGGTGGCGACGCCGTCGTCGACCGTGACCAGCATGGCGCAGGTATCGGGGCAGTCGTGCGGGCAGGCAACCTTGACGATCTCGCTCATGGCGTCATTTTACGTCGAGGAGCTCGATCCAGTGCCGCACCGGCGTCGTCGTGCCGCTCTGCAGATGCGTCAGACAGCCGATGTTTGCGGTGGCAATGACATCCGGCGCGCCGGCCCGGAGCGCCGCCAGCTTGCGGTTGCGCAGCTCGCCGGCAAGCTGCGGCTGCAGCAGCGAGTAGGTGCCGGCCGAGCCGCAGCAGAGATGCGCATCATCGACCGGCGTGAGCTCGTAGCCTGCGGCGCGGAGCAGCAGCTCCACCTTGCCGCGCAGCTGCTGGCCGTGCTGCAGCGTGCAGGGCGATTGGAACGCCACCTTGCCGCGCGCGCACTGCGCAACCATGTCGGGCGTGATCACTTCGCAGATATCGCGCGTGATGGCAGAGATGCGCTCGGCCTTGGCGGCGTAGTGCGGATCCTGCACCAGCAGGTGGCCGTACTCCTTCACCGTCACGCCGCAGCCGCTCGCCGTCATGACGATCGCCTCCACCTCGCCGCTCGCGACTGCGGGCCACCAGGCGTCGATCAGCGCACGCATGTCGTCGCGACCGTCCTCCTGGTAATTGAGATGGAAGCGGATGGCGCCGCAGCAGCCCGCGCGGGTCCCCTCGACGAGGGAGATGCCGATGCGATCGAGCACGCGCGCCGCGGCCGCATTGATCGAGGGCGCGAGCGCCGGCTGCACGCAACCCGCGAGCGCGAGCATCTTGCGGCGCTGGCGCGCCGCCGGCCAGACGCCGGCAGGGCGAATCTGCGCCGGCACCTTGACGCGCAGGCGGCGCGGCAGCAGCGGCCGCGCGAGCTGACCGAGCCGCAGCGCGCTGCCGAAGAGCCGCGTGCGCGGCAGCGCAAAGGCGAAGAGGGCACGCTGCGCGCGCTCGAGCGGCCCGCGGCGCGTCTTCGACTCCACCACTGCGCGACCGATGTCGACCAGCCGCCCATAGCGCACGCCGGAGGGACAGGTCGTCTCGCATGCGCGGCACGTCAGGCAGCGGTCGAGATGCAGCCGCGTCTTGTTGGTCACCGCTGCGCCTTCGAGCGCACGCTTCATGAGATAGATGCGACCGCGCGGACTGTCGAGGTCATCGCCCAGCACCTGGTAGGTGGGACAGGTGGCGGTGCAGAAGCCGCAGTGCACGCACTTGCGCAGGATCGCTTCGGCTTCGCGCCCCTCGGGCGTGTCGCGGATGAAGGCGGCGAGCTCGGTCTGCATCGCTCGCTATACTTTGCGCGTGAAAGCGCTCGCCTGGTTTGTTTTCATCGTCAGCACCGCCGTCGTCGCTTACGGCCTCGCGCGCTGGCGCAAGCGCTGGGAAGAGCACCAGCGCATCGCGGAAGCGCGTCTCGCGCAGTTCGTAGCGCAAGCGCGAGCGCCGACGGCCGCGCCGGCCGCGGCGCCGCAGGAGCGGCTGCTGTTCGAAGCGGCGGGCAAGGCCGCCGAGGGAGGAGAGCCCGTGCTCGCGATCCAGCTCTACGCGAGGCTGCTGGCGCGATTTCCGCAAACGATGTTCGCGGCGCAGGCGCGCGCCGCGGTGGCCGAGCAGAAAAAGAAGCTCGCAGGCCCCTAGAACTGCGCATACATGCGCCCGGGGTTGAGAATCCCGGCCGGATCGAAGGCGCGCTTGAGCTCCCGGTGCAGCCGCAAGCGCACCGGGTCGAGCGGCGTGAAGGCGCCGGCCGATTTGTCGCGTGCGCGAAAGAGCGTCGCATGCCCGCCCGCGCGCTCTGCGGCGGCGCGGATCTCTTGTGCGCTAAGTGACGAGCGCAGCCAGCGCAGGCCGCCGTTCCACTCGAGGAGCTGCGCGCCGCCGAGCTCAAGCGGCGCCGTGGCCGAGGGCACGGCGATGCGCCAGAGCGGCGCTTCTCCTGAGAAGAAGGCGTGCGTCTGCTCGCGGAGCGAACGCCAGAATGCGACCGTATCAGCGAGCTCGCTCCCGCCCAGGCGCGGCGCGGCCGCCTGCACAGCGGCGGCGGAGCCCGACAGCCGCACGTACAGCGTGCCCTCGTGCCAGGCGCTCGCCGATACCGGCAGCGGCTCCCCCGCCCAGCGGTTCATGGCGTCGAGCGCCGGCGCCTCTGCCATCTCGAAGGCAAGCGTGCGCTCGGCGCTCGGCCGCGGCAGCACCTTGACCGACGCTTCGGCGATGAAGCCGAGCGTGCCGAGCGAGCCGGCGACGAGGCGCGACACGTCGTAGCCCGCGACGTTCTTCATGACGCGCCCGCCGAACTCGAGCAGGCGGCCGCGGCCGTCGATCAGCTTCACGCCGAGCACGAAGTCGCGCAGCGCCCCGGCTGCGGCGCGCCGCGGGCCGGAGAGCCCGGCGGCGATGCAGCCACCGAGCGTTGCCGCGCCGAAATGCGGCGGCTCGAACGGCAGGCACTGGCCGTGCTCGGCGAGCGCCTGCTCCACTTCGGCGAGCGCGGTGCCGCCGCGCGCCGTCAGCACGAGCTCGCTCGGCTCGTAGTCGACGATGCCGGCGTACCGCCGAACATCGAGCAGCTCGCCGCGCGGCTCGTTGCCGTAGAAATCCTTGCTGCCGCCGCCGCGCAGCCGCAGCGGCGCGGCACGCGCCGCCGCCACACGGATCTCTTCCTGCAATGCCGCGAGCGTCAAAAGCGCGCGAGCTCCGGATGCTGCAGCGCGCCGCGGTGCACATGCATGCGCCCGTACTCGGCGCAGCGCGCAAGCGTCGGCACCGCCTTGCCCGGATTGAGCAGCCCGCGTGGATCGAAGGCGCGCTTCACGGCGTGGAACAGCTCGAGCTCGTCGGGCCGGAACTGCGTGCACATCTGGTTGATCTTCTCCACGCCCACGCCGTGCTCGCCGGTGATCGTGCCGCCCACCGCGACGCATTTCTCCAGCACCTCGGCCGCGAATTGCTCGGTGCGGTGGAGCTCATCGGGGTTGTTGGCATCGAAGAGGATGAGCGGATGCAGGTTGCCGTCCCCGGCGTGGAACACATTCGGGCAGCGCAAGCCGTACTTCTTTCCGAGCTCGGCGATGAAGTGCAGCACTTCGGCCAGGCGCTTGCGCGGGATCGTGCCGTCCATGCAGTAGTAGTCCGGTGAGATGCGTCCCATCGCCGGGAACGCCGCCTTGCGGCCCGACCAGAAGCGCAGCCGTTCGGCTTCATCGCGCGAGACCGCAAGGCGCACGGCGCCCGCGCCGGTGAGCACCGCTTCCATGCGCGCGATCTCGTCCTCGACTTCCGCCGGCGTGCCGTCGGACTCGCACAGCAGGATCGCCGCCGCATCGAGGTCGTAACCCGCACCCACGAACTGCTCCACTGCGCGCGTCGCCGGCCGGTCCATCATCTCGAGCCCGGCGGGAATGATGCCGGCGGCGACGATCGCGGCCACCGCGCTGCCCGCCTTCTCGACATCGTCGAACGACGCCATGATGACGCGCGCGCATTGCGGTTTCGGCAGCAGCTTCACCGTGACCTCGGTGACGACGAAAAGCATCCCCTCCGAGCCGACGGCGAGGGCAAGGAGGTCCAGCCCCGGTGCATCGGGCGCCTCGCTTCCCAGCTCGAGCGGCTCGCCGTCGATGGTCAAGCCGCGCACGCGCAACACGTTGTGCAGGGTCAAGCCGTACTTCAGGCAGTGCACGCCGCCCGAGTTCTCGGCGACGTTGCCGCCGATGGTGCAGGCGATCTGGCTCGACGGATCCGGCGCGTAGTACAGGCCGTGCGGCGCCGCCACTTCCGAGATGGCAGCATTGCGCACGCCCGGCTGCACGACGGCGATGCGTGCGCGCGCATCGACGCGCAGCACGCGCATGAACTTCGCCATCGAAAGGAGCACGCCGTCGCCGAGCGGGAGCGCACCACCCGAGAGCCCGGTGCCCGCGCCGCGAGGCACGACGGGCACGTTCATCGAGGAGCAAATCTGCAGGGTGCGCCGCACCTGCTCTTCGGTCTCGGGCAGCGCGACCACCATCGGCAATTGGCGGTAGGCGGTGAGGCCGTCGCACTCGTAGGGTCGCGTATCTTCCTCATCGAAGAGCACCGCACGCGCGGGCAGGAACTCACGCAGCGCGCGCGCCACCTCGTGGCGGCGGCTCAGGGAGAGAGATACGGCTTCGCCCACGTCAGGCCTGCAACGGTGTCACCGCTTGGATTGTATTCGCATCCCACCCAGCCCGAGTACCCGAGGCGATCGAGATGGCGCAGCAGAAAGCCGAAATTGATCTCGCCCGTGCCGGGCTCGTGGCGATCGGGCACGTCGGCGATCTGGATGTGCCCGATGCGGCCCAGCAGTCGCTCAAGCGTGCACGCGAGGTCGCCTTCCATGATCTGCATGTGGAAGACGTCGTACTGCAGCCGCGCATTCGCTTCACCTGCGGCGTTGAGAACGTCGATCGCCTGCGCGCTACGCGTGAGGAAGAAGCCGGGAACGCTGCGCGTGTTGATCGGCTCGATGACGAGCTCGATGCCCGCTTCGCCGAGCCGGCGCGCGGCATGGCGCACGTTGGCAACCAACGTATCGAAGTGGCTGCGGTCCACCGGCGCGAGGCCGGCGATGCAGTTCAGCCGCGCGCAGCCCACGGCGCTCGCGTATTCGAGCGCACGCTCGACGCCGTCGCGGAACTCGCGGCTGCGCCCCGGCAGGCAGGCGATGCCGCGCTCGCCGCGCGCCATGTCGCCGGCGGGCAGGTTGTGCAGCACCACCTGGACGCCGGCGGCGCGCGCCGCTTGCGCGAGCTCCTGCGCCGGCCAGGCGTAAGGGAACTGGTACTCGACGTAGCGAAAGCCCGCGGCGCGCGCCGCGGCGAAGCGCTCGAGGAACTCGAGTTCTGTGAACAGCGTCGAGAGATTGGCGGCGAGCTTCGGCATAATCGCCGAGCATAACCAAAAGCCGATGGACGCCGCCGCCCTGCCGTGGTGGATCTGGCCGATCGCGCTCTTCGCGGTGAGCTTCGCGATCGGCATCGTGGCCGTGCTTGCCGGCGTCGGCGGCGGGGTGCTGTTCGTGCCGATCGTGGGCGGCCTCTTCCCCTTTCATCTGGACTTCGTTCGTGGCGCCGGGCTGATGTTCGCGCTCGCCGGCACGCTCGCAGCCGGACCCCCGCTGCTGCGTGCCGGCATGGCGAGCCTGCGGCTGGTCATGCCGCTCGCGCTGGTCGGCTCGATCGGCTCCTTCGCGGGCGCACTCGTCGGCCTCTCCCTGCGCGTCGAGCTACTGCAGACGCTGCTCGGCATTCTTATCGTGGGTATAGCGATATTGATCTGGCGAACGCGCGCCGCCGATCGCGCCGATGTAGAAGCCGACGCGCTCGGCGCTTTCCTGCGCCTTGAGGGCGAGTTCGTCGATCCGGCCGCCGGTATGAAGATCGACTGGCGCACGCACCGTACGCTGCTCGGGCTCGGCGCGTTCGCCGCGATCGGCTTCATCGGCGGCATCTTCGGCCTGGGCGCCGGCTTTGCCAATGTGCCGGCGCTGAATCTGCTCATGTCGGCGCCACTCAAGGTCGCGGTCGGGTCGAGCGGCTTGCTGATCTCGGTGATCAACAGTTCCGCCGCCTGGGTGTATCTCGAGCGCGGCGCACTGCTACCGCTCATCGTTGTGCCGGCTATCCTGGGCGTGATGCTCGGGTCGCGCCTGGGCGCGCGGCTGCTGGGCTCGACGCCCGCGCCGGTCGTGCGCCTCTTGCTGATCGTCGTCATGCTGCTCGCGGGACTGCGGGCGCTGTCGCGCGGGCTCGGAGTCTGGGCATGACGGCGCACGAGCGCGCGCTGCGCGAGCTCTACGCAAGGTGGCTCGATCGCGCGAGCAAAGCGGGCTTCGCGCTGTGCCTGTGCGCTTTTATCGTTTATGCCGGCGGCCTGCTGCCGTCATATCTGCCCGCGTCCGAGTTGCCGCGCTACTGGGGCCTGCCGGTGAGCCGCTTCATTGCGCTCACGAACATGCCGCACGGGTGGGGGTGGATGCGGTTCCTCGGCTATGGTGATGTGCTGAACCTCGGCACCGTTGCCCTCCTGGCGCTCGTCACCCCGGTCTGCTATGCGCGCGTCCTGCCGCGGCTCTTCGCCGAGCGCGACTGGCTGCAGGTGGCGCTCGCGGCCGCCCAGCTCCTGGTGCTGGCGGTGGCGGCGAGCGGCCTTTTGGCCGCCCCGGGCTGACGGTGCTAGACTTTTTTCGCTCGCAAGCTCAAACCAAGGAGAAAACAATGGCTGCGTTCTTCCAATCGCTCGGAAAGACCATCACGGCCGGCGTGGTCGTGCTTATCGTGCTGCTCATCATCCTGGTCGCTGCCGGCGGCCGGGTGGCGCTCGGCGATCACGGCTGGTGGCTTTTCGCCATGCGCTGGCTGCACATCACGAGCGGCGTGATGTGGATTGGCCTGCTCTGGTACTTCAACTTCGTGCAGACACCGTCGATGCCGAAGATCCCGGACGCCGAGAAGCCCGCGGTGACCAAGGTGATCGCGCCCGCGGCGCTCTTCTGGTTCCGCTGGGCGGCCATGGCGACCATCGTCCTCGGCATCATCCTCGCGCTGATGACCGGCTATCTCCGGCACGCGCTCATGCTGAAGAAACCCTTCACCTCGATCGGCATCGGCGCGTGGCTCGGCACGATCATGTGGGCCAACGTCTGGTTCGTAATCTGGCCCAACCAGAAGAAGGTGCTCGGCATGGTCACGGTGAGCCCCGAGGAGAAGGCTGCGGCCGCCAAGGCCGCTGGCATGGCCTCGCGCATCAACACGATGCTGTCCATCCCCATGCTTTACTTCATGGTGGCGCAGAGCCACGGCGGGGTGGCGTTCTAGAAATTATTTTGCGCCGGGAATGCCGCCGATGCGGCTTCCCGGCTTGATGCCCCGCGCGGCGAACCAGCCGCGGTTCATCTCCAGGGCGTAGAGCGCCGGCCGCCGCGCGCAGTGCGAGTCCTCGGTCTGCGGCGCCATGTCCTCGATGTTGATGACCCCGCCGTGCTCGTCGATGAACGCCACCGAGAGCGGGATCAGCGTGTTCCTCATCCACATGCAGTGCCTGGCGGCCTCGTCGAAGATGAAGAGCATGCCGGCATTGCTCGGCATCGCCGTGCGGTACATGAGACCCTGGCCGCGGCTGGCGAAATCGGCCGCCACCTCCGCCCGAATCAGATGCATGCCGGCGCTGAGCTGCACCACCGGCAGCGGTTGTGCCGCCGCGGGCGCGGCGGCAATCAGCAAAGCAAGCAATGCGCGCATAAATGAAAAAGGCAGGGACGCGCCCTGCCTTTGCATACCTTGGAAGCGGGTTACTTCTTCTCCATCTTATTCTTGTCCATCTTGTCGGACGACTTCTTCGCCGATTTCTTCTTGCCGTCTTTTTTCTTGTCGGACTTCTTGTCCATCTTGCTGCTTTCCGCCTTCTTGTCCATCTTGCCGGCCTTGTCCTGCGCGAGCGCGGCGAAGCTGGTCGCCGCGAACATCGCCGCGACGAGGACTGCAACGAGCTGCTTCATGTGATTCCCTCTCTGGTGGTTTGTCTAACGTTAGACCGGCCGCTAGGCGCAGTCCGCTGCGATTAACGCGCGGGCCTGACGTGCGGTTGACACGGATCGCGGAACCGTTTGTAAATCAAGCGAGTAGCATGCAAAGGGGCGTATAATCGCCCCCTTTTTCGGTCCTCCCAGGGAGCAATTTCCATGGCTTACCAGCACATCAAGCTGCCCTCGGGCGGCGAGAAGATCCGCGTGCGCCGCGATTTCTCGCTCGAGGTGCCCGAGCGTCCCATCATCCCGTACATCGAAGGCGACGGCACGGGCGTCGATATCACGCCAGTGATGCTCAAGGTGGTCGACGCGGCGGTGCAGAAAGCCTACGGCGGCAAGCGCAAGATCGTCTGGATGGAAATGTTCGCCGGCGAAAAGTCCTGCCGCGTCTATGGCGAAAACGTGTGGCTGCCCGACGAGACGCTGCAGGCGGCGAAGGAATTCGTCGTCTCGATCAAGGGACCGCTCACCACGCCGGTCGGCGGTGGTATCCGCTCGATCAACGTGGCGCTGCGCCAGGAGCTCGATCTCTACGTATGCCTGCGGCCGGTGCGCTGGTTCAAGGGCGTGCCCTCGCCGCTCAAGGAGCCCGAAAAGGTCGACATGGTGATCTTCCGCGAGAACTCGGAGGACATCTACGCCGGCATCGAGTGGCCGGCGCAGTCTGCCGAGGCGAAGAAGGTGATCGATTTCTTGATGAAGGAGATGAAGGTCAAGAAGATCCGCTTCCCCGAATCCTCGGCCATCGGCATCAAGCCGGTGTCGATCGAGGGCTCGGAGCGGCTCATCCGCAAGGCCTACCAGTACGCCATCGACCACAAAAGGAAGTCGGTGACGCTCGTGCACAAGGGCAACATCCAGAAATTCACCGAGGGCGGCTTCCGCGACTGGGGCTATCGCCTCGCCGAGAAGGAGTTCGGCGCGAAGCCGCTCGACGGCGGCCCGTGGATGACGTTCAAGAACCCGAAGGGCGGGCCCGACATCGTGCTGAAGGACGTGATCACCGACGCCATGCTGCAGCAGATCCTGCTGCGGCCGGCTGAGTACGACGTGCTTGCCACCACCAACCTGAACGGCGACTACATTTCCGATGGCCTCGCCGCGGAAGTGGGCGGCATCGGCATTGCGCCGGGCGCGAACATGAGCGACTCGGTGGCGATGTTCGAAGCGACGCACGGCACGGCGCCGAAGTACGCCGGCAAGGACTACGTGAACCCGGGCTCGGAGATCCTCTCGGCGGAGATGATGCTGCGGCACATGGGCTGGGCGGAGTCGGCCGACGCGATCATCCGCTCGATGGAGCGCGCGATCCAGGACCAGGTCGTCACCTATGACTTCGCGCGCCAGATGCAGGGCGCAAAGCAGGTGTCGTGCTCGGGCTTCGGCCAGGCCATGATCGAGCGGATGTAGCGATGAAAAAGCTTCTCGCGGGCGGTTGCGCCGCCCTGCTTTGCAGCGCAGCCGCGCACGCCGGCTGGTCGGTGAACGGCGACGTCGAGCATTTCCGCTGGGCCGAGAGCACCGACCCGCGCGTGAGCGAGACCGGGCCGATGTTCGGCATCGGTGGCGGCTACCGCGTGCTGCGGCCCCAGGGCTGGCAATTCGGCTGGCGCGGCCGCCTGTATGGCGGCTCGCTCGACTACAACGGTGCCTTTCTCTCGACCAACGAGCCGGCGACCGGCACAAGCGTCTATACCGGCCTCGCCAATGAAGGCCAGGCGATCTACCGCCTGCCAGGCAGCGCGAGCGGGATGGAGGTCGTTAGCGGGCTGATCCTCGACTACTGGAACCGCCAGCTCTCCTCTATCCAGCACGAGCAATACTGGATCGCGTCGGCGCGGCTCGGATTGAACTTCGACCGCAGGCAATCCCAAGGCTGGTTCGCCGGCGGCGGGTTCAAGTACCCGTTCTGGACGCGGCAGGACGCGCACCTCACCGAGATCGGCTTCAACGCTAATCCGCACCTCGAGCCGAAGGGCAGCCTGAGCCTTTACGCCGATCTCGGCTATCGGTTCACCCGCCATTGGAGCCTGACGGGCTACTACGACAGCTACCGCTTCAATGCGTCGGATGCGACGCAGCGTCTCATCAACCCGGCGATCGAAGGATGCACGGCCGTCGCGCCGGACCCTGCCGGCGGCTGCCGCATTTTCCAGCCGCAGAGCAGGCAGGACAGCTTCGGTCTGCGGCTACAGTACAGCTTCGAATAAAAAAGGCCGCCTCGCGGGCGGCCTTTCCAATCGAGTGGGCGCGTCTAGACCTTCTGGATGTTCGAGGCCTGTTTCCCCTTGGGCCCCTGGACCACGTCGAAGCTGACCTTCTGTCCTTCCTTCAGGGTCTTGAAGCCTGCCATGTTGATCGCCGAGAAATGCGCGAACAAGTCCTCGCTGCCGTCGTCGGGCGTGATGAAGCCATAGCCCTTCGCATCGTTGAACCACTTCACGGTGCCTGTTGCCATGCTCTCTCCCTTATTGCTGTTGATTGAGCTACCGGGCCAGCGTCGTCGACGCTCCATGATCCCGAGCCATGCCTGGAACTCCGCGATCCCGCCGCCTCAGTGGCAAACAGACAGCCTGAATCCAAACACAGCCCGCCTTTTACGCGTCGCTCCCACGGCCGTCAAGAGCCGTGCCTGCGGCTGTTGCGTGCGCGCAAGGCGGTGAAAAACCACGTAATCCACCCGGTCGGTGCTGGCCGTCGCATTGCACCGCCCCCCCACATTTATTACGATAGCCTGCAGGAACTGGGCTAACGCAGCAATTGTCAGATTTGCGGGGGGCACGAGGCGCGTAGTAGCGGCATGGCGCAGCAAAAGGACGACACCCTACTCGAGGCGCAGCGCTCTAAGCTGAAGCCGCCGCCGATGTTCAAGGTCATGCTGCTCAACGATGACTACACGCCGATGGAGTTCGTGGTGGTGGTGCTGCAAAAGTTTTTCAGCATGACCCGCGAGCGCGCCACCCAGGTCATGCTAAAGGTGCACCGGGAGGGCATCGGCATCTGCGGCATCTATCCGCGCGATGTCGCGAGCACCAAAGTGCAGCAAGTCGCGGCATACTCCCGGAAGCATCAACATCCATTGCAGTGCGTGATGGAGGAAACGTAGTACCGTAGTACAAAGGCAAGGAACAGGAACCAGGAATGATCGCCCAGGAACTCGAAGTCAGTCTGCACATGGCGTTCGTGGAGGCCCGCCAGAAACGCCACGAGTTCATTACGGTCGAGCACCTGCTGCTCGCGCTGCTCGATAACCCCACCGCCGCCGAGGTGCTGCGCGCCTGCGGCGCAAACATGGACGAGCTGCGCAAGAACCTCACACAGCACATCGCCGAGCAGACGCCGCGCATCGCCGCCGACCGCGAGGTCGACACCCAGCCGACCCTCGGCTTCCAGCGCGTGATCCAGCGCGCGATCCTGCACGTGCAGTCCTCGGGCAAAAAGGAGGTGACCGGCGCCAACGTGCTGGTGGCCATCTTCGGCGAGAAGGACTCGCACGCGGTGTACTTCCTGCAGCAGCAGGGCATCGCGCGCCTCGATGTCGTCAACTACATCTCGCACGGCATCACCAAGACGCCGCAGGCGCATCCGGGCAAGAGCGACCAGGACGCCGAGCAAGAGGGACAGGCGGAAACCTCGAACAGCCCGCTCGACAACTACACGCAGAACCTGAATGCGCTCGCGCTCGCCGGCAAGATCGACCCGCTGATCGGCCGCGACAAGGAGCTCGAGCGCGTGGTGCAGACGCTTTGCCGCCGGCGCAAGAACAATCCTCTGCTCGTGGGCGAAGCCGGCGTCGGCAAGACCGCCATCGCCGAGGGGCTCGCGCGCCGCATCGTCGAAGGCAACGTGCCCGACCTCCTCGCCAAGTGCACCGTGTACGCGCTCGACATGGGAGCGCTGCTCGCCGGCACCAAGTACCGCGGCGACTTCGAGCAGCGCCTGAAGGCGGTGCTGAAGCAGCTCGTCGACAACCCCAACGCCATCCTCTTCATCGACGAGATCCACACGGTCATCGGTGCCGGCGCGGCCTCGGGCGGTACGCTGGATGCATCGAACCTGCTGAAGCCCGTGCTCTCGACCGGGCAGTTGAAGTGCATCGGCGCGACGACCTACAACGAGTACCGGGGCGTGTTCGAGAAGGACCACGCGCTGTCGCGGCGCTTCCAGAAGATCGACGTGGTCGAGCCCTCGGTCGATGAGACGGTGGAGATCCTCAAAGGATTGAAAACCAGATT
Source organism: Betaproteobacteria bacterium (assembly GCA_005883675.1). GTDB lineage: Bacteria > Pseudomonadota > Gammaproteobacteria > Burkholderiales > SG8-39 > SCGC-AG-212-J23. The sequence goes on from VBCM01000083.1 coordinate 17,801, forward strand.
TGAGGCCCATCACAGCGTCAAGTACACCGCCAATGCGCTCACGACCGCGGCCGAGCTCTCCGCGCGCTATATCAACGACCGCCACCTGCCCGACAAGGCGATCGACGTGATCGACGAGGCCGGTGCCGCGCAGCGCATCGCGCCCAAGGCGAAGCAGAAGCGCATCATCGGCAAGGCCGAGATCGAGGAGATCATCGCCAAGATCGCGCGCATCCCGCCGAGAAGCGTTTCGACCGACGACCGCAGCGCGCTCGCCAATCTCGACCGCGACTTGAAGGCGGTGGTGTTCGGCCAGGACAAGGCGATCGACGCGCTCGCCTCCGCCATCAAGATGGCGCGCTCGGGCCTTGGCAACCCGCAGAAACCGATCGGCAACTTCCTGTTCTCGGGCCCCACCGGCGTCGGCAAGACCGAGGTGGCGCGGCAGCTCGCCTACTGCATGGGCATCGAGCTTATCCGCTTCGACATGTCGGAGTACATGGAGCGCCACGCCGTCTCGCGCCTGATCGGCGCGCCACCGGGATACGTCGGCTTCGAGCAGGGCGGGCTCCTCACCGAGCAGATCACGAAGAAGCCCTACTCGGTGCTGCTGCTCGACGAGATCGAGAAGGCGCACCCCGACATCTTCAACGTGCTCTTGCAGGTGATGGACCACGGCACGCTGACGGACAACAACGGACGCAAGGCGGATTTCCGCAACGTCTGCATCGTCATGACCACCAACGCCGGCGCCGAGTCGCTCGCGAAGACCCAGATGGGCTTCACGCCCTCCGTCAAGGCGGGTGACGAGATGGAGGCGATCAAGAAGATGTTCACGCCGGAGTTCAGGAACCGGCTCGATGCGATCATCTCGTTCAGCGCGCTCGACGAGAAGACCATCATGCTGGTGGTCGAGAAGTTCCTCATGCAGCTCGACGAGCAGCTCGCGGAGAAGAAGGTCGAGGCGAGCTTCACCCAGGCGCTGAAGGAGCACCTCGCGAAGAAGGGCTTCGACCCGCTGATGGGCGCGCGGCCGATGGCGCGGCTCATCCAGGACACGATCCGCCGAGCGCTTGCCGACGAGCTGCTCTTCGGACGCCTGCAGCACGGCGGCAAGGTCACGATCGACATCGGCGAGGACGAGCAGCTCAAGCTCTCGTTCGAAGAGGAAGCTGCGCCCGTGAGCTGAGCGCGAGCCGCAGCTCCTGTGCAAGGCCGCCTGCGGGCGGCCTTTGCTTTTCGGGCGCCGGGCAGTACGCTTCGCCGCAGGGAGGAATCCCATGAACGCAAGGCTCGTTGCCGCGGCGCTCGCTCTCGCGACGGCCGTGGCGCACGCCCAGGAAAACCCCGTCGCCCGCGGCCTCGCCGCGACCTGCGCCAACTGTCACGGCACCGCGGGCGGCAGCGTCACGGCGGAGGTCGTCTCGCTCGCCGGCCTGCCGAAAGAGCACATCGTGTCGCAGATGAAGGCCTTCCGCGACGGCACGCGCCCCGCCACGGTGATGCAACAGCTCGCCAAGGGCTACAGCGACGCCCAGATCGAGCTCATCGCCGATTACTTCTCGCGGAGGCCGCGATGAGGCGCCGCGACTTCCTGAAGCTCGCCGGCGCAGCCACGCTCGCCGGCTGCGCCGCACGTGGGGGTGCCGCCAAGGCGCGCGTGGTGGTTATCGGCGCGGGTTACGGCGGCGCCACGGCGGCGAAGTACGTCGCCATGTGGGATCCCCGCATCGAAGTCACCATCGTCGAGCGCGGGGAGCAATTCGTCTCGTGCCCGATTTCGAATCTCGTGCTCGGCGGCAACCGGACGATGCAGGACATCACGCGCGGCTACGACGGCTTGCGCCGACACGGCGTGCAGCTGGTGAAGGCGGAAGCGCTCGCTGTCGATAGCGCCAAGCGCACCGTTGCGTTGAGCAGCGGCGGCACGCTCGGCTATGACCGCCTGGTGCTCTCGCCGGGCATCGATTTTCTGTTCGGCGATATCGCCGGCTACCAGGGAGCGGAGCCGCGCGTACTGCATGCCTGGAAGGCCGGCCCGCAAACCGTGGCGCTGCGACGCGAGCTCGAGGCGATGCCCGACGGCGGCGTCTACCTGCTCGCGATACCCGTCGCGCCCTATCGCTGCCCGCCCGGGCCATATGAGCGCGCCTGCCAGGTCGCGAACTACTTCAAGCGCGCAAAGCCGCGCTCCACGGTGCTGGTACTCGACGCCAACCCGGACGTCACGTCGAAAGGCCCGCTATTCAAGCGCGCCTGGGAAGAGCTTTACCCCGGCATCATCCAATACCACCCCAATGCCAAGGTCATCGCCGTCGACGCGGCGGCGATGAGCGTGCGCACCGATTTCGAGGGGTCGTGACCAGCAATAACCGCTGGTGCGACGTCGATTGGCGCACCATGGAATCGAAAGCGGTCAAAGGAATTCACGTGCTCGGCGATGCCACGCTGTCGGCCGCGGGCATGCCGAAATCGGGGCACATTGCGAACGCGCACGCCAAGGTCTGTGCCGCAGCGCTCGTCGAGCTGCTGAACGGCCGGGAGCCGAATCCGAATCCGGTGATGAACAACACGTGCTACAGCTTCGTCTCGGACAAGGAGGCGATCCACGTCGCCTCGGTGCACCAGTACGATGCCGGCCAGGGCGCGATCATCCCGGTGAAGGGCGCGGGCGGCGTGTCGAGCACGCGCAGCGAGCTCGAAGGCGCCTACGCCTGGAGCTGGGCGCGAAATATCTGGGCGGATATGCTCGGCTAGCGACCGGTCGAGCCGAAGCCGCCGGCGCCGCGCGTACTGGCGGCGAACTCCTCCACCACGTCGAATTCCACCTGCACGACCGGCACCACGACGAGCTGCGCGATGCGATCGAGCGGCTGGATGGTGAAAGGCGCGGCTCCCCGGTTCCACGCCGAGATCATCACCGGCCCCTGGTAATCGGAGTCGATCAGGCCGACGAGATTGCCGAGCACGATGCCGTGCTTCGAGCCCAGGCCCGAGCGCGGCAGGATGACCGCCGCGTGTCCGGCATCGCCGACATGGATGGCGATGCCCGAAGAGACGAGCTGACTTTCGCCCGGGCCGAGGGTGAGCGGCGCGTCGAGGCAGGCGCGCAGGTCGAGGCCCGCGGCACCGGCGCTCGCGTAATGCGGCAGCATGCCGCGGATCCTCTCGTCGAGGATGCGTACCTGCAGCTTCCTCATTTCGCGTGCGGCAGAACGGCGGCGATATGCGCCACCAGCTTGCGCGCGAGCTCGAGCTTCGGCCCGCGGCCGAGGTCATGCTCGCCGCGCTCATCAAAGAGCTTGATGGCGTTGTCGTCCGCGCCAAGGGCTTGCTGCGCAAGATTGGCCGCCAGCAGCGCAATGCCCTTCTGCGCGCGCTTCTGCGCGGCATTGCGCTCGAGGTCCTCGCTCTCGGCAGCGAAGCCGACGCAGAACGGCGCGTTCTTCATCCGTGCGACGTAGGCAAGGATGTCCGGGTTCTCGACGAGCTCGAGCGTCACCGCGCGCCCGTCCGCCTTCTTGATCTTGCGCGGCGACGGGTTCTTCACCTTGTAGTCGGCCACCGCAGCGACGGCGATGAACACATCGCTCGCCGGCACCGCTTCCTTGACCGCGGCGAACATCTCGTCCGCCGTGCGCACGTCGATACGCGAGACGCCCGCCGGGGTGGGCAGCGCGACCGGGCCGCTGATCAGCGTGACCTCCGCGCCCGCCTCCTGCGCGGCGCGCGCTACCGCATAGCCCATCTTGCCGGAGCTCGTATTGGTGAGCACGCGCACCGGATCGACCGGTTCCTCGGTCGGGCCGGCAGTGACCAGCACCCGCTTGCCGGCAAGCGCCCTGGGCGCAAGCAGCGCCTCGATCTCAGTGGCGATGTCGCGCGGCTCGAGCATCCGGCCCGGCCCGACTTCGCCGCAGGCCTGATCGCCCGCCGCCGGGCCGGCGATGGCTATGCCGTCGGCGCGCAGGCGCGCGACGTTGCGCTGCGTCGCCGCGTTCTGCCACATCTCGACGTTCATCGCCGGCGCCACCAGCAACGGGCAGCGGCGCGCGAGGCAAAGGCTGGAAAGGAGATCGTCGGCGAGGCCGGTGGCGAGCTTGGCAATGAAATCGGCGCTCGCCGGCACGACGGCGACGAGATCGCGATCGCGGGAAAGCTCGATGTGGCCCATGGCATCGGCGACGCGCGCGTCCCAGAGATCGGTCCACACGGCCTGGCCCGACAGCGCCTGCATCGTCGTCGGCGTAATGAAGCGCGTGGCGGCTTCGGTCATGGCGACGCGCACATCCGCGCCGCGCGTCACCAGCAGGCGCGCGAGCTCGGCGGTCTTATAGGCCGCGATGCCGCCGGTAATGCCAAGGAGCAGTTTCTTGCCGGTCAACGCCATGGCAGGGCACTCGTTTATGGATTCTAAGGGATACGAGGAGAACGCCCCGCCATGGGGATTTCGAGCTGGCCAGCGAGCGAGCGGCCGCGCGAGCGGTTGCTCGCCAAGGGTGCCGGCGCGCTCACCGACGCCGAACTGATCGCCGTGCTGCTGCGCACCGGGGTGCGCGGCAAGAGCGCAGTGGATCTCGCGCGCGAGCTGATCGAGCGCTTCAAAGGGGTGAAGGGCCTGCTCGCGCCCGCCGCCGATCTGCAGGCGATCAAGGGGCTTGGCAGTGCAAAGCGCGCGCAGCTCGAAGCGGCCATCGAGCTCGCCCGGCGCTCGATGCACGAGCACCTCGCCAGCCGCGCGGCGCTTACCTCGCCGACGGCGGTGCGTGACTATCTGCGCCTATCGCTCGCGACGCGCGAGCACGAGGTGTTCATGTGCATCTGGCTCGATGCCCAGCATAAGGTGATCGCAGCCGAGGAGCCGTTCCGCGGCACGCTCACGCAAACGAGCGTCTATCCGCGCGAGATCGTCAAGGCGGCGCTGCCGCGCGGACGAGCTGCTGACGCGCGACCTCTCGAACGCGCTTGCCATGGTGGAAGTCAAGGTGCTCGACCATTTCGTCGTCGCCGGTGCCCACACGGTCTCGTTCGCGGAGCGCGGATTGCTCTAGAAACCCTGTATAATCCGCGCCTTTCGCGAATTCCGGAGCACCCCGATGTCCCGCGTCTGCCAGGTCACCGGCAAAAAGCCGATGAAGGGCCACTTCGTCTCGCACGCCAACAACAAGACGATCCGTACGTTCCAGCCGAACCTGCATTACCGGCGCTTCTGGCTGGAGAGCGAGAACCGCTGGATACGGCTGCGCGTCTCGACCGCCGGGCTGCGGCGCATCGACAAGCTGGGCCTCGAGGCGGTGCTCGCCGAAATCAAGGCGCAATCACGGCAAAAGGGCTGAGCCATGCGTGAGAAGATCAAGCTCGAATCGTCGGCCGGCACCGGCCACTTCTACACCACGACCAAGAACAAGCGCACCACGCCGGACAAGCTCGAGATCAAGAAGTACGACCCGAAGGCGCGCAAGCACGTCATCTACAAGGAAACCAAGCTGAAATGAAAAAAAGCCCGCCGATCAAGGCGGGCTTTTTCGTTCGGCTAGCGCGGCGGGCCGCCGAAGGTGTACTGGGCGCCGATCAGGAATGAGTCCACGTCTTGCCGGTCGCCGCCGCCCGGCAGCCCACCGCCACGCATCTTTTTGTCATCGCGGCATTACAGCCGCGGCGGAACGCAACCCGGGACGCGCGCCAACCCTCGGGGCATGCGCTTAAGCTGTAGAGAGAACTGCTAGGCGGGTGTCTTCGTTGCTACGCGATCGCGTACGAGCGCAGCCGCTCCGAGAACGCCACGAGCGGCGCGACGCCGCTCGCTTCGGCGCGACGGCACCAGTCCTGCAACTGGCGCAGCAGCTGCTCCTTCGAGGCACTCGAGCGCTCCCACAGCGCCGCCAGTTCCTGGCGCATGGCGAGTGTGATCTCGAGGGCGCGCGATTTCTTCAGCGCCTCGGCGAGCTTGTGCGCCTCGGCACCGGCCGCGGCCTGGCCGCGCAACAGCGCACGCCGGAGCGACCCGAGTACCTCGGCATCGCGCGGCGACCAGCGCCGCAGGCGCGCGAGCTCATGCACATAGGTCTGCTTCACCGACTTGGCGTAGCGCGACAGCACGTCGTAACGGTGTGCAATCACCGCGTGCAGGGTGTCGAAATCGACCGCGCGCGGCTCCGCGAAGCGCGGTTTGGGCGCCACCTTCTTCACTGTGGCGAGGCCAAGCGCGCTCAGGATGCAGATGTAGAGCCAGCCGATGTCGAACTCGTACCATTTCGAGGAGAGCTTCGCCGACGAGGCGAAGGCGTGGTGGTTGTTGTGCAGCTCCTCGCCGCCGATCAGGATGCCCCACGGCACGATGTTGGTGCTCGCATCGGCCACATCGTAGCTACGGTACCCGAAGTAATGCCCGACGCCGTTGATGACCCCGGCGGCCCAGAACGGAATCCAAGCCATCTGCACGAGCCAGGCAAGCGCGCCGGGCACGAGGCCGAAGGCGCCGAGATCGACGGCCAGTAGGACGAATACGCCGAAAAACGACCACGGTGTGTACAGATGCCGCTCAATCCAATCGTCCGGCGTGCCATGGCCGTAACGCTCGAGCGTCTCCTGGTTGTAGGACTCCTTCACATACAGGAACACCCCTCCCCAGAGCACGCGATTGATGCCGTAAACCTGCGGGCTATGCGGATCCTCGGCGGTTTCGACTTTCGCGTGATGCTTGCGGTGAATCGCCGCCCATTCCTTCGTCACCTGGCCGGTGGTGAGCCACAACCAGAAGCGGAAGAAGTGCGCGACGAGTGGGTGCAGCTCGAGCGCGCGGTGCGCCTGACAGCGGTGCAGATAGATCGTGACCGCGGCGATGGTGACGTGGGTCGTCGCCAGCGCAACGAGGGCGACCCCCCACCAGGGGAGATCAAACCAGCCGGAAAACATCATGGAGTCGGAGAGCCTTTAATCGTAGTTATTCAGCGGCAGAGAGCATTGTACGCGAAGCCTCGCCGGCGAGGTAACGTGCCGTGCGCAAAGGGTTTTTGTCGGCCGTTCACGACGCTGCGAGACGCTCGAACGCGGCAGCGAAAAAGCCGTCGGTGCCATGAAGGTGTGGCGCTAGCCCAAGCCGCTCTCCGGTATCGAGCGCAATGCGCTGTGCGCCCAATAAGTGGGCACAGGACACCGGCTTGAACCCGGCCTGCGCGGCCTGAAAATCGTCCGCTACTGCCTCATTTTCCTCGCGCAGGATGCTGCACGTAGCGTACACCAGTCGTCCGCCGGGCTTCACCAACCGCGCGGCCGCCTCGAGGATGCGCCGCTGCTTTTGCACGAGCTCGGCGACAGCGGCGGGGCCGTGGCGCCACTTGAGGTCGGGATTGCGCCTCAGGGTACCGAAGCCGCTGCAGGGCGCGTCGACCAGCACGCGCTCCAGCTTGCCCGCGAGGCGCTTCGCGCGCGGATCGTTATCGCCGGCGAGCCCGATCGAGTGGATGTTGCTTACCTGCGCGCGCGCCGCGCGTGGGCCGAGCGCCGCAAGCCGCTTTGGCGACACGTCCATCGCGTAGACGCGGCCGGAGCCGCGCATCAGCATGGCGAGCGCGAGGGTCTTGCCGCCGGCTCCAGCGCAGTAGTCGGCGACCATCTCGCCGCGGCGCGGCCCGAGCAGGAACGCGAGCAGCTGACTGCCCTCGTCCTGCACTTCGATCAGCCCGTCGCGAAAGAGCGCGTGGTGATTGATCGCCGGCTTCTCGGCGAGGCGCACGCCCGCAGGCGAGTAAGGCGTCGCGCTAGCCACGATGCCATCGCGCGCGAGGCGCGCGAGCACCTCCTCGCGGCTCGCGCGCGCGAGGTTAACGCGCAAGTCGAGCGGCGCCGGATTGAGCAGACCCTGCGCGAGCCGCATCGCCTCGGCGGGACCGCGGTCGTGCGCAAGACGCTGCCACAGCCAGTCGGGCAGATCGGCGCGCACCGCATCGGACCACGCGTCGGCGCGCGCGCTTCGCAGCCGCTCGAGCAGCTGGGGCTCAACCAGCTCGCCGAGCGCGCGGCCGGAAAAGCCGAGCACGCGCGCGAGCGCAGCCGCGAGTAGCGCTTGCGGGTCGGCGGAAGCCGCGGCCGCCTCGAGCGAACGACGGCGCCGCAGCACCGCGAAGCTCGCTTCGGCAACGAAGGCGCGCTCGCCCTGGCCGAGTTCGCGGTGGCTGCGGAAGTAGCGCGAGAGCACCTGATCTGCGGGCCCGGCAAAGCGCGATAGCTCGCGCAGCGCCGCCTCGGCATGGCGGATGAGGGAGGCGCTCAGCCTCACCGCGAGATGCGCGTCACCACCTGCTCATAGCGCGTGCCGTCCTTCTCTACGATAAGCAGGCGTACCGGAATGAAGCCGCGTTCGGCGGCGAGCCAGAGCTCGGCCGTTTCACGCTGGTCGCTCTGGCGCGCGACCTTGACCGTGTCGAATTGTCCCACCGGAGTGTGCAAGCGCTCGCGACCGACGACCTTATAGATATGGCGCGAGAGCCCCTTGCCGTCGGCGATCGTGTAGCTCACCGAATCGGCCTTTCCCGGCAAGAGCGAAAGCGCGAAGAGAAATGAGAGCCGGTCCTGTGCATTCGGCGGCAGCGGCTCACTCGCCTTGCTGCCCTTGTACTGCATGGTGAGCGTTTTCGCGTTCCAGTCGAACCAGGCGCGCGCCGTGTCGCGGCCGGAGCGCTCGTCGAAGAACTCGCGCGGCCTGAGGCTCCCGTCGGCGAGGCTGCCCTGGCTCACGCGCCGCGCCGCGCCGAGCAGCGCATAGATGCCCTTGCCCTTCCAGGTCTCCGTGAGCTTGTAATTGCCCTGCGCGTACTCGAGCCGCTCGACCACCTCGGCCATCGGCGAGCCGTTGCGGCTCATGGTGAAGACGATCTCGACCTGGGGGGGCGGCTCGGCAGGCGCCGCCGCCGCGAGGCTAATCGCGAGCCATGACCAGTTGCGCATCATTCCCTTTAACTCGCACCAGTGCGCCCTCGATGACAAGCCGGTCATCGAGGAACCAGCGCGCCGCGCGCGGGTAGATGACATGCTCCTGGCGCAGCACGCGCGCCGCGAGCTCATCGGCCCGCTCCTGCGCGCGCACCGGGACGGCCGCCTGGACGACGATCGGCCCGCTGTCGAGCTCAGGCGTCACGAAATGCACCGTGCAGCCGTGCACCTTCACTCCCGCCGCGAGGGCACGTGCGTGGGTATCGAGACCGGCGAACGCCGGAAGCAGCGAAGGATGGATGTTCAGCATGCGGTTGCGATAGCGCTCGACAAAAGCGGGCGTCAGCACGCGCATGAAGCCGGCGAGCGCTACGAGCCGCGGCTTGAAGCGCGCGATTTCGCGCTCGAGTGCCGCCTCGAAGGCGGCGCGCTCGGCAAAGGCCCGATGCTCCACCACGGCGGTGGCGATGCCTTTCGCCTGGGCGTAGTTCAGGCCGGCGGCATCGCCGCGGTTGCTGATCACCGCCGTGACCGGCAGCCCGGCCTCGACGAGCGCCTGCAGGTTGCTGCCCCGGCCGGAGATGAGGACGACCAGCAACTAGCCGCCCGTCGGGCCGATCATCAGCTCGGGGCGTACCCAGCGATCGAAGTCCTCGGCGCTGACGTAGCCGAGCGCGAGCGCCGCCTCGCGCAGCGTCGTGCCCTCGCGGTGCGCCTTCTTGGCGATCTCGGCGGCGCGGTCGTAGCCGATGTGCGGCGAGAGCGAGGTGACCAGCATGAGCGAGCGGCTGAGGAGCTCGCCGATGCGCTCGGCGTCGGGCTCGATGCCGCGCGCGCAATGCTCTTCGAACGACCGGCAGCCGTCGGCGAGCAGCCGCGCGCTCTGCAGGAACGCGTGGATGATGAGCGGCTTGTAAACGTTGAGTTCGAGATGGCCGGACGCTCCGCCAAGGTTCACCGCCACGTCGTTCGCCATCGCCTGCGCGCAGAGCATGGAGAGTGCCTCGGCCTGCGTCGGATTCACCTTGCCGGGCATGATCGAGCTGCCGGGCTCGTTCTCCGGGATGCGCAGCTCCGCCAATCCCGAGCGCGGTCCGGAGGCGAGCAGCCGCACGTCGTTGGCGATCTTGAAGAGCGCCGCGGCGAGCGTCTTTACCGCGCCGTGGGCGAAAACGAGCGCCTCATGCCCGCCGAGCGCGGCGAACTTGTTCGGCGCCTCGCTGAAGGCGAGTTTGGTCTCGGCTGCCACGAGCTCGCACACGCGCGCCGCGAATTGCGGGTGCGTGTTGAGGCCCGTGCCGACCGCAGTGCCGCCAATCGCGAGGCGGTAAAGTCCGGGCAACGCGGCACGCAGCGCCTCCTGCGCCTGGCCGAGCTGGTCGACATAGCCGGAGAACTCCTGGCCAAGCGAGAGCGGCGTCGCGTCCTGCAAGTGCGTGCGGCCGATCTTGACGACGTCGTTGAATTCCTTTGCCTTGGCGGCGATCGCATCGCGCACGTTCTGGATCGCGGGAATCAGCGCATTCTTCACCCGCTCGGCGGCCGCGATGTGCATCGCCGCCGGAAACGTGTCGTTCGAAGACTGCGACATATTCACATCGTCATTGGGATGAATCGGCTTCTTCGATCCCATCTCGCCACCCGCAGTCTCGATTGCGCGGTTGGAGATGACCTCATTCACGTTCATATTGGTCTGCGTTCCGCTGCCGGTCTGCCAGATGCGCAGGGGAAGAGCATCGATAAGGCCGAGTGCGCGATTGGCGCGCGAGGCCGCCTTCTTTACCAGCGCGAGCGCGTAGATCACGGCGAGCGGCATGCGCTCGCCCGAGATCCGGAAGAAGCGGCGGCTGCGCTCGGTCTGGGCGCCCCAGAGCCGGTCGGCCGGGACCTCGATCGGCCCGAAACTGTCCTTCTCGATGCGCGTGCCGGCCATGCCGACACTATGTTACGGCAGGTCGCTTACTTCGCCTGGCTCGCGACCTCGGCGTGCACCTTCGTCATGTCGAGCGCCTTCGCCTGGGCGATCACCTGCTCCAGGGCGGTCGCGGGCAGCGCGCCCGCCTGCTGAAAGAGAATCACCTTTTCGCGAAACACCATGAGCGTCGGGATCGAGCGGATGCCGAAGGCGCCGGCGAGCTCCTGCTGCTGATCTGTGTTCACCTTGGCGAAGACGATGTCGGGGTGCGCCTCGGCAGCCTGCTCGTATATCGGCGCAAAGCCGCGGCACGGACCACACCAGGGCGCCCAGAAATCCACGATCACCATCGCACTGTCGTTGACCGTCTGCTCGAAATTCTCCTGCGTGAGTTCGACCGTCGCCATGGCGATCCTTCCAAAAAAAGCGGGCAGTGTACTCTAGACCACGATGTACACCGGACGGTTCGCTCCCTCGCCGAGCGGCCCGCTGCACATGGGATCGTTGATTGCAGCGGCGGCGAGCTGGCTCGACGCTCGCGCAGCCGGCGGACGCTGGCTCGTGCGCATCGAGGACCTCGACCGGCCGCGTTGCATGCCCGGCGCGGCGGACGCCATGCTGCGCACGCTGGATCGGCTGGGCCTGCACTGGGACGGCGAGGTGCTCTGCCAGAGCCGGCGCTTGGAGCACTACCGCGCGGCGCTCGACAAGCTGGCGCGCCAAACCTACTGGTGCGGCTGCACGCGGCGCGAGATCGCCGATTCGTCGCTCGGCCTGGCGAGCGACGGCGCCCACATCTACCCGGGTACTTGCCGCCACGGCACGGCGCGCAAGCGCGCACTGCGCGTGCGGACCACCGCGGAGCCGATCTCGTTCGTCGATCGGGTGCAAGGGCGCTGCCAGCAAGTGCTCGAACAAGACATCGGCGACTTCGTGCTTTATCGCGCTGATGGCCTTTTCGCCTATCAGCTCGCCGTGGTGGTCGACGACGCGGCGCAAGGCATTACCGACGTGGTGCGCGGGGCGGACCTGCTTGATTCCACGCCGCGGCAGATCTACTTGCAGCAGCTCCTCGGGCTGCCGACACCGCGCTATCTGCACGTGCCGGTGGCGCTCGATACCGCTGGCGGAAAATTGTCCAAGCAGACGGCCGCCGCACCGATCGAGACGGACCCGTGCGCGCTGCGCCGCGCGCTCGCCTTCCTCGGCCAGTCCGAGGCCGGGACGCTCGACCAAGCGCTGCGCGGGTGGGACCCGCAGCTCATTTTGCGCCGCCGCGCGATGGCACTAGCACCGTAGCGAGCGACGCGAGCACCAGCGCGAGCGCGGCCACCTCGGCTGCGCCCGGGCGCTCGCCGAGAAATATCATGCCGCTCAGCACGGCCACGACCGGAATGATGAGAATGCTGAGCGAAAACACCGTCACCGAGACGGAAGTGGCGAGCTTGATCCACGCCCAGTTCGCGAACGCAAACGCGATGAGGACGTTGTAAGCGGTGCCGAAGACCGCACGGCCGCCGATGTGCGCAAGGGTGCCCGGGTGCTCGAGCAGCAGCGCGCCGGCGAAAATCGGCAAGCCGCCCAGCAGGAGCATCCATGCGGTATAGGGTCCGGGCGCCATGGCGACCGGATACTTTTTCTGCAGCACCGCGCCGAGCGCCCAGCTCGCCGCCGCGCCAAGCACGAGGAGCGATCCGAGCGGTGCGACGCCGATCGCCTTGTAGGCTTCGCCCAGAAGCAGCGCCAGGCCCGCGATGCCGAGCGCGAGGCCGAGCGCTTTCGGCGCGGTGAGGCGTTCGCCCAGCAGCCACACCGAGAGCGGCACGGCGAGCACCGGCATCGTATAGCCGAGGATCGACGCGCGGCCCGACGCGATCATCGTGAGCCCAAACGCGACGAGGATATTCCACGCGGTGATGTTCAAAAGCGCGAGCACCCACAGGCGCCGCCACTGGCCGCGCGGCCATGGTATGCGCTGCCCGCCGAGCCGCAGCACGAGGAACAGCACGGCGGAGCCGAGGCCCAGGCACAGCGAGCGGAAGGTCCATGGCGGCACTTCTGCAAGCGCCAGCTTCATCGCGGTCCAGTTGAAGCCCCAGGCGAGGGTCAGCGCGCCGAGCAGCCACCACAGCCGTGCCGGCAGGTGGTCGGCTTGCGCGCTCAAGACCCGAGGCGGATGGGAAAGGCCTTCATGCCCCGCAGGACCATCGAATCGAGCCACTCGACGCGGCCCGCAGCAGGCTCGATGTGACGCCAGCGCGCCAGAACGGCCGGCAGCGCCACCTGGCCCTCGAGCCGCGCCAACGGAAAACCAAGGCAGATATGCGCGCCATAGCCGAAACTGAGATGCGGCGGGCCGTGGCGCTCGAGATCGAGGCGATCGGGCTCGTCGTAGGCGCGCGGATCGCGGTTTGCCGCGTTCATCATGAGGAACACGCGCTCGCCGGCTTTGAGCTCGCGCCCATGCAAGCGCTGCGGCTCCTGCACGATGCGCACTTGCGCGCCGATCGGGCCGTCGTAGCGCAGGAGCTCCTCGACAGCCGCCGGCGCGAGCGCCGGGTTGCGGCGCAGCTTCGCGAGCTCGCCGGGAAATCGCAGCAGCGCTGCGAGTCCGTTCGCGATGTGATGTGTCGTCGTCTCATGGCCCGCGAAAAGCAGCAGCACGCAGGTCGCGACGAGCTCGTCCTCCGAAAGCCGGTCGCCGTTCTCCTCCAGGCGCACGAGCTCGCTCAGGAGATCGGCGCGCGGCGCCCGCCGGCGCTCGGCGATGAGCGCGCGAAAGAGCCCCGCCATCTCGCGCGTTGCCGCTTCGGCGCGCTCGTACTTGTCCGGCGTATCGCGCGCGCTGCCGATGAAGAGCGCCATCTCGTCGGAGAGATGCTTGAGACGCGCGAGCTCCGCGCGCGGCACGCCGAGCATGTCCATGATCACGAGCGCGGGCAACGGGCCGGCAAATTCGGCGATGAAATCGAATTCGGGCCGCCCGCCGATGCCTTCGAGCAGCCAGGCGGTCAGCGCCTCGATGTTCGGACGCAGCGCGGCAATCGTGCGTGCGTTGAACACGCGGCTCGCGAGCCGCCGCAGCCGGGTGTGCTCGGGCGGATCGCGAAACACCATCCACAGCGTAAGGGTGCGCATCAACTGCTCCATGCGCGCCGCTTCGCTGGAAGCGAGCGTTGCAAAGAACGGCCGCAGGCGGTCGGAAGACATCTGCCCGTCAAGGCACACGCGCTTGACGTCCTCGTAGCGGGTGAGCACCCAGGCTTTGAGCTCCGCGCTCCAGTGCGCGGGGTCCTGGTCGCGCAGACGCTGATAGAGCGGAAACGGGTCGGCGAGGAACTGCGGATCGCTCGGCCGGTAGTCGATCGTCACGATCGCAGTATCGCCGGCAAACTGCGCCCGCCTTGCGCCTCGGCGCCAAGTTAGCGCTTCCTCACAAGAGGCTGTAGTTAAGCAGGCGATAGCTCTATCACTGATGCTGCTACGCACAAAGTTCTTGACTTTCGACCTGCCGGCCATTAAATTGGCATTGCTGCAATGCACAAAAGTGTCAGCTAACCACATCGACCAGGAGCTATAAATGTACGTGACACCGGAGCAAATCCAAGCGGCCCAGAAGACCAACGTAGAATCGCTCCTCGCCATAGCGAATGCCCAGTTCGCCGCGTTCGAGAAGCTGGCGAACATCAACGCGGGCGCGGTCAAGAGCGCCTTCGAAGAGTCGATCGCCAATGCCCGCGCGCTGCTCGGCGCGAAGGATGTGCAGGAATTCGTAACCCTGCAGAACTCCTTTGCGCAGCCCGCAATCGAGAAGGCCATTGCCTACTCGAAGAGCGTGTACGAAGTCGCGACCGAAGCCAATTCGGAGCTCAGCCGCGTGGCCGAGCGCCGCGTCGCCGAGTGGAACGAGAACTTCGTGAGCCTGCTCGACAAGGTCTCGAAGAACGCGCCGGCCGGCTCGGACGTCGCGGTCGCCGCCGTCAAGTCGATGCTCGCCGCCGCCAACTCGGCCTATGACAACATGAACAAGGTCGCCAAGCAGGCCACCGAGATCGCGGAAGCGAACGTCGCCGCCGCAACCGAGACGGTGAAGGGTCTGGCGAAAGCAAAAAAGGCCGCCTAAGCGCCAACACGCGGCGTCAGTCGAGTTCTCGCGCGAAAGCGCTCAAGCGCAAAAAGAAGAAGTAAGCGAAAAGGCCTCGGGTAACTCCGGGGCCTTTTCATTTGTAGGGGAAGCCAGCGCTCGCCACTTCGCGACGCAACGCCTCCATCGCCGCGGCGACCTGCCCCGGATCGCCGCGCACGCCGAGCTCCACGTGGATGCGCGACCCGTCGGCGCCCATCGAGGGCAGGCTGAACACCTTCACGCCGTTGTACGCGCGCTCCACCGCCTGCATCGCGGGAATGAGCTGGCTCTCGCCCGCGTGGAAAACCAGGATCGACGATTCACTCCACTTCTGCGAGTCGAAGCGGCTGCGATAGCGCGTCTCGAGCACCCATTCAACCATCGGCCACGCCATCTGCGGGAAGCCCGGCACGAAGTGGTGATCGGCCACCGAGAACCCCGGGATGCGATTCACCGGGTTCGGGATGATCTCGGCCCCGCGCGGAAATTCGCCCATTTGCAGGCGCTGGGGCGTTGTTTCGCCGCCCGGAAAGCGAGCGCGAATTTCGCGCTCCGCCTCAGGGTGCAGCTCGAGCGAGCGTCCGAGCGCCGCGGCCGCACACTGGCGGGTGTGATCGTCCGGCGTCGCGCCGATGCCGCCAAAGCTGAACACCGCGTCGCTCGTCGCGAAGCTCTGGCGCAGCGCCTGCGTCAGCCGCTGCGGCTCATCGCCGAGGTAATGCGCCCAGGCGAGACGCAGCCCGCGCTTGGCGAGCGTGCCGATGAGGAAGCCGAGGTGCTTGTCCTCGCGCTTTCCGACCAATAGCTCGTCACCAATGATGTAGGCCCCGAACACGGGGCGGATTCTAGGCCGCTTTTTTTGCCCAGCGCTCGAGCTCCTCGAGGCCGCCAATGTGTCTGCCGTTGACGAACACCTGCGGCACCGTGCCGCGGCCGGTGATGGCGCCGACGATGCGCGAGCGTTCGCTGTGATTGAGCGGCACTTCGCTGTACTGGTAGCCGAGCTCGGCGAGCAGTTGCTTCGCCCGCGCGCAGTAGCCGCAGCCCTCGCGTGTCAGGATCGCCACCTGGTCGGGCTTCTTCGCCCGCGGGTTGAGGTAAGCGAGCATGGTGTCCGCGTCCGAGACCTCGTACGGATCGCCGGGCTTCTCGGGCTCGATGAACATCTTCTCGATCACGCCGTCCTTCACCAGCATCGAATAGCGCCAGGAGCGCCGGCCGAAGCCAAGCTCGGTCTTGTCCACGAGCATGCCCATTTGCTGCGTGAATTCACCGTTGCCGTCGGGCAGCATCAGGATGTTGCCGCACTCCTGGGTGCGCGCCCATTCGTTCATCACGAACGCGTCGTTTACCGAGATGCAGACGATGCGGTCCACGCCGTTGGCGAAAAAAGCGGGCGCGAGCTCGTTGTAGCGCGGCACGTGCGTCGACGAGCAAGTCGGCGTGAAGGCGCCCGGCAGCGCAAACACCACGACGGTCTTGCCCTTGAACACCTCGTCGCTGGTCAGGGGCTTCCAGTCGAATTCGCTGCGTGCGCGGAACGTAACTTGGGGGACGCGCTGTCCCTCGCGGTTGGGGAACACGATGATCACTCCGATGCAAAGAAGGAATGACCGAGTCTAGGGGGCAGCGTTCCCGCGATCCAATGGATTGTTTGCATCCGCCCGATAGGCGCGCTCTTGCGCTAGGGCGGCGAGCAGATAGTGGATGAAGGCGAGACCGAACAGCACCGGCGCGAAGAAGCCGGCGAGCGGCACGTAGGCGACGAGCGCGAGGAGCAGGCCCATGACATAGAGCGCGCCGCGCCGCGCGCGGAAGATGCGCTTCATCTCCTGCGGGTCGGCGTGCTCGGCGAGCGCGTCATAACGCAGCAGGCGCTGGTTGACCCAGGCGAGGATTACCAGCGGGATCACCGGCCAGAGCGGCGGGAAAAGCCAGAACGGCACGCTCAGCAGCCCGAAGAGCAGCAAGCCGAAAATCGCGACGAAGCTGTTCCAGCCGGAGCCGGCGATGCCGCCGCCGCGGCGGCGCTCGAGCGACGGATAGGAGCGGCTGGCGACGTAATTCACCATCGGCTGCATGCCGAACAGGCTCAGGATGAACAGCGCCGTGAGATAGACCAGCGGCACGAACAGCAGGAAGAGCAGCACGTTCGCCGCCACCAGCGCGGCGGCGCCGAGGTCGAGGTGCGCCCAGGCAAGCGCGTAGTCGATCCCTTGCTGCAGCCACAGCGCGATGCGCAGCGCGAGGCGTCCCCAGAGAAGGAGCGCCAGGCTTCCCCAGATCGCCACGGCTATCAGCATCGGCCAGAGCATCAGCCACAGCATGCGCGGATGCAGCAGGTTGGCCGCGGCGTACAGGATCGAGCGCGCTACGCTCATCGGCGCACACTCTGCCAGAGTTTGGCGAGCCGCTTGACCGACACCGGCACCGGCGTGCGCAGCTCCTGGGCGAAGAGCGACACCCTCAACTCCTCGAGCAACCAGCCGAACTGATCGAGCTCAGGGCTCACGGCGCCGTTGCGGCTGCGGGCGCCGAGCTCGCGGCGAAACGGCTGCTCGAGCGCGGCGAGCTCGGCGGCGAGCCGCTGGTCGCGCTGCGGGTCGGTGCGCAGCTTCTCCAGGCGCAGGCCCGCCGCCTTCAGGTAGCGCGGCAGGTGCTGCAGCCGCTCCCACGGCGTGCGCGCGAGCCAGCCGGGCGCGAGCAGGCGCGCGAGCTGCGCGCGGATGTCGTCCACCGCGTGCGGAAAGCTCCGCTCCAGCGCCGCGAGGCGCTTCTCCAGCCCAGCGCGCTCGGCCTGGATGCTCGCCGCCGAGCGCGCGATCTCCTGCGCGATGAGCGTGAAGCGGCTACGGCCCTCGTCCACACGGCGCGCGAAATCCGCCTGGGTCATGGGCGGCGAGTCGGCGAGGAACGTGCGGTCGAGCGCCGCGCGGATCACATCGGCGCTGAGCGGCGCGACCGCGGGGTCCTTAGCCATCGCGCGTTCCAGGTCGCGAATGCGGTCGCGAAAGGCGATCAGAAGCAACCGCCGCACCCCGTCGGCATGCGCCTCGCGCGCCTTCTCCGGCGACTCGAACACCTGCAGCGTGACCTCGTCGCCCGCGTCCACCAGCGCCGGATAGCCGACCAGCGTATGCCCGCCGCGCTGGATCTCCATGATCTCGGGCAGCTCGCCCATGGTCCAGCCGGTGTAGCGCTCGCCCTCGTCGAGCGGCGCCTCTTCCTGCAGCAGCGCCTTCGCTTCCTCGCCGAGCGCGCGCTTGATCTCGACGAGATCGCGTCCCATGGCACGCTGGCGTCCGTCGTCGTCCATCACGCGGAAGTTCATGCGCAGGTGCGGCGGCACCGTGTCGGGCCGGAAGGAATCGAACGGCACGTCCAGGTTGAACTCGGCGCGGATGTAGCGCGCGACGGCCGTGGCGAGCGACATATCGGAGGGTTCCACTGATTCCGTGAATCCCACAGCGAAGTCGTCCAGCGTGCCGAGCTTGTGCCGCAGCCGCTGCGGGATCGCCTTCGCCAGCGTGCGCACCTTCTCCTTCAGCAGCCCGGGCACCAGCCACTCGGTGCGGCGGAGCGGCACCTGGTTCAAAAGCGCGAGGGGCACGGTCATCGTCACGCCGTCGCGCGGCGAGCCCGGCTCGAAGTGGTACTCGAGCGCGAAACGGTTGGGCCCGAGCTCGAGGCGCGGCGGAAAGTTCTCCGTGGTGATGCCGGCGGCTTCATGGCGCATCAGGTCTTCGCGCGCGAGGTACAAGAGGCGCTTGTCCTCGCGCTCGGCGCGCACCCGCCACTGCTCGAAGGCGGCAGCGTTGTACATGGGCGCCGGCACGCGCGCGGCATAAAACGCGTTGATCAGCTCTTCGTCGACCAGGATGTCCGGGCGGCGCGACTTGTGCTCGAGCCGTTCGATCTCGGCGACGAGCCGCCGGTTGTGCGCGAGGAACGATGCGCGCGTCTCGAGCTCGCCGCGCACCAGCGCCTCGCGGATGAAGATCTCGTGCGCCGCGGTCGGGTCGATGGGACCGTACGCGACCCGGCGGTTCGCGTAGACCGGCAGCCCGTAGAGCGTTCCGCGCTCGAGCGCGATCACCTCGCCGCGCCGCGCGTCCCACTGCGGCTCCTGGTGGCTGCGCTTGATGAGATGGCCGCCGATGTCCTCGAGCCAGCGCGGCTCGACCGCGCCCACCGTGCGCGCGAAGAGGCGCGTCGTCTCCACCAGCTCGGCGGCCGCGATCCAACGGCCGGGCTTTTTCACCGCGGAGCCCGGATGGATCCAGAACTTGATGCCGCGCGCGCCGGTGTAGCTCGCCTCCGGCTCATCCCGTATGCCAATGTTGCCAAGCAGCCCGGCGGTCAATGCACGATGGATGGCGCGGTAGCCCTGCGGCGATTCCGGGTCCACCGAGGTCTCACGCCAGCCGAGCTCGCGCAGCGTACGCGCGAGCTGCCCGGCGACATCGCGCCACTCGCGCATGCGCGGCACCGAGAGGAAATTCTCGCGGCAGGCGCGCTCCATCTTGTTGTCGAAGAGCGCGGCGAGCTTGAGGAGACCCAGGAAATCCGAGCGCTCGTGCGCAAAGCGCGCATGGCGCTCGTCGGCGGCCGCGGCCTTGTCGAGCGGCCGCTCGCGCGGGTCCTGCACCGAGAGCGCCGCGGCGATGAGCCGCACCTGCGCGACGCAGCCTTCCTCGCGCGCGGCGACCAGCATGCGGCCGACGCGTGGGTCGAGCGGCAGGCGCGCGAGCTCGGCGCCGATCGCGGTGAGCTCGTTCGTTTCATCGACCGCGCCGAGCTCAGTCAGCAGCGCATAACCATCGGCGATGGCGCGCGGCGCGGGCGGGTCGAGGAACGGGAAGTCGGCGACTTCGCCAAGGCCCAGGCTTTTGGCGCGCAGGATCACCGAGGCGAGCGATGAGCGCAGGAGCTCGGGCTCGGTAAAGGCGGGCCGCTTGGCGAAGTCCTCTTCCGGGTAGAGCCGAATGCACACGCCGTTCGCCACGCGGCCGCAGCGTCCGGCGCGCTGGCGCGCCGCCGCCTGCGAGATCGGCTCTACCCGCAGCATCTCCACCTTGTTGCGGTAGCTGTAGCGCTTGAGGCGCGCATCGCCCGTATCGACGACGTAGCGGATGCGCGGCACGGTGAGCGAGGTTTCCGCCACGTTGGTGGCGAGCACGATGCGCCGCGCGCCGGCCGGCTTGAACACCCGGTCCTGCTCGGCCGCCGAAAGGCGTGCATAAAGCGGCAGGATCTCGGCCTGGCGCACGCCGTGGCGCCTGAGCGTATCGGCGGCATCGCGGATCTCGCGCTCGCCGGGCAGGAACACGAGGATGTCGCCCGGTCCCTCGCGGCAGAGCTCGTCCACCGCGTCGGCGAGCGCCGCCTCTTCCTCGTCGCGCGTCGTGTCCTCGGAATCGCCGCCGACCGGGCGGTAGCGCACTTCCACGGGATAAAGGCGCCCGGAGACCTCGATGACGGGTGCGTCGTTGAAATCGACCAGCCGCTTCGCATAGCCGAGCAGGAAATCGATGTTGAGGCTCCTCTCGTGTGCCTCGTCGAGGATGAGGGTGTCGTATTCGCGCAGCTCCCGGTCGCCCTGCGTCTCGGCGAGGAGGATGCCGTCGGTCATCAGCTTGATCGCGGTGCGCGGGCCCACCTGGTCGTGGAAGCGCACCTTGCAGCCGACGACGCCGCCGAGCTCGGCGCCCAGCTCTTCGGCGATGCGCGCGGCGACCGAGCGCGCGGCGATGCGCCGCGGCTGGGTATGGCCGATGCGGCCTGCCCTTTTTCCCTCGCCGGCCATTTCGAGCAGCATCTTGGGCAGCTGCGTCGTCTTGCCCGAGCCGGTCTCGCCGCAGACGATCACCACCGGATGGCGCTCGAGGGCGGCGCGAATCTCGTCACGGCGCGCGACGATCGGCAGCGCCGGGTCGTAGCGGATGCGCATCGCCGCGCATCCTAATGGCTAGGGAAACGAAATCGGGGTCAGAGCCCTATTTCCTGTTGCCGTCGGAAATAGGGCTCTGACCCCGATTTCGTCAGCGCTTCTCGTTACAGCGTGGGTACGAGCGGTGGCGGCTGACGTACTCCTTGAGGAGCTCGAGCTCGCGCTGCTTGGGGTCCTGGCTTAGCTCCCAGCCATAGTGCGTTGCTTCCCGGGTGCACGGCCCGCGGTCTCCGTGCAGGTGGGCGAGGAGATCCTCCTTGATGCTGCGCCCCACGTCTGGAGCCGAACCTATGAAAAGGATGGTCTCCCCGCGCCACAGCACATATACCCCACCCCACTCGTCGGGCGAGTTCTCGATGGCCGCCTGAGTGAACGGCCACTTGGGGCTGCGCACAGGCATCGCGGCGCGGGCGGTGCAACCGTCGTGCCGCAGCGTCGACGCCCAAAGACAGCAGTGTTCGGCCCCGGCGGCGGTAATTAATTTCCCGCCTTGTAACGTTGGGTTCCTAACGCTCGGCGAGCAGCCGGTCGACATAGCGCGCCACGAGGTCAACTTCCAGGTTGACGCGCTCGCCCGGCGCAAGCCGGCCAAGCGTGGTGACCTTTTGCGTGTGCGGAATCAGGTAGGCGTCGAAGAGCTCGCCCTCGACGCGGTTCACGGTGAGGCTCACTCCATCGACGCAGATGGACCCCTTGCGCGCCACGAAGCGGCGCAGCTCGCGCGGCATGCGCACGGTGAGCACGCTATTCGCCAACGTCAGGACTTCCCCGACGCCGTCGACGTGCCCCGTGACGAGATGGCCGCCGAGCCGCTCGCCGAGAGCGAGCGACTTCTCGAGGTTGACGCCCGCGCCCATGCGCTCGAGGCCGGCGGCCACGGCGCGCGTCTCAGGCGAAACATCCGCCGTGAAACCGCGGCCAGTTAGCGTGGTAACGGTGAGGCAAACGCCTTGGACGCAGATGGAGTCGCCGACACGCACATCCGTAAGATCAACCCCGGGGCATTCAACCTCGAGCGGCGTCAGGCGCACAATCTTCCCCACGGCCTGCACGATGCCGGTGAACATGCCGCGGAGGGTAGCGCAAAAGCGCGGTCTAACTGCTAATGGACAGTCAGGCGATTCCAGAGGCGGCCGAGCTCACGATCGAGCTCGAGCGCCCAGGCGGAAAGCAGCGTGACGAAGAGGCCGACGGCCATCGTATTGACCGTGGCGACGTGGTGGCCGGCGAAGCCCAAAGCGAAAGGCGACGCGATGAGCCACAATCCGCCTGCGAGGGTCAGCCATTCGGTGCTGAGATGATCGCAGCTGAAGCCGAAGTGCGCGACGAGCGCGAGCGCAAGGCCGCACATCGCGGCATTGGCGGTCGCGGCATCGTGCATCGCGTAATCGGCGATCCAGGGCGACACGGCGAGCCACAGCCCGAGCGCGAAGCTCGCCCAGTCTTGCCAACGCCGCATTTCACTGGCCATAAGATGCCTTCGTTTCGACATCCAGCAATGATCATGCGTTCTGGCATCGGCTGTAGCGTTCAGTCGAGGCTGGCGTAGACGTGCAACGACAAGTCGAACTCATCGGGGCCGCCTGGGGGCTCGGCGGGCCGGAGCCGGGATGCGCCGAGGCGCCCGGCGCGCTGACGCCGCTCCTCGCTGCCGAGCTCGAGCGGGCCGGCGTGTCGGTTAGGGGCGGCCCGATCCTGCGCCCCTCCTCTACCGAGCGCCGCAAGCAGCTCGCGGTGAGCAAGCTCTGCGGCCTGCTCGCTTCCGCGGTCGCGGACTCCGTGCAGCGCGGACGCCTGCCGTGCGTGCTCGGCGGCGATCACAGCTGCGCAGGCGGAACGTGGACCGGCGTCGCGCGGGCAACGAAGGGCGACCTCGGCCTCGTCTGGATCGACGCGCACATGGATGCGCACACGCCGCGCACGAGCCACACCGGCCGGCTGCACGGCATGCCGCTCGCAGGAGCGCGAGCGCCTCGAGCGCCTCGGCGTGCGCGTCATCTACATGACGGAGATCGCCGAGCGCGGCATCGATGCCGTGCTCGACGAAGCGTTCGCCATTGCGAAGCGCGGCACGGCTGCCTTCGGCGTGAGCGTCGACCTCGATGTCGTGACGCCGGAGGAGGCGCCGGGGGTGGGGACGCCTGTGCCCGGCGGTGTCTCGGGCGCCGAGCTCACGCACGCGCTTGCGCGCATCGGCGGCCGACCGGACCTCGCGGCGGTGGAGCTCGTCGAGTACAGCCCGCGCCTCGATCCGAGCGGGCGCACCGCGCGCATCGCGATCGAGATCGCGCGCGCCGCGCTATGCGGGACGCGCGAGCAGGCGCAAGTCGTCCCCTAACCGCTCGACGGAAAGCACTCGCAGGCGCAGGCGAGCGTCGAGCGAGCTGAACGCCGGTAAATCGAGCATGCCCTGCGCGCCGTCGCCGAGAAAGCTCGGGTTGAGGTAGAGCAGGAACTCGTCCACGCAGCCTTCGCGCACGAGCGAGCCGTTGAGCCGCAAGCCCGCTTCCACGTGCAGCTCGTTCACGCCTCGCTGGGCAAGCACTTCGAGCATGCGCGGCAGATCGACCTTGCCTTGCGGGTTTGGCAGCGTGATCACCTCGGCATTGGGAAGGGCGCCCTCGCGCCCGGCGAAGACGAGCACGCGCTCGCCGCGCAGGATGCGCGCGTCCCGCGGCGTCTCGAGGCGGCTATCGATGATGATCCGCAGCGGCTGGCGCGGCGTATCGACTTCGCGCACCGTGAGCTGCGGATCGTCGGCGCGCACGGTGCCGATGCCGGTCAGGATCGCGCAGGCGCGCGCGCGCCAGCGATGGCCGTCGCGCCGCGCCTCGGGCCCGGTAATCCATTGCGAGCGGCCTGCATTTGCGCCGCTTCCTTCCCCGAGCGCCGTGCGGCCATCGAGCGTCGCAGCGATCTTCATCCGCACCCACGGCCGGCCGCGCGTGACCCGGGAAACAAACCCGATGTTGAGCTCCCGCGCCTCCTCCGCCAGCAGCCCGTGCTCGAAGCGAATGCCGGCCGCCGCGAGCGCTTCGCCGCCGTTCGCGGACTCGCGGTTCGGATCGCGCATCGCGGCCACCACGCGCGCCACGCCTGCCTGCACCAGCGCCGGCACGCAGGGCGGCGTGCGCCCGTGGTGATTGCACGGCTCGAGCGTGACGTAAATCGTCGCGCCTCGGGCGTCGATGCCACGCAGCGCCTGGACTTCGGCATGCGGGCTGCCGGCGCGCTCGTGCCAGCCTTCGCCGATGATCGCCTCGCCGCGCGTCACCACGCAGCCCACGCGCGGGTTCGGCGTCGTCGTGTACAAGCCGCGCTCGGCGAGCGAGAGCGCGCGGCGCATCATCGCCTGGTCGAAGGCGCTGAAGGAGGTCACTGAGTCCTTATTTTCGTCTCCTCCGCGGCGACTTCACTTCCTGAACGGCATCGCGGAAATCGTCCGGCGTCTCGAACTGCCGGTAGACCG
>VBCM01000119.1 GCA_005883675.1 Betaproteobacteria bacterium
TATGCGCCACAGCGAAAAAACTGCGCTTAGAGGTCTAACGGTCGATGCTTAGCTCGAACACCTGCGCCCGCCGCGGGCGCTGCCGCTCGGCGAGCGCGGCGAGCTCGGCTTCGTAGCGCTCGATCATCGGCGCGATGAGAAGCCGCGCGCGGCCGCTGGCGCGCACTTGCCGGCGGTCGAGCACAAGCGCGCGACGCACCGCGGCGGCGAGCGCCGCCTCGTCGCCGGGCGGGCAGAGCACGCCCGAGACGCCATGCTCGACGACTTCGGGCAGCGCGCCGTGCGCGTAGCCGACCACCGGACAGCCGGCGACCTGCGCCTTGGCCGCCACGAGGTCGAAAGACTCGTCCCGTTCGACCGGCAGCAGGCACACGGCGCTCCCGGCCATGAGCTGCGAGAGCTCGCGCCGTGGCAGGCCGTCGAGGATCTGCACGCGCAAGCCTGCGCGCCGCGCGGCACGGATCGCCGGCGCGGTGCCTTTCTCGCTGATGAGCGCGATGGGCTGCACCACTGCCGGAAGCGGCGTGAAATCGGGGACGCCGGCGCGAATCGTCTGCACGCGCTCCAGGCCCGCGGCGCGCCATTGCGCGGCGGCGAAGTCGGACAGCGCGACGAAGCTCGCGCTGCTTTGCGCACAGGCGCGCACCACGGCGTGCACGGTCGGCGGCAGGTGCAGGGTATGCAGCACCGGGAGCCCAGCGGAAAGCCGGATCGCCTCGGCGTCGAATGCATGCTGGCTCACCACGTCGGGGTTTTCCGCACGCACGCGGCGGAAGAGCCGGTCGTAGCCTTCCGGGGCATAGCGGCGTACGCGATGCCCGCGGCGCGCAAGGCCGCTGGCGAGATCGCTCACAGGCGGCTCCGCGCCGCCGTTCGGCGCGACGATCGCGATGTTCAGCACGGGCCCGACGCGTGCAAGCCCTATGCCGAGCCTAGGGGCGGATGAGCGCGAGGCCGCTCTGCGGATCGTGCTGGCGCACGAGGTACGAGGGCGACTCGGTCAGCACCACTTCCAGCGTCGGTCGCACGCGCGCCTCGAGCAGATGCCCGCCGTGCGCGCTCGCGTCGCGCTTGCCGAGCACGACGTGCGCATGGAGCTTCGGCTTTCCCTTGTCGAGCGCGACGTCGCCGACGAGCGCGAGCACCTCGACCTGCTCGCGGATGGCGATGCGCTGGTAATCCTTCTTCTGCCAGTCGAAGTAGCCCACCACCGCTTCGCTGAACGCGCCGATGGCGGTGAAGCGCGCCGCCTTGATGGCATGCTGCTCCGCGAAGCGCGTGAGGAGGCTCACCGGCTCGTCGCCGGTATCGAAGACGAGCGCGTAGGTGCGCTCCGGCTTCTCGTTCAGCACTTTCGTCCGCATGGCTCACTCCGCCGGGTAGGCAATCGTGGAAAGGAGCGCGAGCGCCGCGCATCGGACTCGATCACGCTCGAGTAGTCGGCGTCGGCGAGTGACTGCCGCGCGATGTCCGTGGCGCCCATACAGGTCCGACTGCGCCTTAAGACGCGCGGTTCCGGTACGAGACTTGCACCGGCCTTTTCTATTCGACGGGGGCGACCATGACGCAGACCGTGGGTGATTTCCTACTGCAGCGCCTTTCCCAATGGGGCGTGAAGCGCATCTACGGCTACCCGGGCGATGGCATCAACGGCATCATGGGGGCGCTGGGGCGCAACAAGGAGATGGAGTTCGTCCAGGCGCGCCACGAGGAACTCATCGTGCCGCGCGAGGTGCGCGCCATCGATTGGATCGCGCGTACCATCGACTTGGGCTGAGCCGCTACTACACCATCGGTCACTCGACGCACGAGCTTGAGCATTTCATCGAGCTCCTGCGCGGCGCGGGCGCGCGTCAGGTCGCCGACGTGCGCACCCTGCCGCGCTCGCGCACCAACCCGCAATTCAACGCCGATGTGCTACCCGACGCGCTCGCTCTAGCAGACATCGGCTACGAGCACATCGCGGCGCTCGGCGGACTGCGCTCGCGCCGGCGCGACGTCGCTGGGGAAACAAATGCATACTGGGAGAACGCGAGCTTCCACAACTACGCCGACTACGCGATGAGCGACGCCTTCGCCGCCGGCCTCGCGCGGCTGCGCGAGCTCGCCGCTGGCGCGCCGTGCGCACTGATGTGCGCGGAGGCGCTCTGGTGGCGCTGCCACCGGCGCATCATCGCCGATTACCTGCTCGCCGCCGGCGAGCCGGTCGCGCACATCATGGCCGACGGCAAAGTGGTCGAGGCGCGCCTCACGCCGGCCGCGCAGCGCGCAGGCGCCGTGCTGATTTATCCACCTTCGGCATAATCCGCCGTGCCGACATGCTGAGCCTCAACCTCGCCGTATCGCTCGCCGCCATCGTGCTGAGCCTCGGGTGCATGGTGCTGCTCTTCCACGGCTATGCCGTGCGCGGCACACGGCTCCTCCTGTGGTGCGCGCTATTCTTCCTTTGCCTGACGGCGAACAACGTCCTGCTGCTCTACGACCTGGCGCTCGCGCCCGGGGGCGACCTGCGGCTCTACCGCTTCGCGAGCTCCGCCGCCGGACTCGTATTCTTGCTCAACGGCTTCATCTACGAAGCGCAATGATCGAATCGCTGAGCGGCGTGGTAACGATCGGCTTCATACTCGCCGCGGCGCTCTCTTTGCAGCGTGCGCGCGAGGGCGGCGACCGCTTTTTCATCGCCTTTGCGTTCGCGCTGGCGTTGCTCGCGGTGAACCAGCTGCTCGCCCTCTGGCTCGGCGACGATCACGAGAACGTGGGCTACGCATATCTCCTGCGCGTCATTGCCTTCCTGCTGATCCTGGCCGCGCTCATCGCGCGCACCTGGCGCCGTGCGTGAACCTCCGGGCCAAAGGCCCCGTCCGTTCTTGACCGCCGGCCTTGCGGCGCTGCCATCGCTTGTCCTGCTCGCCATGAACACCGTGTCGTGGGGCAGCACTGATCTCGAGACGATCGTGATTGCGTATCGCTTGGTTGTCTATGCCGGCCTCGCGATCGCGCTCATCGCCATCTGGCTCGCGCTGCGGCAGTTCCGCCAGGGAGGCTCCTACAAGGCGCTGGGAATAACGATCGCGATCGCGGTCGCCTTCATCGTCTGGGCCGGGCCAGACGCCTACCTCGATCTCGCGGCGGCGATCTCGGGGAGTTAGTCGCTCAGGCTGTCGACGAAACCGCCGCGTCCAAGTAGCGCGGATCGATGGTTTCGCCGTCGTAGTAATAAGTATTGCGCAGGCGCGGGGCGCGCCGCAGCTTGGCGGCGTCGAGCTCGACTATATAGAGCGGGCTGCGCACGCCGCCGAGGTCCACCCACTCGAGCACGGCGCGCGGCGCGCCGCCCGCGACGAAGACGAGCTCCGAGACGCGCTTGACCCTGCGCCTGCCAATGCGGTGGCGGTGAATGACCTTGAGAGGGGTACGGGGAAGAGACCGGCGATCGCGTTCGCCCATACGTCACCCGCGCATGCAAGCGCGATGCCACTACACTGTCGGCATGACCGAAAAGGCTGCTGCGCCGCGCATCGCCTGCTTGCCTAATGGGCCCTATTACCTGCTGAACGACCCGCAGGCGCTGCCGGTGCCGAATCTCGTGCGCTCCTCCGGCGCGCCGTGCGCCACCGTGCGCGGCGTCGCGCTATGCCGCTGCGGCGGCTCGAAAAACAAGCCCTTCTGCGACGGCACGCACGGCACGATCGGCTTTTCCGAGCGCCGGCTCACGGACAGCGCGGCAAACCAGCGCACGAGCTACCGCGGCAGGCGCATCACCATCTTCGACAACCGCGCGATCTGCGCCCATGCCGGTTTTTGCACGGACGGATTGAAGAATGTATTCCGCATGGGCACCGAGCCCTGGATCGATGCCGACGGCGCGGCGGTCGAGGAGATCATCGCCACGATCCGCAAATGCCCTTCCGGCGCGCTCAGCTACGCCATCGACGGCGAGGAAGCGGCCCCGCCCGCGCGGCCGCCGCAGGTGCTGGTGACCGACAATGGCCCCTACGCGGTGTCGGGGGGCATCGAACTCATGGGCGTGCAATTTGGCGACGGCGCATCGCGCGAGCACTACACGCTGTGTCGTTGCGGCGCCTCGGCGAACAAGCCCTTCTGCGACGGCAGCCACTGGCGCGTCGGGTTCCGCGACCCTTAGGTCATTTCGCCGACGGCTTGCCGTAGTTCTCGGCGAGATAAGTCGCGATGGCGTCGACGTCTTCCTTCGGGATCGGCGCGCCGAATGCGTTGATCATCTTGTTCACCGACGCCGTCCAGCCGGCCTTGTCGAGGAAGCGCGAGTTCATCTGGATGTAATCGAGGCTGTGGCAGGCGAGGCATTGCATCGCCTTGTCGCGGCCCGGCGCATCCTTCAGCACGACCTTTTCCTCCTGCGCCAGCGCCGCGCCGGCGGCGAGCGCGAGCACCAGTGCGAGCGCGCGCATCAGACGATCTCCACGTAAAGGCGCTGGATCACGTTGTGGTGATAGCCCGCCGGGTTGTGAATCAGCTCGTTCACCTGCGTCTCGCCGCTCGCGCTCCTCGCGCGCGCCATCACCACGAGCGCGCCGGTCTCGCGCGTGGGCACGCTGTGCGCGAACTCGCGGAAGGAAAAGCGCCCGAGGTCTTTGCCCAGCCGCGCTTCGGCCCAGCTCGCGCCGTCGGTGGAGACTTCTACTCTTCCGATGCCGGCGCCGCCGTCCCAGGCGACGCCGCGGACTTCGAGCGGCTTGCCGCGCGGCACGCGCTCGCCGTTCCTGACGCTGGTGATGAGCGAGTTGACCACCATGGTGGTGATCGGCTCGTTCGCTTCCGTCATCTGCGACTTGTAGCTCGGTGTCTTGAAGCGCCCGCGCGGCAGGCGATACGCCGCGCTCATCCAGAAGTTCTTCTCCGGCTTGGAGATTACCTTGATGCTGGTGACGCCTTTGACCCAGTAGGTGCCGGTCCAGCCCGGGACCACGATGCGCGCCGGGAAGCCGTTCCAGTGCGGGAGCGGCGCGCCGTTCATCTCGTACGCAATCAGCGTGTTCTCGTCGAGCGCCAGGTCAATGGGAATTGATTTGACGAAGTCCGGCGTCTTGTCGAGCGCGCCGTGATCGGCGCCGTCGAATACCACTTCGAGCGCGTCGGACTTGACGCCTGCCTTCTGCAGGACGTCCTTCAGCCGCGCGCCGCGCCACAGCGCGTTGCCCATCGCACCGACGCCCCATTCGACGCCGGTGACGTGCGGCTCGAAGAGGCCGCGGCGATTGCCAGAGCATTGACACACCGCGGTGAGCTGCGCTGGTTTGAAGTCCTTGCGCAGCGAGTCCATAGTGAGCTTGAATTCGCGCTCCGCGCTCTCGCCGCCGACGCCGAGCGTCCAGTCCTTGAGCCCGACCTGCGGGATCGCCGCGAGGTGCCAGCGCACGAAGAACGCGTTGTTCGGCGTGATCGGCTTGCGGAAGTATTCGACCGGCGTTTCGTAGTTCGGCGGCCGGTAGCTCTTCTTGATGAGCGGCACCTTGCCCGGCAGCGCATGGAGCAGCTGCTCTACCAGCGCGCCGTCGGGAATCTCGCTGAAACCGAGCTCGGCCATGCTGCCGACTTAGTATGCTGCGGCGGTCCATGCGTTTCCTCCTCGGGCCGGTATTCTACGGCTGGGTCATCGTCGCGGTGGCGTTCGTCACCATGGCGATCGGGGTCAACGCGCGCACTGCGTTCTCGCTCCTCTTCCCGCCGATCGTCGACGAATTCGGCTGGGACCGCGCCGCGACCGCCGGCGCCTTTTCGTTCGGCTTCCTCGTCACCGCCGTGCTCTCGCCGCTGCTCGGCCGGTTGATGGACCGCGCCGGCGCGCGGCTCGTGATCGAGCTCGGCGTGCTGGTCATGGCGATCGGCTTCGTCCTTGCCGCGTACCTCTCGGCGCCATGGCAGCTCTATGCGACGCTCGGCGTGCTGGTGGGCGGCGGCTCGGTCTGCCTTTCGTACACCGGACAGGCGTGCTACCTGCCCAATTGGTTCGTGCGCCGGCGCGGCTTCGCCATGAGCGTCGCTTTCGCCGGCGTTGGCGTCGGGTCCATCGTGCTCTTTCCGCTGCTCCAGCGCTACATGGACGCGGCCGGGTGGCGCGCGGCCTGCGTGGCGCTCGGCGTGATCGTGCTGGTCGTGCTCGCGCCGCTCAACCTGCTCGTGCGCACACGTCCGCAGGAGATCGGCCTTCATCCCGACGGCGATCCCACGCCGCCGCGCCTCGCCGCGCCCAATGCGCCGCGCGGCGGCGACTGGACGCTCGCCGCGGCGCTCGGCACGGCGCCCTTCTGGTGGTGCGCGCTCGGCTATGCTTGCGCGCTTTTCGCCTGGTACGCCGTGCAGGTGCACCAGACGCGCTATCTCGTCGAGATCGGCTACAGCGGCCAGTACGCCGCCTGGGCGCTCGGCTTTGTCAGCCTCGCGGGCGTGCCGGGACAGATCGCGCTCGGCCATCTTTCCGACCGTGTCGGCCGCGAATGGGTGTGGACCATCGGCAACCTCGGCTTCGCCATCTGCTACGCGGCGCTGCTCGCCATGCGCCACGTGGCGTCGCCGGCGCTCCTCTGGCTGATGGTGCTGGCGCAGGGCTTCCTCGGCTACGGCCTCACTTCGGTGATCGGCGCAATCCCCGCCGCGCATTTCCACGGGCCGCATTACGGCGCGATCTTCGGGACGATCATGGGCATCGGCATCGCCGGGGGCGCGCTCGGTCCGTGGGCCACCGGCCTCGCGTACGACTTGAGTGGCAGCTATGCGCCCGGCTTTGCGGCCGCGCTCGGGTGCTGCGCGCTGTCGGTTATTTGCATCTGGGTGATTCGGCCTAGGGCGGCGCACATGCGCGCGTAGTGCGAGCCCGGCCAGTACACGCGGTCGCAGCCTGCGCAGTGCGTGAACGACTCGTGGAGCGCCGCCACCTGCGCCGGAAGGCGATGCGCGATGTTTCTCTCTCGCTGGCTATGTTGCCTCAGAATCAAATTGGGAAGAGTTTTCGACAGAGTGGAAGAAGGTCCTCGATCTAGGCGAGCCACCGCATGAGCCAATAGCGTGTTTCAAGATGAGCCAGATGGACTTGAAATATCCACCCCACATTGAACGTTGCGGAATGCTTTATTCCGTAATCGAGAAATTTGTAGACGCGGCAATTTCCGTTTCAGTGAAAAAGGAAGATCTATTTAGGGCGCTTGACTCTTTCAAATTCCCCAAGAACATACGGCACACAGGATCTCAGAAATCCTTATTACTGGGCATTCTCCGGCTTGATCGCCCTATTGCTAAAGCAGCGCG
>VBCM01000298.1 GCA_005883675.1 Betaproteobacteria bacterium
ACCGGTCGCCACCTCGGCGTCGCCGACCATCGCGCGATGGTATGGGATGAAATCGTCGCGTTCCTGCTGGTGCTCGCGATCGTGCCGCGCACGTTCGCTTGGCAGTTGGCGGCATTCGTGCTCTTCCGCTTTTTCGATATCGCCAAGCCGCCGCCGATCCGCGCGCTCGAGCGGCGCTACCACGGCGGCTTCGGCGTGATGTTCGACGACCTGATTGCCGCCGGCTACACACTGCTCATGCTCGCCGCCGCCAAGCAGCTGCTCGCATGAACCATCTGGTGCAAAGGATCGCCACGGCGCTCACGGCGCGCGGCGCGATGCTCGCCGCGGCGGAGTCGTGCACCGGCGGCTGGGCCGCGCAGGTGCTCACCGCGTTCGCTGGGTCCTCCAACTGGTTCGAGCGCGGGTTCGTAACGTACTCGAATGCCGCCAAGGAGGAGATGCTGGGCGTGCGCGCCGAAACGCTCGCGCGCCACGGCGCGGTGAGCGAGGAGGCGGCGCGGGAAATGGCGCTCGGCGCATTGAGCCGCAGCCGCGCCGGCGTGGCGTTCGCGATCACCGGGATTGCGGGGCCGAGCGGCGGCAGCGCCGCGAAGCCGGTGGGCACCATCTGCCTTGCCTGGGCGCTCAGGGGCGGCGCGCCGCGGAGCGAGACGCGCCACTTTGCCGGCGACCGCGAGGCCGTACGTCGCCAGGCGGTCGAGCGCGCTCTCGCCGGCGTGCTCGAGCTTCTTGACGAGAGCCCGCGCCGGGCCTAAATAAAGCCATGGCTTCCGTCCGTGCCGCCGCCGTCGCCGGGATGTTCTATCCGGCGGACCCGCGCAGCCTGAACGCCGAGCTCGACGAGCTTCTCGGCGGCATCGACGCGCCGGCGCCGCGCCTGGGTTTTCCCAAGGCGCTCGTCGTGCCGCACGCGGGCTACATCTACTCGGGGCCCATCGCGGCGCGTGCCTATGAGGAGCTCGGCGCCGCGCGCGGCATCGTGCGGCGGGTCGTGCTGCTCGGGCCGGTGCATCGCGTCCCGGTCCGCGGCCTTGCGGTTCCCACAGCGGAGGCCTTCGCGACCCCGCTCGGTCACATCGCGCTTGATCACGCCGCGCTCGCCGCGGCGCGCGAGCTGCCGCAAGTCGTGGCAAGCGATGCTGCTCACCTGCAGGAGCACGCGCTCGAGGTCCAGCTGCCGTTCCTGCAGCGCCAGCTCGGCGAGTTCGCGCTCGCGCCGTTCGCGGTGGGCGACGCCACGGTGGCCGAGGTGGCGCAGGTGA